>JBGAOB010000329.1:0-4850 GCA_044222045.1 Candidatus Eiseniibacteriota bacterium
GCAGGGAGCGGGAGCCGCTCGAGATGCCGGCGCCGGATCTGGTCGGGGAATCGGCGGCGTGGCGCGAACTGGTCGAGCGGCTGCCGGCGGTGGCCGCGAGCGGGTTGCCGGTGCTGCTGCACGGCGAGACCGGCTCGGGCAAGGAACTGGTCGCGCGGGCGCTGCACGCGCTGAGCCCGCGTCGGCGCGCGGCGTTCGTGGCGCACAACTGCGGCGCCACGCCCGACTCGCTGATCGAGAGCGAGCTGTTCGGACACGCCCGGGGCGCGTTCACCGGGGCGATCCACGACCGGGCCGGGCTGTTCGAGTCCGCGGACGGCGGCACGCTGTTCCTGGACGAGATCGGGGACGCGAGCGCACTGCTGCAGATGAAGCTCCTGCGCGTGCTGCAGGAGGGCGAGGTGCGTCGCGTGGGCGACGTGCGCGTGCGCCGGGTCGACGTCCGGCTCGTGGCCGCCACGCACCAACCGCTCGAGCGTGCCGTCGCCGCCGGCCGCTTCCGCGCCGACCTGTGGTTCCGCCTGAACGCCGTGCAGCTGCGGCTGCCGTCGCTGCGCGAGCGCCCGGGCGACGTGCTGGTGCTGGCGCGGCACTTCCTGGAGGACGCGGCCCGGTGCCTCGGCGCACCGCCGCCCCAGCTGTCGCCGGCGCTCGTCGAACTGCTGCTGCGGCACCCCTGGCCGGGCAACGTGCGCGAGTTGGCGAACGCCTGCCTGTTCGCGGTGCGCGTGGGCGGCGCCACCGACCGCGTGCTGCCCGAGCACTGGCCGGAGCCGGCGTTCGCCGGCGCCGTGGCCGAGGGCGCCGGCCTGCACGCCGAGACGCGCGCGCTCGAGCAGCGCCGGCTGCGCGAAGCGCTGCGCCGCACGCGCGGAAACAAGACCCAGGCGGCGCGCGCGCTCGGGCTGTCCCGGCAGGGCCTGCTGAAGAAGCTCCGGCGCTACGGACTGCAGCCCGGAAGCACCGCGCCCGAGCTTGACGGTGCGGGAGCCGATGACTAGCTTGCGCGCACGCTCCGCGCGGGGTGCTCCGGCACTCCGGCGCGGTCCGCACGAGGCGCAGGGAAGCGCGCGAGCGCGCGCATGTCACCGGGAGGTCGCGTGGCCAGGAAGAGTCTCCGCATCGGGCTCGTCGGGGTGGGCGCTGCGGCGCAGATCAACCACATCCCCGCGCTCAAGAAGACCGAGGGGTTCGAACTGGTCGCGCTGTGCGACCACGATCCCGAGAAGGCGCAGCGGGTGGCGCAGAAGTTCTCGGTGCCGAAGGCGTACGGCCGCATCGAGGACCTGCTCGCCGACGACGACGTGGACGTGGTCGATCTCTGCACGCCGAACTTCCTGCACGCCCCCATGGCGTCGGCGGCGCTGGACGCCGGCAAGCACGTGCTGTGCGAGCGCCCGCTCGCGCGCAGTGCCGACGAGGCGGCGGCCATGGTGAAGGCGGCGAAGAAGGCGGACCGCACCCTGATGTGCGCCGTGCAGCATCGTTTCCGCGCCGACGCGCAGCTGCTGCGCAAGTTCGTGGACAAGGGCGATCTCGGCGACATCTTCATGGCCAAGGCCGGCTGGCTTCGGCAGAAGACCGAGTGGGACTCCGATGAGTGGCGCCGCCAGAAGCGCGAGTCCGGCGGCGGCGTGGTGATGGACCTCGGCTTCCAGATGCTCGACCTGTCGCTGTGGGTGCTCGGCAGTCCGAAGGTCAGCGCGGTCACCGCGAGCGTGCACCGCAGCAAGAAGGGCGAGGTCGAGGATTCGGCCACCGCGTTCCTGCGCCTCGAGTCCGGCGCCACGCTCACGCTGGAACTGACGTGGGGCCTTCTCATGGAGAAGGACTTCGCCTACCTGAACCTGTTCGGCTCGGGCGGCGCCGCGCTGCTGAATCCGTTCCGCGTGCACAAGGGCATGCACGGCACGCTGGTCAACGTGACGCCCACGCAGGAGCCGTCGCGCAACCAGTACCGGCTGTCCATGGAGGCCCAGGTGTCGCACTTCGCCGACGCGCTCCGCTCCGGCAAGAAGCCGATGGGCTCCGCGGACGAGATCCTGCCCGTCATGGAACTGATGGACGCGATCTACCGGAGCGCCGAGCAGGGCAAGGAAGTCAAGGTCGGGTGATCCGGCCCGCCCGCCGGGACCTGCTGCTCGCCGCCGCGTCGGGGCTCGTCCTCGGCGCGGCGTTCCTGCCCGCGCCCCTGGCGCCGCTCGCGTGGGTGGCGCTGGTGCCGCTGCTCGTGGCGCTCGACCGGCGCGTCGCGGACCGGGCGGTCGGCCTGCGCGGGCTGTTCGCGGTGGGCTACGCGGGTGGCGTGGCGTTCTTCCTCGCCGGCACGCACTGGATCGCGCTGCTGACCGACGTCGCCATGACGGTGCCGGCGCTGAAGTACGTGGGCTGGGTGCTCGCGGCGCTCTACCTGGGGCTCTACTGGGGGCTCGCCACGATGTTCGCCGGTGTACTCGCGCGGCGCAGCGGGGTGCCGGCGCGCTGGACGTTCGCGGTGGCGATGCTGCTGGTGGAGGAACTGCGGGGTTCGGGCGAGCTGGGTTTCCCGTGGTTCCAGCCCGGCTATACGCAGGGCTCGCTGCCGCCGGTGCTGCAGCTGGCGGCGCTCGGCAGCGTCACGCTGGTCACGTTGTGGGTGCTGCTCGTGAACGGAGCGCTCGCGCACGCGTGGGCGCGCCGCACGCGGGCCGCGGCGGTCGTCGCGCTGGGGCTGCTCGCATTGCCCTTCGCGAACCCGGGCGCCTGGCGTGCGGACCCGCGGGTCACGACGGTGGCCCGGCCCGCGCGCACGCTGCGGCTGCTGCTCGTGCAGGGGAACATCCCCGGCGAGGTGAAGTGGTCCGGCCAGCACCAGATGGAGATCCTCGGCACGTTCCTCGCCCTGAGCGACTCGGCGGTGCGCGCGGGCGCGCGCGAGGGCGAGCCGCAGCTCGTCGTGTGGCCCGAGACCGCCACGGGCAGCTACCTGCGGCGCCAGCCCGAACAGGCGATCGAGGTGGCCCGGTTCGCCACGCGCACGGGTGCGCCCGTGTTCACGGGATACGCCGACTACACGTTCGACGCCGCCGGCAAGCCGCGCCCCTACAACTCCGCCGGGTTGTTCCTGCCGGGCGGCGAGATCAGCGAGCCGTACGCGAAACGGCACCTGGTGCCGTTCGGCGAGCGCATGCCGTTCCAGTGGCTGATCCCGGCGCTCGGCCGGTTGGAGCTGGGGCAGGCCGAATGGATACCCGGAGCCCGCTCGGTGCAGTTCGGCAGCGAGGCGGGGCCGTTCTCGTGCCTGATCTGCTTCGAGTCGATCTTTTCCGACCTGGCCCGGCGCGACGTGCTCGCGGGCGCGCGCTGGCTCGTGGTGGTGACGAACGACGAGTGGTTCGGCAACAGCGCCGCGCTCCACCAGCACGCGGCGATGTCGCCGTTCCGGGCCGTCGAGACCGGCGTGCCGCTCGTGCGCGTGGCGAACACGGGCGTGACGGCGGTGTTCGACCGGCACGGCCGCGCCGTGGCGCAGGCGCCGGTGTTCGTGCCGGTGGTGCTCGAGGCGCGGCTCGACCGCGACGAGGCCGCACGCTGGAAGCCGACGCCGTTCGTGCGCTGGGGCGACTGGCCGGGGATCCTCGCGGGCGCCGCGGCGGTGTTGCTGGTGCTGCGTCGCTGGCGCGACTGACGGACGCGGGTCGCGCGCCGCGTCGGGCGGAGCGCGACCCGCGCGCGGTTCAGTCGAGCGGTGTCACGCGGCCGTCGGCGAAGTGGTAGACGGCCGTCACCAGCTTGAGGTGTCCCTTCTCCACGGCATCGCGCAGCACGGGGCTGCGCAGCAGCAGGTCGCGCGCACTCTGCTGGGCGTTCGCGGCGATCGCGTGATCCAGCAGTTCGTCCCCGGACCAGTGCACGCGCGCCGCCTCCACCGCGGGCGAGATGTGCTCCACGATCGCGCGCAGGTTGTCGCTCGGCAGTTCGCCGCCGGCGATCGTGGCCTTCACCGCGCCGCAGGCATCGTGGCCGAGCACCACGAGCAGGTGCGCGCCCAGGTGTTCGACGGCGTACTCGAGCGACCCGAGCGCCACGGGATCGGCGACGTTGCCGGCGGTGCGCACCACGAACAGGTCGCCGAGCGACTGGTCGAACAGCAGTTCCGGTGGACAGCGGCTGTCGGCGCAGCCGAGCACGATCGCGCGCGGATGCTGGCCGGCGCGGAGCGCCTCGCGCTCCTGCACGAGCGGCCGCACGCTCGCCTTGCCCTGGGCGAAGCGGACGTTGCCGTCGATGAGTTCCTTCCACGTCGCCCACGCCGTCTCGGCGCCGTCGCCGTGCAGCGACCCGGCGGTCGCCGCGTCGGGTGTGCGCGCCGGGCCGGCGTGCGCCAGCGCGCTGCCGGCGGTGGTGGCGTGTGCCGGCGCGGCGGCCGGTGCGGCGCCGTGCGCGGGCGCGGCGGCCCCGTGCGCCGCGGGCTCGGTGGTGATGGCGGCGAGTTGCTCGCGGACGCGCGCATTGACCGCGCGGCGGAGCGAATCGGCGGACTCGGGCCCCAGCGGACGGGGACTCGGGCGGCCGGCGGCGAGCGTCGCGACGAGGACGGCGGCCGCGACGAACCAGCGAATGACGACGGGCATGGGTGAGCTCCCGGTGTGGATCCGGACGACGAGACGCGCCCGGCGGGAGGGGACCGCCGCGGAGTCCCCGGGTTGGGGACGCGGCTGTTTTCGGCCACCCTGCCACCGGGATTGAGCCCGCCGGCGTTGACAGCCCATGGGGTCGACCCTAGATTCCGGCCTTCCGCACTTCCCGCTGTTCTCGCCTGGAGGCCACCGTCGTGTCGCCAGCCACACCGGAGGGTGTCCGTGCCGTGA
>JBGAOB010000330.1:0-4842 GCA_044222045.1 Candidatus Eiseniibacteriota bacterium
CGCCGGCGTGCTCGCCGCCGAGCCGCACCACGCCGCCGCGCGCACGCTGGCTGGCTACGTGGCGTTCCTGCGCGGCGACCACGAGGCCGCCGAGCGCGAGCTGGCGCAGGCCGTGGAGGCGGAGCCACTGCTGCTGGACGCACACTACGTGCGCGGTTTCGCGTTCGCCGCGCGCGGCCGGGTGGACGAGGCGTGCGCCGCTCTGCGCCGCGTGCTCGCGCTGGACCCGGGCTGCGTGCCCGCGCGCGTGCGCATCGCGGAGCTGCTGCTGGACGCCGGGCGGCGCGACGAGGCGGCCGCGCTGCTGCAGCAGGGGCTCGCGCACGGGCTGTCGCCCGAGGACGTGACGACCGTGCTCGACACCGCGCCCGCCGGGGACGACGCGCCCGCGAACGGTGCGACGGGCGTGCTGCGGGTGGACGAGCGCGTGGAATGGGTCGACCCGCACACGCTGCTGCACCCGGGGCGTCTCGACGTGATCGCCAAGTTCCTGCACGCGCGCGCGCTGCTCGGCGCGCCGGCGTCGCACTCGCGGGTCGAGGCCGAGGACGTGTACCTGCGGCACATCCTGTTCCGCACGGGCGGCGCCGAGCCCGGCGACGAGGCGCGCAAGGGCGACCTCGGGGCGTTCGCGCGGCAGTTCGCCGAACTCGTCGCGAGCATGGGCACGCGGGGCTTCGATCCCGCGCACCCGATCCCCGTGGCGCGCCGCACCGGGCTCGTGCTGAACGGTGCGCACCGGCTGGCCGCGGCGCTGGCGCTGGGCGAGAAGCGCGTGCCGGTGACGTGGAACGACTCGCTGGAAGGGCTGCGCTGGGACGAGCGCGAGTTCGTGGACCACGCGTTCAAGCCGCTCGAACTGGACGAGTTGCTGCGCACGTGGCTGGACCTGCGCGGCGAGCGGGGCGGCACCGTGATCCTGTGGCCCGCGGTGGAGGAGCACTGGGACGCGATCGAAGCCGAGGTCGAGGCCGTGGCGCCGGTGGCCGGCCGCCGCGACGTCGAGCTGCCCCGGCATGCGTTCGACGAACTGGTGCGCGACCTGTACGTGACCGACTGGGGCCCCGTGGTGGGCGAGAACATCGAGCGGAAGATCGATCGGTTCGGCGCGCATGCCCCGAAGCTGCGGCTGCTCGCGGTGGCGGCCGACCCCGAGACGCTGGCCGCGCTCAAGCGCGACGTGCGAGCGCGGTGGAGCCACGTGGTGCCCGAGGATCACTTCGCCACGCTGCACACCACGGCCTCCGTGCACGAAACGCGGCACGTCGCCGGCATCCTGCTGCACGGCGAGACGCTCGCCGCGCTGCGCGCGCGCCCCGAGGAGGGCCTGCGGCCGGAGTTCCAGCGGTGGCTCGTGGAGTACACGAAGGCGATGAAGCGGCTGCGGCTGGACCCCGAGGACTGCTGCGTCGTGGGCAGCTCGGTGCTGGAGGCGCTGAACGTGCGCGAGAGCACGGACCTCGACTTCACGGTGACGCACCGCGTGCGCGAGAAGCGCTTCACGCCCGGCGTGACGCACGTCACGGGCGAGCTCGACGTCGTGGCGCGCGACTATCCGCGCGTGATCGCGCGGCCGGCCGCGCCGACCGACGACGACCTGATCCGCGACCGCGCGCTGCACTTCCGGGTGCGCGGGCTCAAGTTCGCGTCGCTCGACGTGGTCGTGACGCGCAAGCTGATGCAGCGCCGGCCCAAGGACCTCGCCGACGTCGCGCGCGTGGGCCGCCTGCGGCTGGCGGGCCACCTCGCGGAACACGGGCGCAGCGGGGTGCTTCCGGGGTAAGCTGCCGGCGCGCCGCATCGTCCGGGCCGCCGGAAGCACGCGCGGGAGCCGCGCCGTGCGCCCCGCCCGTGAACCCGATCCCAGGAGCCCCTCTGGACACCCGCGATCCGTCGAATCCGCTCCGGCCGGCCGTGGTCTCCACCGACGACGTCCGGCCGGCCGCCGCACCCGCGCCGCGCCTGCGGCGTCCCGAACACCAGGTCGCGCTGCTCGACCGCTCGGGGATTCCCGCGTTCGACCACGTGATCGCGCGACACGGGCTCGGCGAACTGCAGGTGGATCGCATCGACGTGCTGCAGGTGAACGTCGGCAAGCTCTGCAACCAGGCGTGCGCGCACTGCCACGTGGACGCGGGCCCCGACCGCCGCGAGATCATGACGAGCGACACCGCCGCGCAGGTGGTGGAACTGCTGCGCCGCCACCCGATCCCGACGCTCGACATCACGGGCGGAGCGCCGGAGCTGAACCCGAGCTTCCGGTGGATGGTGCGCGAGGCGCGCGCGCTCGGCCGCCACGTGATCGACCGCTGCAATCTCACGATCCTGCTCACCGCGCCGCACGCCGACCTGGTGGACTTCCTCGCCGGGCACCGGGTGGAGGTGATCGCGTCGCTGCCGTCGTTCCGCAGCAGCGGCACCGACGCGCAGCGTGGCGCCGGCGTGTTCGCGAAGAGCCTCGAGGCGATGCGACGGCTGAACGCCGCCGGCTACGGCCGCGGCGACGGGCTGAAGCTGAACCTGGTGCACAACCCGGTCGGCGCGTTCCTGCCCGGACAACAGCACTCGCTCGAGCGCGACTACCGCCGCGAGCTCGCCGACCGCCACGGGGTCGTGTTCGACCACCTGTACACGATCACGAACATGCCGATCAGCCGCTTCCTCGACTTCCTGGAGCGCTCGGGCAACCTCGCCGACTACCTCGAACTGCTCGTGAACGCGTTCAACCCGGCGGCCGTGCCGGCGCTGATGTGCCGCAGCATGTTGTCGGTGGGCTGGGACGGCCGGCTGTACGACTGCGATTTCAACCAGATGCTCGACCTGGGCGTGAACAGCGGTGCGCCCGACACGCTCGAGCGGCTGCTCGCCACGGGCGATCTGCGCCGGCGCGTGCGCACCGCGCGCCACTGCTTCGGCTGCACCGCCGGCGCCGGCTCGTCGTGCGGGGGAGCGCTCGAGACGTGAGGGCGGTGGTGCTGGCGCTCGTGCTGGCGGCGATGGCGCCGGCGTCCGCGCGCTCCGCGCCGGCCGCGACCGCCGTCGCCTCGTTCGACACCGTGCTCGCGCGCCACGTGCGCGGCGGCCGGGTGGACTACGGCGCGCTCGCGCGCGACCGCGGGCCGCTCGATCGCTTCCTCGCCGCCACGCGCGACGCGAAGCCGGACGGCTGGCCGCGCGGCGAACAGGTCGCGTTCTGGGTGAACGCGTACAACGCGCGCGTGCTGGACGGCGTCGTGCGCCGACCCGGGCTGAAGAGCGTGCTCGACCCGGGGCGCACGCTCGGCGTGCCGACGATGAAGTTCTTCGACGAGAAGCGGAAGACCGCGGGCCGCTCGCTGTCGCTGAACGACATCGAGCACGAGATCCTGCGCGAGCGCTTCGCCGAGCCGCGCGTGCACTTCGTGCTCAACTGCGCGTCGGCGAGCTGTCCCGCGCTGCCGGCACACCCGCTGACGGCCGCCACGCTCGATTCGGTGCTGGACGCCGCCACGCGCGCGTTCCTCGCCGACCGCGTCCGGAATCCGGTCGTCACGGGGGGCACGTTGCGGCTGTCGTCGATCTTCCGGTGGTACCGCGGCGACTTCGAGGCCGCCGCCGGCAACCTGCCCGCGTTCCTGCGCCGGTTCCTCCCGGCCGGCGCCGCGATCGCGCCCGATGCGCGCATCGAGTTCGTCGACTACGACTGGTCGCTCAATGGCACGTGGTGACGGGCTGTCGGTCGTACTGCCCAGCTTCCGCGAGGGCGAACGGCTGATCGCCTCGATCCGCGCGGCGCGCGCCGTGCTCGGCGACGCCCAGGTGGTGGTGGCCGCGCACGACGAACCGGCGGCGGTGCGCGACGCCGCGCGGGCCGAGGGTGCCGCGTGGGTGGACGTGGAAGTGCCCAATCGCGGGCTGCAGCTGCGGCGCGGCGCCGAGCACGCGACGGGCGGCACGCTCGCGTTCCTGCACGCCGACACGCGGCTGCCCGTGGATGCGGCCGCGCTCGTGCACGCGGCCGTCGCGACGCCCGGTGTGGCGGGCGGCGCGTTCCGCCTGCGCTTCGACACGGCTCATCCCGTGCTCGACGCGCTCGCGCGGCTGAGCGCCGTGCGCTGGACGACGTCGTTCATGGGCGACCAGTGCCTGTTCTGCTCACGCGAAGCCTACGAGGCCGCGGGCGGATTCCAGCCGCAGCCGCTGTTCGAGGACGTGGACTTCGCACGCCGGCTCGCGCGCGTGGGCCGGCTCGTGCGGCTGCCGAGCGCCGTCACGACCTCCGCGCGGCGCTTCGTGGAGCGCGGGCCCCTGCGGCAGGCCGCGACGAACGCCGCGCTGCTGACCGCGTTCCACGCGGGCGTGTCGTGCGGCCGGCTGGCGAGCGTGTACGCGGCGCGCCGGCCCGACACCCCGCGCGCCTGAACGGCGCGGCCCTCGCTCAGCGCGCCGGCGTCGGCTCGCCTGCCGGCGGCGTTCCCGCGGCCTTCGCGCGCGCCCGTTCGGCGCGGCGCCACGCGCCGGGCGACACGCCCACGGCGCGCTTGAACGCCCGCGAGAAGGCGGCCTCGCTCTCGTAGCCCACGTCGAGCGCGACCTCGATGATCTTGGCGTCGGTGTCGCGCAGCTGCGCCGCGGCGAGCTGCATGCGCCACGACGCCAGGTACTGCATCGGTGGCGTGCCCAGGAAATGCACGAAGCGCTCGTGCAGCAGCGAACGCGAGAGCCCCGACTGCTCGCCCAGCGACTCCACCGTCCACGGCTCGCCCGGCCGGCCGTGGATGAGCGCCAGCGCGCGGCCCACGCCCGGATCGCGCAGGCCCGCGAGCCAGCCGGTCTGCTCGGGCGGCAGCGTGTCGACGTAGC
>JBGAOB010000331.1:0-4827 GCA_044222045.1 Candidatus Eiseniibacteriota bacterium
ACCTGCTGGCCACGCCGCAGCGGGACGACCCCGCGCGGCGCGGGGCCTGGCAGGCCATCACCGACGCACTCGCGCGCAGCCACGCGCTCGGCGCCCCCGTGCCGGCGCGCGACGGCCAGGAGCTGCGACCGATTTCGCCCCGCACGGGGCGCTGAAACGCCTCGCGGGCGCCCGGAACCGCCCCGGGAATCCGCGCTCAAAGTCCCTGCGCGACGTGACGATACCGCCCGTGCCCGGGGCAGCCTCGACCTCCGCCCGACGGGCTGGCCGACTCGTATCCATCCCGGGACCCCCGCATGCACTCCCGCGCACTGGTTCACATCACCTCGCCCCGCACCGCGCGCCCGCGCCACGGCTCGGAAGGGACGAGCCGCGCATGAGCCCCGATCACGACGCCTGGCGCCAGCGGGTCCTGAGCTTCGATTCGCTTCCGTCGAGCGAACTCGAGCCGGTGCTCGCGCACCTCGCGCTGTGCCCGGAGTGCCGCGCGATGCGCGAGGAACAACTCGCCGCGCGCCGCGAGGGCCGGCCGTACCCGCCCCCCTCCGAAGCCCCGCACGCGCCGGCGCCCGCGGCCGAAGCGCCTGCTTCCGTCGAACGCGAGGCGGTGGTGGAGCCGGCGCCCGCGCCGAAGCCGGCCGCCCCGAGCGCCGAGCCGCGCGCGTCGCGGCGGGAGCGCTCGCGCAAGCCGGACCGCGCAGCGCCGTCCGCCGAGAAGGAGCCCGCGCTCGAGCTGACGAAGCCGTTCGAGCCGCCGGTCGCCGGAGCCTCGCCCACCGCGAGCATCCCGCCGGCACCGCCGGCGGCGACGAAGCCCGCGCCACCGGTGGAAACGCCGAAGCCCGCCGAACTCGCGACCCCGCCCGCGTCCGGTGCGTTCGCCCGCGTACCGCACGTGGACGACACGGCCGCCGCACGCTCCGCAGCAGCCGCCCCCGCGCCTCGCGCGCCCGACACGCCGCAACGCCGTCGCGTCGACGCGCCGCCCGCGCCCGTTTCCAAGGCGCCGATCCCGCGCATGCAGACGCGTCCCGCGCCGCCACGTCCGCAGCGTTCGCGGTCGGCGGAGGTCGGCGAGTGGGAGCCGCTGCGCCGGCTCGTGTTCTTCGTGGCCGTGCCCGTGGCCGCCGTGCTCGCGCTGATCGCGTGGGTGCGACACGCCGCCGGCCCGCCGCCGCCACCACCCGAGACCGCGACCACGTCCGGGTTCGTCCCCGCCTCCGCCGGCAGCGCGGCGCGCCCCGTGGCGCCGACGCCGGCGTTCGGCGCGCTCGACCTGCAGCTGGAGCGCTACTCCGGCGCCACCGCCTCCGACGGCGGCTGGCACAGCGGTGACGCGTTCGAGCTGCGCTTCTCGCTGCCCAGTTCCGCGCACGTGGTGGTGTGGCGCGTGCGGCCTTCGGGGGACGTGATGCGCGTGCATCCGCCGCTCGGTGCGGCCGCGGCCACGCGGCACGGCACCGGCGAGATCGTGCTGCCGCCACTCGCGTCGCGCGAGACGTGGACGTTCGACGACGTCACCGGCCCCGAGACGTTCCTGGTCGCGGTCAGCGAAACCACGCCGCCGTCGCTGGAATCGCTCGACCAGGCGGTCACCACGTCGCTGGCGGGCGTGACCGATCGCGTCGCGCGACTGGAGCTGCTCGACACCGTGCTGCGCGAGCGCTTCGGCCCCGCCAGCCGGCTCGACGTCGAGCATCTGCCCTGATCATCGCGCGGCCACACGCCGCGCACGCCAGACGAAGCGGCCCCGGCGCGTGAGCACCGGGGCCGCGATCGTTCCGGGTGAACCGCGTCAGCGGCCGTCGCCGTCCAGCAGATTGCCGAGCGATCCCAGGATCGAGCCCTGCTCGCGCCCGCCGCCGCCCGTCTGGGGCGCCGCCGCGTAGATGCGGCTCGCCAGTCGCGAGAACGGCAGCGACTGCAGCCACACCTTGCCCGGCCCGCGCAGCGTGGCGAAGAACAGGCCCTCGC
The DNA here is from genome assembly GCA_044222045.1 of Candidatus Eiseniibacteriota bacterium. Lineage (GTDB taxonomy): Bacteria > Eisenbacteria > RBG-16-71-46 > RBG-16-71-46 > RBG-16-71-46 > JBGAMH01. Next base: position 1,975 of record JBGAOB010000331.1, read on the forward strand.
CGCCGAACAGCATGTTCTTGATGCCGCCCGCCATCTGGATGTCGTAGTCCACCGTGGGCTGCATGGCCACGATGCAGCCCGTGTCCACGCGCAGCGTCTCGCCCGCGGCGAGCGTGCGCTCTTCCAGCGTGCCGCCCGCGTGCACGAACGCCCAGCCGTCGCCCTGCAGGCGCTGCAGGATGAAGCCCTCGCCGCCGAACAGGCCCGCTCCGAAGCGGCGCGTGAACGCGATGCCCAGCTGCACGCCCTTGGCCGCGCACAGGAACGAGTCCTTCTGCGCCAGCAGGTCGCCGCCCAGCTCCTTCAGGTGCAGCGCGATGATCTTGCCCGGGTACGGCGCGGCGAACGCGGCCTTGCGCTTCTGATTCGACTGGTTGCCGAACACCGTCATGAACAGCGACTCGCCGGTGATGAGCCGCTTGCCCGCGCCGAGCAGCGCGCCCATGAAGCCACCGCCCTGCTGCGCGGAGCCGTCGCCGAAGATGGTCTGCATCTCGATGCCGTCCTCGATGTACATCATCGCGCCGGCTTCGCCGACCACGGCCTCGCCCGGGTCCAGCTCCACCTTCACGAACTGCATGTCGTCACCGAGGATTTCGTAGTCGATCTCGTGCATGGTCGCCACGATGGGTCTCCTTGCGTGAACGATCCGCGGCCCGCGGATCGTGAGGTTGCGTCGGAATCGGCGCGGTGCCGGCGCCGGGCGCGGAGCATCGCACCGGCCGCGAGCTACGGGAAGGGTCGGGAGCGTGTTGCGGCGGATCGGCGAACGGCGCCGCGGACTCGCCGCCGGGCGTTCCGGCGACCCGGCGTCAGCCCTGCCGGGCCGCCCGCAACAGTCGACGCACCGTGTTCGCGTGATGGGCGTGGTGCTGCACCGCCCAGCCCGCGAACTCGCGCAGCGTCAGCATCTGCATCAGCGGATGCGGCAGCTGCACGCGGTCGAGCGACTCGTCGCTCCACCGGTCGAGCGCCGCCAGCCACGCCGCCGCCGCTTCGTCCGCCTCGGCGAGCGCCTCCTCGCGCAGCGCCTCGCCGCCGTCGACGGGCTCGGCCGCCGGCACCAGCGGCGGCGGCGCGACGAGCCGGTTCCCCTGCGCGAGGTACTCGGTCGCGATCGCGACGAACGAACGCGACGCGCGCTCGGGCCGGCCGAAGCGCGCCACCAGCACGTCCTCGGGCGCCGCGAACGCGCGCGTCACCTGCCGGTCGGCCATCGTCAGGTGGCGCACGTTCTGGAGCGGCGACCACTTCTCGCCGATGGGCGCCAGGAACACGTCGAGCGGCAGGCTGCGCCAGTACGCCGCCACCTCGCGGTGCACCTGCTCGTACGCCGCGCGCATCTCGGCGTGCGTGTTCGGATCGCCCGGGCGGATCGACACGTGGTCAGTCGACCTCGACCAGTCCGTGTTCGCGCAGCAACGCCTCGTAGCGCGCGAGCCCCGCCAGCTCGTCGGGGCCGAAGCGGTAGTGGAACTGGCGCAGGTACGCCTCGGTCTCCTCCGCCGTCCAGCCCGGGTCGGTGGTGCGGCGCGCCACGTCGGGCAGCGACGCGAGCCCCGCCGCGAGCGAGGCCTCGATGAACGCGCGCACCTCCTGCTTCACCGACTCGTCCAGCGAGGCACGCACCGCCCACACCGCGTACACGAACGGCAGCCCGGTCCAGTCGAGCCAGTCCGAGCCCAGGTCCAGCACGTGCGCGAAGCCCTCGGGCAGGCGCTTGCGCATGCGCATGGCCTGGTCGCCGATCATCAGCAGCGCGTCGGCCTGCGACGGCTCCAGTCCGCGCACGTAGCGAACGCTCTTCAGCCCGCGCTTCACGTCGAGCAGCAGCCGCAGCAGTCGCGCCGACGTCGACGTGGCCGGCGTCACCGAGATCAGCGCGCCCTCGAGTGCGCTGACCGGGCGCCGCGAGAACAGCAGTACCGACTGCACCGGGCCGCGCGCCGACACGCCCATGGGAGCGAGCATCTCGAAGCGCGGCTGGAGGCGGATCCAGTCGCCGGCGGCCATGATGCCCAGGTCCACGCCGCCCGCTTCGGCCTCGCGGCCCAGGTCGCGCGGTTCGAGGTTGCGCACCGCGAACGGGGCCTCGCCCCACAGCGCGTAGAACGGTGCGCAGTTCGCGTAGGGAATCCGGGCGGCCACGGTCGACGTGGTGAGGCGGGTGGGGGTGTTCATGGCGGCCGGAAGATACCCCCCGCGCCGGCCGGGGGTCGAGCGCTGGAGGGCCATGAGCGTGCGGGCCTGACATCGGCCGGTACAAGGTGAGCGAACCGTTCGGCGCGGTGTGGGCGCGCGTGCGGGGATGCCATGCGATCGCGCGGCGCGAGAAATTCCTTGGGGCCTCGCGGGGGCGTCGGATACATTGGGCACGTCGACGCGCGCATGGGGCGCGCGTTCGCACACCGGAGGGAGCCCTTGATGACCATCCTTGCTCGTGTCGCCTGTCCGCTCGTGCCCTTCCGGTCCCGCGCCTAGCACGCGTTTCGCGTCGCGCCCGCGCCGCTCCTGAAGGAGCGGCGTTTTTCGTATCCGCCGCGCGCACCGAGCGCCGATGCCGCCCCGAACACCGGGCGCGAGCGCGCCCCGTCACGACCCGAGCCCCCCTCGCCCCTTCCGCACCGCGATGCACGACCGGCGCCGGGCGACTTCGGAGGACTCATGGATCCACTGCAAGCGCTGGGCTGGTCCCCGCATTTCGAATCGCACTTCCAACCGTTTCGCGAACCGGGCGTCGAGCCCGCTCGCGTCGCCCGCGAAGACCGCGGGCGCTACCTGCTGCTGACCCCGACGGGTGAAGTCACGGCCGAGCTGGCCGGGCGCCTGCGCCATGAAACGCGCACGCGTGCC
>JBGAOB010000332.1:0-4827 GCA_044222045.1 Candidatus Eiseniibacteriota bacterium
GCGCGGACGGGCGCACGCCGTGGGACGTGGCGATGCGCGCGGGCAACATGCCGGTGGCGGAGTTGCTGCGCGCCCGCGGCGCGGGGAGCACGCCGCTGCGGCCGATCGACGCGGTGCTGCACGCGTGCGTGTCGGGCGACCTCGACGGCGCGCGCCGGCGGCTCGCGGCGGAGCCGGCGTTGCGCGAGGAGCTGTTCGCGAACGAGCGGCACGCGCTGGTGTCGGCCGCGTCGTCGGGATCGCCGGGCGCGGCTCGCGCGCTGGTGGGGCTGGGTTTCGACCTGGCGGAGGAAGGCCCGTGGGGCGGCACCGCGCTGCACTGGGCCGCGTGGCACGGGCGCGTGGACGTGGTGCGGGAGCTGGTGGCCGCCGGTGCGCCGATCGACGTGCGTGACCGGACGTACGGGAGCTCGCCGATCGCGTGGGCCGCGCACGGCTCGGCGAACTGCCGCGAGGCCGACGACGACTACATCGCGGTCATCGACCTGCTGTTGCCGGCGAAGCCGGACCGCGCGGCCTCCATCAACAGGTGGGGCGAACCGCCCGAGAACCTCGCGAGCGACGCGGTGGCGGACCACCTGCGCCGGCGCGGCTTCGCACCGGACGCCTGAGCGACGGCCGGGGGGCGGGCCCTGGCGGGCACGCCCCCCGAGCGCGCTTCCACACGCCGGGCGACGAACCCGGCGCGCCCTGCGCTTCGCGGCTCACTCCACGCGCACCACGCGCCGGCTCGCCAGGCCCTCGTTCGTGCGCACGCGCACCAGGTACACGCCCGGTGCGGCCGGCCGGCCCTGCTCGTCGCGGCCGCTCCACGTGGCGTCGTGCGAACCGGCCGCCTGCGTACCGCGAGCGAGCGTGGCCACGCGTCGGCCCTGCACGTCGAACACCGCCACCTCGGCATCGCCCCCGCGTGGCAGCGACCAGCGCACGCGCACCTCGCCGCGCGCGGGGTTCGGCCATGCCGCGTCGATGCGCAACGGCCGCGCGGCGTCGAGCGACGCCACCTCGACGGTGTTCAGCGACTGCAGCACGATCACGCTGGAGCGCGGCAGCCGGATCACGAGCGCGTTGGGATAGCCGTCCTGCTGCTGCGCGAACGCGCCCAGCGTACCGGCGTTCACCGCGCCGGTGCCGCCCCACGCGGCGGCCTGCGAGTTGAGCCGCTCCACCCAGCCGCCCGCGAGCGGCGCGCCGATCACGTACGAGGGGAAGTCGGTGTCGCCGGCGTTCGAGATCACCAGGTAGAGCCGTCCCAGCTCGTCGTGACGCAGCCATGCCATCACGCCGTCGTTGTAGTTCGTGTGCGTGGGCAGGCTCGGGGCGTCGGCGCGGAACGCCGCCACGTGCGTGCGCAGGCCGAGCAGTTCCTGCACGAAGCCGTAGTACGCCGCGTTCGTGGTGCGCCGGGACCAGTCGATGCGGTTGGCCTGCGCGGTGCCGAAGTCGGCCGTCTCCAACCACTCGTTGCCCATCAGGAACGCGGGCACGCCGGGGGTGAGCATGAGCAGGCCCATCGCCACGCGCATGCGCGCGCTCGCGGAGTCCGCGATCACGCCCGGCGTGGGGGCCACGTCCTTCACGAACCGGTGCGCGGGCGTCCACGCGTCGTCGTGCAGTTCGAAGTAGTTGAACGACTGCCGGCCGCTCGACAACCCGCCGATCGGCGTGCGCAGCACTTCGACGTTGCCGGGCCAGGAGAACCCGCTCGGTTGCGGAACGCTGTACCTCAGGTTGGAGCGATAGTCGCCGTTGTACGTGGCGTCGAAGCCTGCGCCGCCGAGCGCCGGGGACAGCACCACGTTCGCTCGCACGGGGAAGTACTCCGCGATGCGCACCGCGTCCGTGTACCGGCGCTCCACTTCCTCGTTGAAGCGCTGCATGAGTGCCCATCCCTGCGTGGTGTGCGGCGGGTTCGCCATGTACGCCGCGGCGTCCATGCGGAAGCCGTCCACGTGATACTCCTCGAGCCAGTGCAGCGCGCTGTGCACGTACCAGTCGTCCACGCCGGCGCGGCCGAATGCGGCCTGCGGCCCCCACGGCGTGTTGGCGTTCGGAGTCTCGTAGAAGAGCTGCGAGCCGTCGTAGTTCCACAGCAGGCGGTAGTCGCCGTCGAAGTGGTTCCACACGATGTCGCAGAGCACGGCGATGCCCTCGCGGTGGAATGCGTCCACCAGTGTCTTGAAGTCGTCGGGCGAGCCGTACTCGAATTGCGGGGACCACGGCGTGAGCGTGGAGTAGCCGGCGTAGGTCAGGATCGGCGTGGAGGTGACCGGGTTCAGCATCACGGCGTTCACGCCGAGCTTCGCCAGCTCGTGCGCGCGTGCGGCCACGTCCACGAAGCGCGAGGGGAACGGCGTCGTGCCGTGCGGGTCGTTGAGTCCGCAGAACGTGCCCACGTTGAGCTGGTAGACCGCCATCTGCTCGAGCGGCGGCGCGCGCCACGCCGAGTCGGTCCACGCGAACGTCGTGGGATCGGCGATGCGCGAGTTCCAGAGGAACGCGGCCGGATCGAGCACGCGCCCGCGCGCATCGATGCTCCACGTGGAGGTGACGGGGAAGTAGTACTTGTACTGCTGGTTCACGGTGGCCGTGGGCACGCGCACCACGAAGTCCGAGCCCACGCGCTGCATGGCGGTGACGCCCCATCCGTTGAACTCGCCGCGCACGTTCGCCGCGGGCGCGGAGGGCGCCCACACCTTGAACACCACGCCACCGCCCGGCAGCGGCGTCGCGCCGTAGGGGGCGTGCGACAGCGTGGTGAAGTTCACCGTGAAGCCGGAGTCGGCGGGCATCGCGGCGCGCGCGCCCGGCGCGCTGACGTACGCGCGCGCCGCGCCGTCCTGCAGCTCGAACCAGTAGCCCAGCACCGCGCCGCTGCCCGCGGGCACGGTCGCCTCCCACTGGTCGTAGGCGCCGCGCGTCCGCACCTTCGCGGCGTCCACCCAGAACGATGCGGTGTTGATCACGAACACGCGCACCGCCGTCAGGTCCGAGTGCAGTGCGCGCAGCTGCACCGTGAACGCCTGCTGGTCCACGGGGCACAGCGGCCGGCGGTCCTGCCAGGGCACGTGGCTCACGTGCGACACGTCGATGACGCCGTCGGGCGCCGCGGCGAAGGCGGGCGCGGCCACGACCAGCAGAAGGAGAAGGGCGAATCGCGCGGCGGACATGCAGGCCTCCCGGGTGGGCGACGGGGCGCGCGAACTGCCCGGGGGAGGGGGGCGCGCGCGATGCGGCCGCAAGGCTAGCACGCGATCGCGGCCGGGCACCGCACTTCGCGCGGGGCACCGGGCGGCGCATTCGCCCGCGGGTGTTGGTGCGCGGCCATCCGGAACACGGCCGCCGGAAGGGCACGCCACGGACGGGCGCGTGCTCCGGCACGCTCGCCGCCGGCGGGGATCACGTGCGCGGGAGGGCGCGCGTGGTGCCGGGCGGTTCCCCGGCGCGACGACGGCTCGACGCCCACGCCGTGTCCGAGCACGGCGCGATCGTCGCCCGCCCCGCCCGCGTTCAGCGCGGCCGCTTTCGCGTCGTCTTCCCGCCGCGCGTCGAGCGCTGCTTCGCTCCTGCGCGCGTCGAACGCTTCTTCGCTCCCGCGCGGTTCGTCGTGCGCCGCGGACGAGCGCCCTCGGCAGCGCCCCGCCTCGACGCGCGCGCCACCGCTGCGCGCCGCGAGCGACCGCCTGCGACCGCGGCCGTCCGCGCCACGCCGCGCCGGCCTCCGCCGGCACCCAGCCAGCCGCGGATCGTGTCCACGATGGTGCGGTCACCGAACATGTTCGTGTGGATCACGCCGCCGCCCGGCCCCACGCGCAGGTAGTGGTCGCGCGCGATCGGGAATCCGGGGCCCCTGGTTGTCTCGCCGACGCCCGCCGTGGGCACGACGAGATCGTTGCTCGCCTTGCCGAACACGTCGTCCATCACCGCGTCCTCGAGCTGCTCCAGCACGAGCTTCTGCCACTGCGGCGACGACGGTTCGAAGTCGGCCGACACGCCGTAGTGCTCCGTGTCGCCCACGGGCTGCCGGCGCAGCCACTTCAGGAAGTCGCTGTCGGGCGACTGCGCCGCCAGCCCGGGCAGGCCCTTCAGCCCGGCGCTCGCCAGCGCCTTCACCGCCGTCACCACCAGCTCCGCGGCCACCTCGACGGGGCCGTCGGGCAGGAAGCGCGTCACGCCGGTGTAGCGGTCGAGCATCTTCGTCATGTGCGCGCCGTCGGCGAGCGCGGTGCCGTCGTTCGGCGACGCCACGAACACGATGCGGCGCACCTTGACGCGGCCCTTGCCGATCAGCGCGTCGCCGGCGCAGGCGAGCGTCCGCGACACGAGCCCGCCCCGGCTGTGGCAGACGATGTCCACCTCCAGCTTCACGCCCGCGGGCAGCAGTTCGCCGAACGCCTTCACGTTGTCCTGCGGCGTGTCGCTGACCGAGTGGTGGTCGAATGCGAACACGCGGCCCTCGTACGCCGCGTGCAGCGCGCGCACGTCGGCCGCCGACAGGCGGCTGAACGCGCCGTGCGACGTGCTGAACGTGCCGTGCACGAAAAGCAGCGCCGGTCCGCTCGCGAGCGCGCGCCAGTCGGCGGCCTTCATCGCACCGCGCACGGGCGTGGCGAAGTTGTCGGGCGTGAACGTGCGGAGGCCGTACGGCGTGTGCTTCTTCTCCCACTGCTTCGCGATCAGGTGCTCGATCGGACCCAGCACCGCGTCGGTGATGGGGAAGAGCAGCACCTTCACCACCGCCTTCACGATGCCGCCCGCGACGCCGCGACGGCGCCTCGCCTTGCCGGAGGATCGTGTGCCGCCCACGACCACGCGGTACACGCGCGT
>JBGAOB010000333.1:0-5065 GCA_044222045.1 Candidatus Eiseniibacteriota bacterium
GGCGCGCTCCCGAACTCGGCCCGGACGCGGGCCGCCCACTTCTCCTCGTCGTGCCGCGAGTCGTAACTGAAACCGAGCAGCAAGAGCACGGGCCGGCCGGCCGCCGAATCGGGCAGCACGAAGCGCGTGCCGCTCAGCAGGTCGCCGCGGAGCGGCGGCAGCCGGTCCCCCGGCGCGAGCGGCGTCACCTCGGCGGCACCCGCGGGGAGCGCCGCCGCGGCCAGCAGCGCCGCCAGCACCAGGGCCGCGGCGTGCGGCCGCCGGGCGCGTGCAGGGGCCGTCCGCGAGACCCCCGCCGCGCCGGCGGACCGGGACACCAAATCTGTTCGCATCCTATTCATTATGTCGTCATCCTATCCCCGAAAGCGAGGGAAAAAGCGCCATGACCCTGCCGATGCCGCAGCCGGCCCGCGCCGGCACACCCGTGACCCAGGCCCGCGTCCTCGCGGGCGGCCGCACCCACGTCCTCGAGACCTGGCAGTGGGTCCCGCGTGCGCCCGACGAGACGTTCGCCTTCTTCTCGGATGCACGAAACCTGGAAGCGATCACTCCCGGTTTCCTCGGCTTCGAGATTCGCACGCCCCTGCCCATCGACATGCACGCGGGCACCTGATCGAGTACCGCCTGCGGCTGCTGGGCGTCCCGATGACCTGGCTCACGCGCATCGACCTGTGGGTCCCGGGCCGCACGTTCGTCGACCGCCAGCTCCGCGGTCCCTACGCCCGCTGGGTGCACACCCACCGGTTCACGCCCGCCGACGGCGGCACCTGGTCGAGGACCACGTCGAGTACGCGGTGCCGCTCGCGCCGCTCTCCGACCCGGTGCGGGCCTGTTCGTGCGCCCGACGGTCGAACGCATCTTCCGCCAATCGCCACCGCGCGATCGCGCCTGCTCGGCTGAGTTCGTGTCGCTTCCCGCCAGCGCCGCACCGGCAGGGGACGCCGGCCCGCGCGGCGAGGCGCGAGTGGCCGTCTGTCGGCTCCGGCGTCGCCGGCCTGACGACCGCCTGGCTGCTCGCGCCGCATCACGACGTCACGATGTTCGAGCGCGGCGACTACGCCGGCGGGCACACCCACACGGTGACGATCTCCGACGGACCCGACGCCGGCACCCCGGTGGACACCGGGTTCATCGTGATGAACCACCGCAACTACCCGCTCTTCTCGCGGCTGCTCGAGCGGCTCGGGGTGGCGCTGCAGGACAGCGACATGTCGTTCAGCTACGCGTGCGAGCGCACCGGGTTCTGCTGGTCGGGCAACGGCCTCGACGGCCTCTTCGCCCAGCGGCGCAATCTCGTGCGCCCGGGTTTCTGGGGAATGCTGGCGGGCATCGCCGACTTCCACCGGCGGGCGCGCCGCGAAGCTGGCCGAGGGCGCGGTCGGCGGGCGGACGCTGGCGGAGTACGCGCGCCACGCGCGCGTCCGTGCCGACGTCATGGATCGCTACCTGTTGCCGATGGGCTCGGCCATCTGGTCGGCGCCGCTCGGTGCGATCGCGCGCTTCCCGGCCGAAGTGTTCCTCCGCTTTTTCGACAACCACGGGCTGCTCTCGTTCGGCGGCCAGCCCACGTGGCGCACGGTCGTCGGCGGGAGCCACACCTACGTGCAGCGGATCGTGGCCGCGCTGCCCCGCGGCGTCCGGCTGCGCGAGGCCGTGCTCGGCGTGCGCCGGCGCGCGGACCGCGTCGACGTGCGCTCGCGGACCGCACCGAGGCGTTCGACCACGTGGTGCTCGCCACGCACGCCGACGAGGCGTTCGCACTGCTCGACGACCCGAGTCCCGACGAGCGCCGCCTGCTCGGCGCGACTACTCGCGCAACCACACCGTGCTGCACACCGATGCCGGCGTGCTGCCGCCCTGCCGCCGCGCGTGGAGTTCGTGGAACTACGTACGCGAAGCGGCCGGCGGCGGCGGCGCGCCGGTGTCGGTGACGTACCATGAACCGGCTGCAACGGCGCGCGCCGCGAGTACTGCGTGACGCTCAACCGCCGCGGCGGCTTCGCGCCCGGGACCGTGCTCGCCGAGTTCGACTACACGCACCCCGAGTACACCTTCGCCTCGCTCGCCACCCAGTCCGCCCTGCGCGACCTCGGGCCGCGCGCGCACCTGGTACTGCGGCAGCTACTTCGGCTGGGGCTTCCACGAGGACGCCGTGCGCTCCGGGGCCGACGTGGCCCGCGAGTTCGGGGTGGCGCTGGCGAACTCGCACGCCTACGCGGGCGAACTCACGCACGCGCGCCACGGCGCGACGCGTCACGCCTTCCGTTACCCGGTGCGCGTCTACGCCTTCGACCTCGCCGAACTCGAAGCGCTCGACCGCACGCTGCCGTGGTTCGGCTACAACCGTTTCCGCCCGGTGTCGCTCCGCGACCGCGACCACCTCGACGCGGGGCCCGGCTCGATCCGCGAGAAGCTCGAGCGTCTGCTCGCGGCGCACGGCGTGCATGGCGTCGCCCGCGCCGAACTGGTGACCGCGCCGCGCTGGTTCGGGCACGTCTTCAACCCGGCGAGCTTCTTCTACGCGTGGGGCGCGGACGGCACGCTGCTCGCGGTGGTCGCGGAGGTGAACAACACCTTCGGCGAACGGCACACGTACGTGCTCCCCGCGCCCGCCCGCGACGGCGACGGCTGGCGGCGGCGCCGTTCCCAGGTCTTCGTCTCGCCCTTCGCACGCGACGCGTAGTACCGGACTACGCTTCGAGCGGCGGTCGGGCTTCAACGTGGAAGTTGGCGGGACTTGAAGGTGCGCGCCTTCGCCGCCGGCTCACAGGCCGCGCCGGAAAGCCGCTCGATCGCGAGCACTTCGCGCGCGTAGCGTACTGGCCGCTGCCGGGCGTGGCTCACGTGGCCGCGCATCCTGGCGCAGGCCGCGCGCCTGCACTTCGGCAAGCGGCTGCCGGTCCCCTGCCCCCGCCCGCGAGCGCGCTGCGCGCCGCCTCGGCACCGGCTCCGCTCGTACGCGCGGCACGCGCCCTCGTCTTCCGCGCCTTCGCCCACGTCCGGGACGGCGCCCTCGCGGTGCGCCTGCCCGACGGCACGAAGCGCACGTTCGGCGATCCGGCGGCGCCGCGCCCGGCCACGCTCGAAGTCGCCAGCGAGCGGTTCTTCGCGCGGCTCGTGCGCGACGCGGACGTCGGCCTCGGCGAGGCGTGGCAGGCCGGGGAGTTCCGGACGCCCGACCTGCCCGGCCTGCTCGAGACGCTCGCGCGCAACCGCGACACGATGGACCGCGCCGTCGGGGTGCTGGCCGCACCGGGGCTGTGGTGGCGTCGCGCCGCGCACGCCGCGAACCGCAACACGCGCGCGGGCTCGCGGCGGAACATCCGCGCCCACTACGACCTCGGCAACGACTTCTTCGCGCGGCTGCTGGATCCGACGATGACCTACTCGGCCGCGCGCTGGGACGGCCGCGACCTGCCGCTGGCCGCGGCGCAGGAGCGCAAGCTGGCGCGCGCCGCCGAACTGGCCGGCCTCGCGCCGGGCATGCGCGTGCTCGAGATCGGCAGCGGCTGGGGCAGCTTCGCGATCCGCGCCGCCCGCGAGTTCGGGGTCCACGTCACCGGCCTCACGCTGTCGCCCGCGCAGCTCGAGGCGGCCACCGCCCGCGCCCGCGAGGCGGGCGTCGCGGACCGCGTGGAGTTCCGGCTGCTGGACTACCGCGACGCGCGCGGCACGTGGGACGCCATCGTCTCGATCGAGATGATCGAGGCCGTGGGACACGAGTACCTGCCGGGCTACTTCGCCGCGCTCGACCGGCTGCTCGCCCGCGGCGGACGCGCCGTGATCCAGGCGATCACCATCGCCGACCGCCGGTACGCCGCGTACCTGCGCAATCCCGACTGGATCCAGAAGCACGTCTTCCCCGGCGGCCGCGTGCCGTCGGTGAGCGCGCTGCTCGCGGCGATGGCCCGCGGCTCGACGCTCGGCCTGCAGCGGTTCGAGAGCTTCGGGCCCGACTACGCGCGCACGCTGGCGCACTGGCGCGAGCACCTGCACGCGCACGCCCGCGACCTGGCGGAACGCGGCTACGACGAGCGGTTCCAGCGCACGTTCGACTACTACCTGGCGTATTGCGAGGCGGGCTTCCGGGCGGGCGAGCTCAGCGTGTGCCAGTTCGTGGTGGGTCGCGACGGCCACCGCACGGCCGGGGTCGCGCCGGCCTGACGGCGGCCCGCGGACGCCGCGCCGGTCAGTGCGCGGCCGGGGCGAACGTCGTGTGCGACACGAACCACTCCTCGCCGCCGCGCCACGCGAACAGTTCGGCGCACGCCATCAGGAAGATGCGCCAGCGCCGCAGCTGGCGGGCCGGGTCGGGTTCGCCGGCGCGCGCCAGCACCGCGCGCGCTTCGTCCGCGCGCTCGTCGAGCCGCGTCAGCCACGCCTCGAGCGTGCGCGCGTAGTCGCGGCCGTTCTCGCGCCAGCGCCCGGTCTCGACGAGCGCCTCGCTCGCGCCCGCGAGCCAGCGCTCGGACGGCATCATGCCGCCGGTGAAGAAGTGCCGCGCCATCCACGACTCCTCGCCTTCCGTCTCGTACAGGTAGGCCAGCTCGCGATGCGCGAACACGTGCACGAAGCAGCGGCCGCCCGGACGCAGCCAGCGCGCGAGCCGGGCGAACAGGGCGCCGTGGTTGCGCACGTGTTCGAGCATCTCCACCGACATCACCCGGTCGAACCGTTCCGGCGTGTCGAACGTCGCCACGTCGGCGGTGAGCACGCGCACGTTCATGAAGCCCCGTCGCGCGCACTCGCCCTCGATGTGCCGGCGCTGGCCCGCCGAGTTGGAGAGCGCCGTGACCCGGCAGTTCGGGTAGTGCTCCGCGATCCACAGCGAGAGCGAGCCCCAGCCGCAGCCCAGGTCGAGGACGTGCATGCCGTCCGCGAGTCCGGCGCGCTCGCACGCGAGCGCCAGCGCCGCCGCCTCGGCCGCCTCGAGCGTCGTCACGCCCGCCGGCCAGGAGCATGCGCTGTACTTGAGCCGCGGCCCCAGGACCAGGCGGAAGAACTCCGCGGGCACCTCGTAGTGCTGGCGGTTGGCGTCGGCCGCGTGCACGGTGACCGGTCCGGA
>JBGAOB010000334.1:0-4806 GCA_044222045.1 Candidatus Eiseniibacteriota bacterium
ATGAAGCGGCGCCGGGCCGATGCCGCCCGTGCCGCCGAGGGCGACCTGGGGCCGCTCGAACCGCTCGAGTAGGTCTTCGCCGGGCGCGGAGGCCCGCCGGGGCCGCACGCCGTGGCCGGGTGGCGCCGGGCTCCGATCCCGCGGCATCCGGCCCGCCGCGCCCACCGCCCGGCCGTCCGCGCTCGAAGGAATCGCACCCGCTCCGGGTGGGCCGCTGATATGATTCCGGCCGTTCACCGGGCCGTCCCTCGGACGGAGAAAGGCCCCATGGCTCGCCGCACGATGTACACGATGGCGTTGATCGTCCTGCTGGCTTCGAGCGCGGCTGCGGCGCAGTTCCGCGGCCACAGCGTGGACGGCAAGTGGTTCTCCGGTGACCTGAGCCACCCCGACTTCGGCGCGTTCCGCAACGTGTCGGTTCGCTTCCAGGACGACCGCGTGATGATCCAGTTCCCCGGCGGCGGGCAGATCAACTGCCACCTCGAGGAAGAGGTCATCGTCGATCCGCACGAGATTCCCTGCCGCGACTACCGCCGCGGCATCGTCTGGAATCTGAGCGTGGACGGCCTGGGGCGCTGAGCTCGCGCATGGCCGCGCACCGGACGTCCCCCGGCGCGTTCCCTTCGGTCGCTCACGCGCGCCTCCGCTCGCGACGCGCCCTCGTTCCGGTGCTGCTCGCGTCGATCGCGCTCGCGGGCTGCGGTCGGAGCGAGCCGGTGCTCCAGGCGAGCATCGCCAACGTGGCGTGCGAGCCCGCGGGCCATCGCGTCGCGGTGGCGGTGCGCGTGGCGCGCGTGGCGCACCCACGCGGGCTGGCGGCGTTCCCCGACGGTGGCGTGGCGCACGAGCTCGAGGCGCGCGCGGACTTCTGGCTCGTGGACGCGGCCACGGGATCGATCGATCGGGTCGCGTCGGTCGAGCGCCCGTCGCACATGCGCACGCAGTTCATGCCCTGGGTGAGCGGCTGGAGCGGGGGAGCGCCGGTCGTGAAGGTGACGGGCTACCCGGGAGCGGAAACCAGCGCCGGCGCGCTGCGCATGCGCGTGCTGCGACTGCCGCCCGCCGGCCCGCCGGAGGCACTCCCGGTCGTGCCGGAGGACGCGGTGCTCGAACAGCGGGCGCCGGTGGATGCGCGGCGTCGCGCACGCACGCGCTGGGTGGAAGCGAGTCGCCGGAACGACACGCTCGACGTGCGCACCGAGCGCGAGCCGGCGCTGCGCGCGGCGTTCGTCGTGGATCGCGCCACCGGCGAGTTGCGGACGCTCCCCCGGGCGGCGGCGCCCGCGTCGCGCGGTCGTCACTGACCGCGCCGCGCCGACGCCCGTGGGCGCCGGCCGGCGCGAGTGCGCGTCAGTGCTGCGCGCGCGTCCGCGTGGCGCACGTGCTGAGGCCGAACGGCAGGTAGGCCGGGCACCAGCCGAGCGCCGCGGTCGCCAGCGGCACGATGCCGATCAGACCCCACCACGCCTTGAAGTAGACGCCGGCGCCGATCACCGCCAGCCCGACCACCGCGCGCAGCCCACGATCGAAGTTCCCCACGTTCCGCGTCATCTCGCACCTCCGGGTTCCGGGCAGTCGGAGCGTCGTCGTGGGCGCTCCGTTCACGGGCATGTTGATGCCCGGATGCCCCGGCGGTGCGTGACGGATGTCACACAACGCGGTTTTCTCGGGCGGCCGGCCGCCGGGAACGCTCAGGGCTCGCCGCGGGCGAGGCGGGCCAGGCCGGGCTTGTCGAGGACGCGCAGCCGACCCCGGCCGAGTTCCACGAGCCCACGGGACTCGAAACCCTCCAGCAACCGGCTGACACGTTCGCGCACCGAGCCGATCTCCTGCGCCAGTGCCTGGTGCGTCACGTGCCACTCGATCCGCCCGCTGGATTCGACGTGCGCGAGCAGCGTCGACGCCAGCCGCTGGTCGAGGCGTTCGAACGACACCGCCGCGGCCAGGTCCAGCAGCCCCGCGATGCGCTGGACGAACGAGCCGAACACGAAACGGCGGAACTCCGGGGCCTCCTGCAGCAGCCGGTCGAACAGGTCCGCCGGCACGAGCACGCCTCGCACCTCGGTTTCGGCGAGGCCGCGCGCCGGGTAGGCGGAACCCTCCAGCAGGCAACTCGTGGTGAGCACGCACGACTCGCCGGGGCGGACGCGATACAGCAGGAGTTCCCGGCCGTCCGAGGCGAGGCGGCTCACTCGCACGCACCCCGACTCCAGCACCAGCATGCCGCCGCACGCGGAACCCTCCTCGAACAGCACCGTCCCGGCGGCGCAGCGCAGCGCACGCGTGTCGCTCGTGATCCGTCGGGAGAGGGGCGGCGGGATCCGGCCGAGGAGCGCGGCGAGAGCCTGTTCGACGACCGTGTCGTCGTGTTCATCCCCGGGTGGCATGACGGCACGCTACCACCAGCCGGATCCGAGCCTCCACCGCAGTCCGGTCTTGACCTCGGGCATGCACGGACCTAGCGTCGCGACGGATCCCCCTCGCTTCTCCGGCACCCCCGCCCGCAGCCCCCGCTTGCGCGCTCGCCGGCGCCCTCGTTACCCCGTCACCGGAGGAACTCATGAAGAAGCTGGCTACCGCTTTCCTGTTCGCGCTGCTCGTCCCCTCGCTGGCCGCGGCCGCGCCCGTGCCCGGGACGTACCGCTCCGTCGATCTCGGCGGCGCGCTGCTGACCGCGCACTCGTCCACGTCGCGCGTGTTCCCGAACTCGGGGCTCCCGCAGGTGTTCCACGTGCAGTCGTGGGACGGCACCACGCTGGGCACGCAGTACACGATCGCGTGCGGCATCCAGACGGTGGCGTTCACGCCCGACAGCACGTTCTACAACGTCGGCACCGGCAACGGCACCATCCGCTACCACCAGGAGTTCAACGGCGGCACGTTCTCGTTCAACCCCGGTCCCTGGGGTGACGGCAGCGGCACGCTCGCGACGACCGTGGTGGACATCCAGGTGACGTTCGTGGCGTTCACGCCGGTCGCCTCGCGTGCGAACATCGTCACCACGGGCACGTTCAGCAACGGCTGCGCGCTGCGCTACGCGGTCGGCAACGGTTCGGGCGTCTGCGAGACGCCGTTCTGCACGAAGCCCGCCACGTACCCGGCGTTCCTCGACACGAACTGCCTGCCCACCCGTCAGTACGGCACGTGGGGCAACGTGAACGAGATCCAGATGAACATCGACTGCGCCACGCCGACGCACTCGAGCACGTGGGGACAGCTGAAGACGCTGTACCGCTGAGCCCAGTCGCAGGTCGCGGGGCCACGCTTCGACCGGGGCGTGGCCTTCGCGTTGGTGTCGGGCGCCGCGCCACCGGCGGCGCCCGCTCCGTTTCCGGGGAGGTCCCTCGCATGAACGACGAACGCTGGAACCGCGTCGAGCGCTACCTGACCGATGCCGTCGTGCGTCCCGAGCCCGTGTTCGAGGCCGCGCTCGCGGCCAGCGCCGCGGCCGGCCTGCCCGAGATCGCCGTGCAGCCCCCCGACGGCAAGCTGCTGCACGTGCTCGCGCGCGCGGTCGGGGCCCGCCGCATCCTCGAGGTGGGCACGCTCGGCGGCTACAGCGCGCTGTGGCTGGCACGCGCGCTGCCCGCGGGCGGGAAGCTGGTCACGCTGGAACTCGATCCGAAGCACGCCGAGGTCGCACGGGCGAACTTCGTGCGGGCCGGGCTCGCCGACGTGATCGACCTGCGGGTGGGGCCCGCGCTCGAGTCGCTCGCGCGCCTCGCGGCCGAGGCCGCGCCGCCGTTCGACTTCGTGTTCATCGACGCGGACAAGCCGAGCAACCCCGAGTACGTGCAGTGGGCGCTGCGGCTGGCGCGGCCGGGCACGCTCATCGTGGTGGACAACGTGGTGCGCGACGGTGCCGTGGTGGAGGCCGACAGCGAGAACGCCGCCGTGCAGGGCGTCCGGCGCATGAACGAGTGGATCGCCGCCGAATCGCGGCTCGTGGCCACCGCCATCCAGACGGTGGGCAGCAAGGGCTGGGACGGCATGGCCGTGATGCTGGTGACGGAGGCCGGCGCATGAGCCCGTCGCGCCCGCCGGAGCCGCGGGAGCTGAGCTTCCCCGAGTGGTTTCCCGCGCTGTCCACGGCGCGGCTGGTCCTGCGGGCGCTCGACGAGGCCGACGAGCACGCGGTGTTCGACCTGCACGCCTCGCCCGAGGCGATGCGCTGGTGGAGCGCGCGGCCGTGGACCGACCCGGCGCAGGCGCGCGCGTACGTGGCGCGCGCACGGGCGGGCTTCGCCGAGCGGCAGTCGCTGCGCTGGGCGATCGCGTTGCGCGACGACCCGCTCGTGGTGGGAACGGCCACGCTGTTCTCGATCGATCCGCAGTGCCGGCGTGCCGAGATCGGCTACCTGCTTTCGCCCTCGCACTGGGGCCGCGGCCTCATGACGGAGGCGCTCATGGCGGTGATCGACTGGGGCTTCGACTCGTTCGGCCTGCACCGGGTCGAGGCGGACGTGGACCCGCGGAACCAGGCCTCGCTGCGCCTGCTCGAGCGGCTGGGCTTCGTGCGCGAAGGACTGCTGCGCGAGCGCTGGATCGTGGCCGGCGAGATCTCGGATACCGCGTTTCTCGGGTTGCTCCGCGCGGACTGGGCGGCGCGCGGGAGCCGCTGAACGCCGCACGCGCCCGGCCGCGCCCGGCGGTGGCCGGGTTCGTCCGTCGCCGGCGCTGCCTGGTCCGTAACGCGTTGCCGCGCGGCCTCTTGCGCGCTGGGCCGGTGGCGCTCCGCCCGCGCCCCGACCCGACCCGCGCGCGGCCGGGCCGGGCCCGCGCGGAGCGCCGCGGCGGCGGCCGGCA
>JBGAOB010000335.1:0-4798 GCA_044222045.1 Candidatus Eiseniibacteriota bacterium
GGTACCCGCGATCGCGGTGCTCGACGTCGGTGCGCCGCTGCCGAACCCGTCCGTTGGAGCGCCGCGACTTCAACTGCGCGCACCGGCAGGGACCGGCGTGGAGGTGGAGCTGTTCGACGTGCGCGGCCGGCGCATCGAGACCGGCCGAATCGAGTTCGCGACATCGTGGGAGCAGTCGTGGCAGCCGCGCGTCGTGCTTGCACCGGGCCTGTATCTCGTCCGCATCGCCGCGGGCGGCCGGCACGTGACGCGCCGATTCGTCGTCGTCCACTGAGGAGGCGAGAACCCGCAGCGTGCTGCGCATGGGCTTGCGCGCCACGGCCTGCGACTTCTCGCCACCCTTCCTTCACGAACAGATCCGCGGGCTCACTCGCGAACCGGCAGCCTCCGTTGCCCTCTCAGCGGCCGGCTCGCTCCGCGCGCTCGTGTTCCTCGCTTTCGCCCGCGCCTTCCGCTGCGCCGGCCCGTCCCGCTGCGCCCGCCTCGCCCGCCTCGCCGGCCGCGCCGACCGCGCCGCCGGCGCCGCCCTCGCCGCCTTCGCCCTTCTCGGCGAACGCCGCGAACGTCGCCTGCAGCCCGCGGATCAGCTCCTGCTTCTCGGCCGCGTTCAACCGCGCAGCGGGGTGCGCCAGCAGGTAGTCGGACAGGGGCATCTCGCCCTTCTGCACGGTCTCGGCTGCCTCGCCGGCCTGCTCGGCCACCTTCTCATCGGCGGGCCGGAAGTCGGTGAAGTTGAGTTTCTCGCGGCCTTCGTCCACGTGGCGCTGGACACGCCACGAGATGGGCGCGATGTTCGAATACCACGGCCACTTCGTTTCGTTGCTGTGGCAGTCCCAGCAGGCCCGTCGGACGAGCTCCTCGGTGCGCGGCGAGTCCCACGCCACCGTGGCGCCCACGGGCGGGTTCTGGTGGGAGCGGCCGTACGGGACCAGCTGGAGAAGCGCGACGAGGGCGAGTCCTCCGCCCACGACCAGGCCGAGAATCTTGCTTCCGTTCATCCGGATGCCTCCTGCGGGTGTCGGGTGGTGTGCTTGCTGCCCGCGATCAACCTAGAGTGGAAGCCCGGCGACGGGAATCGGGCATGCGCCCGGGATCAGGCAGCCAAACCCTTGGGGCGCAACGCCCCCGGCAAATGACGGATGGCCTCATGAACGAACGCGCCTCTCGAATCCTCGCCCTGGTGTCCGTGCTGCTGGTGGCCATGGCCGTCGTCGGCGTCGCCGACCTGTACTCCGACTCGCCGCGCGTGTGGCGGGCCGCCCACGGCTGGGTCGAGCTCGCGTTCAGCGCGCTGGCGGTGGTGTCGGCGGCGGTGCTCGGGTCCGGCTGGCTGCGGAGCGAACGTTCGCTCACCGAGGTGAAGGCCTCGCTGGAACGCCACCGGGCGGAACGGGACGCGTGGCAGGCGCGCGCGAAGAACGCGCTGGAGGGACTCGGCGAGGCGATGGACGCGCAGTTCGGCGCGTGGTCGCTCACGCCGACCGAGAAGGAGACCGCGTTGTTCCTGCTGAAGGGCTACAGCCACAAGGAGATCGCGGCGCTCACGAAGCGCAGCGAGCGGACCATCCGGCAGCACGCCGTGAACGTGTATCGCAAGTCGGGGCTCGCTGGCCGCGCGGAACTCGCCGCGTTCTTCTTCGAAGACATGCTGCTGCCCGGCGGCGAAGGGCGCGGGCCCGGCAGCGACTGACCGCGGGGCGTCGCGCCCCGGTGCGGCTGCGCACGGCGCGATCGGCTACCTCGCGCGCGGGGTTCGGGCCGCGGGCGCTCGCTGCGATCGACGTGGACATGGCACGCGCGGCTCGATCGGGCGATCGACGACGCGTCGTGTCGATCAAGCCCGCGCGGGCAGCCCCTCGGGCACTTCGCCCATCAGCCACGCGATCACGTCGGCCGCGCTGTAGCGCGTGCGGCCGGCGAGGAACGTGGCGATGTGCTTCAGCTCGTCACCGCTCGTGAGCAGCGTCGGCTCGTGCGTGCCGTCGGCGCGCACCTGCGCCTGGCCGATGTTCGCGAGCAGCGCGTTGCAGAGGCACTTGCGCCCCACGGTCTGCGACTCCTCGCCGCCCTTCTTCAGGAACAGGTCCACGGGCTCGCTCGCGCAGCGGTAGCCCACGCGCCCGTCGGGGCGACGGTAGGCCGTGCGCAGGTAGCCGAGGTCGCACACGCGCTTGCGCGCCGTTTCGGGCGACGGATCCGCCGGCCAATGCACCACCTTGAACGGATAGCCCGTGGGCGACGCGAGCGGATCGGTGTAGACGTCCACCTCGCCGCGGATCGCATGCTCGAGCACCGAGCGCTTGAGCGGTTCGGCCAGCCCCGACTCGTCGCAGTAGGCGAACAGCGTGCCCACCTGGATGCCGGCGGCGCCGGCGGCGCGCGCCTTCTTGTAGCCCTCGGGGCAGCCGGTGCCGCCCGCGAGCCAGAACGGCACGCCCAGTTCGCGCACCTTCTCCAGATCCACTTCGTCGCGCTCGCCGTACACCGGCTCGCCGCGGTCGTTGAACGTCATGTCGCCGCGCGGCGGCGCGTTGTGTCCGCCGGCGGTGGGACCTTCGATCACGATGCCGTCCGCGCCGGCCTTGCGCGCGAACAGCGTGGCCAGCGACGTGCTCGCCACGATCGGCAGGAAGTTCGGGCGGCGCAGCTCGGGCGCCTTGCCGGGCCAGTGCGACGCGGGATCGAGCTCGAACACCTCGGCGGCGCCCGAACCGGGCTCCATCTCGAGCTTCATGCTCGCGCGCGCCTGCTGGGCGAACGACGTGAGGATGCCCGGCACTTCGCGCGGGATGCCCGCGCCCATCAGCACGTAGTCGACGCCCGCGAGCATCGCGCCGTACAGCGACGCCAGGTTCGGCAGCTGCACCTTGGTGAGCAGGTTGATGCCCACCTTGCCGTCGTGGCCGTGCTTGGCCAGGTGCACCTCGACGAACGCGCCGAGCATGGTGATCTGCTCGCGCAGCTTGCCCATGACCTGCTGGTGCATCGGCAACTGGATGTACGGCACGCCGGGCGGCCGGCCCTCGGGACGGAAGTGGCGCTTCAGCATCTCGGCCACGGTGTCGCGGAACGGGAAGTGCTCCATCGCCGAGCGCACGTGGCCGCCCTGGTCGCCGTCCTGCAGGCGGCGCGCGATCACCGTGTCGATGGCCGTGCCCGAGATGACTCCGAGCTGGCCGTTCAGCGACACGGCGCGGGCGAGCTTCCAATCCGAGATGGCGACGCCCATGCCGCCCTGGATGATGGCGGGAGGTGTGTGCGCGAGCATGTGGAGGTCCTTGGATGCCGCGGGGCAGCAGCACGGATGCGCCGCGGGATCGCCGGGGCGGAGTATGGCCAGTCGCGGCCGTGGAGTGCGCGGTCGGGCACCCCCTCTCGGGAAGGTGCGAAGGCACCATACCCCAATCTCGCCCGGACCGCCGTGGATTCCTTCGATTCCGCGGCTTGGGAGCCGGAGGGCCAGCGGGTAGGTTTCGCCGGTCGTCGCCCGGGTTCGGCCCGGGCGAACCCGGCGCGAACACGCCGCCGCGGCAGCATGCCGAAGCATGGACAGCGGTCCCGGAGAAACGTGCATGCCGCGTGAAGCGAGGCATCGGTGCGGAGCGGGGCGGGGCGAGCGTCGAGCCCGCTCGCGACCTCCACGGGCGGCCGCCGCATGAGCGAGGCTCCACCCGCCCACCCGGCGCGCGCCTCGCTGCGCGACCTGGCGCTCACGTTCCTGCGGCTGGGCGCCACCGCGTTCGGCGGGCCCGCGGCGCACATCGCGATGATGGAGGAGGAGGTCGTGCGGCGCCGCGGCTGGCTGACGCGAGCGGAGTTCGTCGACCTGCTGGGCGCCGCGCAGCTGATCCCCGGGCCCAACTCGACCGAGCTCGCGATCCACGTCGGCCACTCGCAGCGCGGCATGCGCGGCCTGCTCGTCGCCGGCGCGTGCTTCGTGCTGCCGGCCGTGCTGATCGTGAGCGCGCTCGCTCACCTCTACGTGCAGGTGGGTCGGCTGCCCGCGACCGACGCGGTGTTCCGGGGCATGCGCCCGGTCGTGCTGGCCATCGTCGTGCAGGCGCTGCTCGCGATCGGTCGGAGCGCGTTGCGGAGGCCCGCGCTCGCCACGATCGCCGTCGCGTCGTGCGCGGCGCTGGCGGCGGGCGCGCACGAGCTGCTGGTGCTGGTCGCGGCCGGCATCGCGGCGCTCGTGCTCGCGCGGCCGCGCACGGCGGCCGCGTGGGCGCCGTTCGCCGCCGCGTCGCCGCTGGCTGCACCGGCCGCCGCCCCACCGTTCGCGCTGGCGCCCCTGTTCCTGTGTTTCCTCAAGGTGGGCGCCGTGCTGTTCGGCAGCGGCTACGTGCTGCTGGCGTTCCTGCGCGCCGACCTGGTGGAGCGCTGGCACTGGCTCACCGACGCGCAACTGCTGGACGCGATCACCGTCGGCCAGATCACGCCCGGCCCCGTGTTCACCACCGCCACGTTCGTGGGCTGGCTGCTCGCCGGTCCGGCGGGCGCGACCGTGGCCACCGTCGGCATCTTCCTGCCCGCGTTCGTCTACGTGGCGATCAGCGGGCCGCTGGTGCCGCGGTTGCGGCGCTCGCCCGCCGCGGGCGCGTTCCTGGACGGCGTGAACGCCGCGTCGGTGGCATTGCTCGCGTGGGTCGCGTGGGGCCTCGGCCGCCACGCGCTGGTCGACGCGCCCACGGTGGCGCTGGCGCTGGTGGCGGGCCTGCTCCTGTGGCGCACGCGCGTGCACTCGGTGTGGCTGCTGGCGGGCGGCGCGCTGGCGGGATGGGTGGCGGGCGCGGTGGGA
>JBGAOB010000336.1:0-4791 GCA_044222045.1 Candidatus Eiseniibacteriota bacterium
GCTACCGGTCGCGCGGGGTCGCGACCACGGGAATCCCATACCGCCGCGTTGGCCAGGCCGGCGCACCGCGCTCGCCCGCGCCCGCGCCCATCCCCCGGATCGCGGCGGCGGTGGGCGCCCGGTTGCACGCGGTGCGCCGGCGGGTGTCCAGTGCCGGCTGGCACCCCTTTCGCGCCCTCCCGGAGGTCCCCATGCGCCGCCTCACGTACGCCTCGCTCGCCTGCGCGGCGCTGCTCGCCGCCTCGCCCGTGCTCGCCGCCGGCACCGCTCCGGCCACCGGCCCCGTTCCGCTCGTGCCGCGTTCGGTGCTGTTCGGCGAGTACACCGACGACGTCCCGCGGCTCTCGCCCGACGGCACGCAGCTGGCGTGGGCGCATCGCGGTGAAGACGGCATCGTGAACCAGTGGGTGCGCGACCTCGCGACGGGCGCGTCGCGGCAGGTGACGCACGACAAGCGCGGCGTGCACGGTGCGGCGTGGACGCACGACGGCAAGCGACTGCTCTTCCTGGGCGACGACGAGGGCGACGAGAACCAGCACCTCTTCTCGCTCGACCTGGCCACCGGGCAGACGCGCGACCTGACGCCGTTTCCCGACACGCGCGTGGAGGACTTCTTCGGCGACGTGCGCCGGCCGAACGAACTGCTCGTGGGCATGAACCGCCGCGATCCGCGCGTGTTCGACCTGCACCGCGTGGATCTCACGACGGGTGAAGTGACGCTGGACACGCAGAACCCCGGCGACGTGATCGCGTGGGCCACCGACGAGCAGTTCCGCGTGCGCGGCGCCACGGCGCTGCGCGCCAGGGACGCGGCCACCATCCTGCGCGTGCGCGACGACGAGCACGCGCCGTGGCGCGACCTCGTGACGTGGGAGTTCGCCGAGGCGGGCTTCGACCGCGACCGGCGCATCCTCGGCTTCACCGACGGCGGCCGGGCGCTGCTCGTGCAGTCGGCGGTCGGGCACAACACGAACTCGCTCGTGAAGCTGGACGCCGGGACGGGGGCCGAGATCGCCGTGCTCGCGCACGACCCGTGCTGCGACCTGTGGAGCGAGGATGACGCGTCCGGTGGCAACTCCCCGCGGGTGCTGCGGTCGGTGGACGGCTCGAAGGTGCTCGCGGTGGGCTTCGATCCCGGCAAGCCCGAGTGGAAGGTGATCGATCGTTCCGTGGCGGCGGACTTCGCCGCGCTGCGGAAGCTGGCCGCCGGATCCCGCTTCGAAGTGGTGAGCCGCGACGCCGCGGATCGGCTGTGGGTGGTGGACATCGGCCGCGACACGAACCCCGGCCGCACCGTGTTGTGGGACCGCCGCACGCGGAAGGCCGCGCCGCTGTTCGACATCGCGCCCGAGATCGGGCGCTGGACGCTCGCCCCGGTCGAGCCGGTCACGTTCCGTGCGCGCGACGGGCTCGTCATCCCGGGCCTGCTCACGCTGCCCGTGGGCTTGCCCGCGCGGAACCTGCCGCTGGTGATGAACGTGCACGGAGGGCCGTGGTTCCGAGACGCGTGGGGCTGGAACCCCGAGGTGCAGTGGCTCGCGAACCGCGGCTACGCCGTGCTGCAGGTGAACTTCCGCGGCTCCACCGGGTACGGCGTGCGCTACCTGAACGCCGCCGACCACCAGTTCGGCCCGGGCGCCGTGCTGCACGACGTGGTGGACGGCGCGCGCTGGCTCATCGGCCGCGGCATCGCCGACTCCACGCGCGTGGGCATCATGGGCTGGTCGTTCGGCGGGTTCGCCACGCTGTGCGGACTCGCGTTCGAGCCCGACCTGTTCGCGTGCGGCGTGGACGGGGTGGGCCCGTCGCGCGTGTCCACGCTGCTCGGCAGCATGCCGCCCTACTGGGGGCCGCGCCGGCAACGCTGGATCAACCGCTTCGGTGACGCGATCGCCGACAGCGCGCTGGACCGGCGGCTGTCGCCGATCTTCCACGTGGACGCGATGCGCGCGCCGCTGCTCATCGGGCACGGTGCGAACGACCCGCGCGTGAAGCTGGTGGAGTCCGAGGAGATCGTGCAGGCGATGCGCGACGCGAAGCGCGACGTCACGTTCATCGTCTATCCCGACGAGGGCCACGGCTTCGGGCGCGCCGAGAACAACGAGGACTTCTACGGCCGCGTGGAGGAGTTCCTCGCGAAGCGCCTGGGCGGCCGCGCCGAACCGTGGCGCGAGGTGCCGGGCTCGACCGCGCAGGTGCGCTGACGGTGCGGGCCGCGCCGTCCTCGCGGGCGGCGCGGCCCGCCCCGGCGGCGCGCGATCGGCCGCGCTACCGGCCGCGCGGCCACAGCAGCCGCGAACCCCCGGCGCGCAGGCTGTAGCCGTACAGCAGCTGCGCGTCGTCCTCGGCGCCGGGCAGGTCGTACACGGCGACGCCCGCCGCGCGCAGCGAGTCGAACTCGGCGCGCAACGGCACGTACACGTAGCGCGTCGCGCCGTCGGTCGAACCGCGCGCCATCACGCGCAGCACCGGCAGCCACTCCCACGCGGCGACCACCGCCGGGCCGGCCTGTGCGCGCGCCGTGTCGCGCACCGCCGTGGCGAACCGCATGCCGCGCTCGCGACGCGCGTGGTCGTGCCACACGGGCCCGCGCAGCACGTCGAGCCGGCGCGCATGCTCGCCCGCGCCGAGCGGGATCGACAGCGCGGTGGGCGGCACCGAGTCGGGCTTGCCCGGCTCGCTCACCTTGCACCCGAACGCCGACAGCATCAGCACCACCGCGAGCGCCGCGAACGAGCGGCGCGACAGCACGCGCGCGCACAGCGCCAGCACGAACGGCACGATCGGGACCAGGTAGGCGCCCTCGTGCGGAAGGCGCAGGAACACGGCGAGCCCCACCGCCACCGCCAGCGCGCTCGCGACCCACGGTGCCGCACCGGCGCCCGGCGCCACCGCCGGATCCGCGCTCGCGCGCCCGCGCCGCCACAGGGCCCGGAGCGCGACGGCGGCCAGCGCCGCGCTGCCGGGCAGGCCCCACACGTCGACGCTCATGTTCTTGGCCACGTAGAGCGGCGCCGGGTAGAAGTGCTCGTAGCCGTGCAGCACGCCGAATCCGCCGGCGGCGAACACCGGCGCGAACGCCACGCCCGCGCTCGCGAGCGTCGTCGCCCACAGCGTGGCGATCGCCCGCACGGGCGAACGCGCGCCGTGCGCCGCGGCCGAGGCCACCAGCACCGAGGCCGGCAGCACGTACACGAGCGAGCTCAGACGGCAGCCGGTGGCGATCCCCAGCGCCAGCCCCGCCGCGAGCGCGCGCCCGTCGTGCGCGGCGAGCACCGCCGCCATCACGAACGCGAGCGCCCACACGTAGTCCATCGCGTCCGCGCTGTGGATCGCCACCACCGGCGTGAACGCCAGCGCCACCGCGCCCGCGAGCCAGACGCGCGCGCCGAGCCGCCGCAGCCACGCGCCGAACAGCACCACCGCGAGCGCGCCGAGCAGCGCCGTCAGCGCATTGAACGCCCAGGCCGGAGCGCCCGACAGCAGTGCCGCGGCGAACTCCGGGATCGGGTTTCCCGGGGCGCGCGACGACTGGTACACGCCGCGCCGAGCGATCTCCATCCCCGTCCACGCCACGCGCCACGCGTCCGCGTCCGCGCCGTACCCCGGCCCGAGGAACGGCACCCGAGCCAGGAACACGCCCAACCCCAACAACAGGTCGGCGCGCCCAAGACCAGTGGATGAGGAGGAAGCGGCCGCAGTCATGCCGCGAAGAATGTCACGCCCCCGAACCCCGCACCACACGCACCCACGACTGTCGCGGTGCGGATGGCGGTTCAGCGATCGATGCGGGGCATTCCGAGTGGCTGGGCACCACGGGAAGTCGAGCTGCGAGGGCAACGAACAAGGGGCATTCGCGGACCCGCCGCAACTTCTTAGTGAATGACGACGACCCGCCGCTTGAACGTGGTGCCGCCGGCCTCGACGCGAACGAAGAAGATGCCGGGCCGCACGGCCTGTCCCTGGTCGTCACGCAGGTCCCACACGAGATCGTGCGGTCCGGCGGACATCGGGCCGTCCTGCAGCATGCGCACGCGGCGCCCGGTGACGTCGAGCGCTTCCACCTTCACGGCGCCCTTCGCCGGCAGCGCGAGCGCCAGTCGCGTGTTCGACCGTGCCGGGCTCGGCACGGCTTCGGACAGGGCCAGCTTCCAGTGCTCGCCGTTCGCGTCCACGGTCGGGGTGATCGTGACGATGTTCGAGATCGGCGAGATGTTGCCGCGATCGTCCTTCGTGCGCAGCGCGAAGTAGTAGATCGTCTCCTCGGCCAGGTCCTCGACGATGCAGGTCTCGACCGTTCCGGGCGCGCCGGGCGTCGGCGTGTTCACCCAGCGATCGGCATCGTAGAAGCGGCGAGGGAACAGCTTCTTGAACGAGTAGCGCAGGTCGTACTCGGTCGCCTGCCCGAACGTGCTGTCGTCGCCGGGAGCGGTCCACTGCAGCAACACGTTCACCGCATGGGCGGGACGGGGCGCGGCGAGCAGCGCGAGGCCGGCCACCGCCGTGACGGCGAGGAGCGCGGCGGCCGCGCGAGGAAGTCGGGCGAGGAGTCGTACGATCGCGGCGTGCTGCATGGTTCCTCCCGGTTCGAAAGCGCCTCCGTGCGAACCCACGTGCGGCACGAACCGATGGTCACGAGAACTGCCGGGCCCCCGGGCAGGGGTGTCCGGTGTTTTGGCGCGTAATTGCTACCACGACCGCAGGCAACGCCCGAAGGGTTTTCTGCCGCCCGGCGCGGGTTCCGGCAGTCCCGGCGGGGCGGGGCGATCGGAGTTCGGTGTCAGCGAACCA
>JBGAOB010000337.1:0-4773 GCA_044222045.1 Candidatus Eiseniibacteriota bacterium
CGTGGCGCCCGCGATCGCGGCCACCTCGCTCGCGTGCTCGGCGATCGCCGCGCGGAAAGCCGGCAGGTAGTGCGCTTCACGGACCTGGTCGAAAGGCGGCACGCCGAACGGCGTGGTCCACGGGGCGAGCAGCGGATTGGAGGCGAGCGAGTCGGTCATGGGGGCCTGGGCCATGGCGGTGGAAGCGGCGAGCAGCGCGGCGAGCGCGGCGGGACGGAACATGCGAAGCACCCCCGGATGGGATGGGTGGCGCGAGACGGAATCGAATCGTGCGACGCACGCTAGCAGAGCCGACGCGCGGCGGACGCTCGCACGGACTGCCGCGGCGACGGGCGCATGCGGGCGCGGGACGGGCGCGGCGCGCGGCCGCCGGTGGTAGCCTGCGCCGGTCGGCGACGCACCACGGGTCGTCCCTCCCAATCCCGGAACGCCATGAGCCAGAGCCAGCCGAACAACCCGCTCCACGGCATCACGCTGGAGACCATGCTGCGCCAGATGGTGGACGCGTTCGGCTGGGACGGACTCGCGCGCGACGTGCCCATCGCCTGCTTCCGCGTGGACCCCAGCATCGGCTCGGCGCTCAAGTACCTGCGCAAGGCGCCGCGCGCGCGCGCCAAGGTGGAAGCGGTCTACCTGCGGTTCCTGGCGAAGCACCGCGGCTGAGCCGCGCTCACGCTTCGGCCGGGCGCTCCCCCGCGGCCACCAGCCGGCCCTCGCGCAGCCGCACGCGCTGCACCGTGATGCCCAGCTCGCTCGCCCAGCGGTCGGCCAGCTTCGTCTCGCGCTCGGTCAGCAGCGAGATCGCCTCGCCGTGCGCGCCCGCGCGGCCGGTGCGGCCCACGCGGTGCAGGTACGCCTTGCTCTGCGTGGGCGCGTCCAGGTTGAACACGTGCGTGACCCCAGGGATGTCGAGCCCGCGCGCCGCCACGTCGGACGCCACCATCACCGGCACGCGGCCGGCGCGAAAGTCGTCCATCGCGCGCTGGCGGCCGAGCTTGTCGATCGCGGTGTGCAGCTCCACCACCGGCACGTGGTGGTGCGCGAGCTGGGCGGCGAGGAATTCCGCCGACTCGTTCTGGTGCGCGAACACGAGCGCGCGCGTGGGCCGCGTGGCGTGCAGCAGCTGGCGCAGCACGCGCGGCTTGTCGCGTTCCTCGCACACCACGTACCGGTGCGTGATGTCGGCGTTCACCGCCTCGGCGCCGGCGCGCAGCAGGGCCACGCCGGGCGCGAGCGCCGCGATCGCCGCCCCGCACTCGGGCGTCTCGGTGGCGGACACGAACACCAGCCGCCGCGCGGGCGGCAGCGCCGCGGCGATCGCGCGCACCACCGGCAGGCTTTCGCCCGTGAGCAGGCGGTCGGCCTCGTCGAGCACGAGCGTGCGCACGAGCGGCGTCTTGAGTTTGCCGCGGTCGATCAGCTCGCGGACGCGGCCCGGCGAGCCCACGACCACGTGTGGCTTCGCCTTGAGCTTCTCGAGCTGGCGGTCCATCGAGGTGCCGCCGATCAGCAGCAGCGAGCGCACCGGGCGGCCCGAGTGCTGCGCGAGGTCGCAGCAGACGCGGTGGATCTGGATCGCCAGTTCGTGCGTGGGCGCGAGCACGATCCCCTGGGCGCCGGGGTGTGCCGTGTCGAGCGTGGCGAACAGCGGCAGCAGGTACGCGAGGGTCTTGCCCGTGCCGGTCTCGGCGTGCAGGTACGCCGGGCCGCCCGCGGTCAGCGCCGGGATCGCCACGCGCTGGATCGGGGTGGGCTCCGTGATGCCCAGCCTGGCGAGAGCGGCCACCAGGTCGGGAGCCACCTGCAGGTCGGCGAACGGGATGACGCACCTCTTCTGATGAGTGGGCCGCCGGCCGCCCCCTCCAGCGCTGCCTGCGCGGGACGGGGCAACGCCTTGGACGAAAGCGCCTTCCGGCGGCCGAGAAGCTAGTCCAGCGCGGGCGCCGTGGCCAGCGGCCTCCCCAGTCGCCCGTGGGAGTCCGACCCGGAAGGAATACTTAGTTCGATTGTCGAACATAGTCTAGGCTGCCGGGCAGGAACTCCCCGAGGACAGCGAGCCCGCACCGACGGTCGGCGGCTCCATTGCCGAGATGCTCGCCCGGTCTGCCCTCCTGCATGCGTCGGCCCTCGCTCACGCCAGGAGTCGCCGCACACCCCACTCGAAGGAGTTGGCCCATGTCCAAGAAGCTACTTTCCGTTTCCGCCGTCGCGCTGCTCGTCCTCGGTCTCGGCGCGGCCTCGGCCCTCGCCGCCAATGGATTCGGCAACGGCGACTTCGAGAACACGACGCCGATCAGCCCGCCGCCCGCCGGTGGCGTCACGTCGTTCGCGGCCTGCTGGCTGTCGGCCCCGACCGGCTTCCCGGTCACGCTGACGACCGACACGCACAGTGGCCTGTGGGCGGCGCTGCTGTCCGTGCCCACCGGGTTCGGCGGTTCGACGATGTTCCAGAACTCGGTCGCCCAGGGCCTCCGGGCGCCGCTCGTGCCGGGCGATGCGCCCGTGCTGACGTTCTGGGCCAAGGGCGACGTCGGCGTGACGGGCAACATCCTGTTCGCGCTGCGCTACCTCGATATCAACGGCGCGATCGTCTACAACAGCGGCAACATCTTCTTCCAGAACTCGATCAACGTGAACACGTGGACGCAGATCACGTTCGCCGCGCCGGTCGTGCCCGCGAACGGCCACGCCGCGTTCATCGAGATGAACACGGCCGTGGGCCCGATCCTCGACAACCGGCCGAACGCGGTGCGGGTGGACGACCTCGTCCTGAACGTGGCGAGCCCGGTGCCAACGCGCGGCACGACGTGGGGCCGTCTCAAGTCCCTCTGGCGCTGAGCGACCCATGCGACGACTGCTCACGACGCTTGCCTTGTGCGTGACCACGGTCGTGGCCGCGCATGCCCAGGTGGGGCCGCTCATCTGGCAGGACGACTTCGACACGCTCGACCACTGGCTCAAGGTGACCGGCAACGGTTCCTGGGGCTGGGGCAACGGCGAGTTGGAGTTCTACCGCAACGAGAACGTGGACATCGCCGACGTGCCGGGTGAGCCCGGCAACAAGGCGCTGCGGATCGTGGCCAGGCAGGAAAGCGGTCCCGGCATCGTGGACCAGTGGGGCAACCCGCTGAACTACACGTCGGGCAAGGTCGTGAGCAAGTCGTTCGTCACCGTGCAGTACGGCATGATCGAAGCCCGCGTGCGGGTGCCCGACCTGAACCTGGGCGGGTGGCCCGCCGTGTGGCTGCTGGGCTCGGCGAACGCGACGTGGCCCTACTGCGGCGAGATCGACATGATGGAGATGGGCGGGCGCAAGGCCGGGCGTGATCTGCACGACACGCACAACGGCGGCAACGGCCTGAACAACTCCACCGTCAACCAGCAGGTGGCCGCGAACGCCATCTACTACTCCGACGCCGCCGTCACGCCGTCGAACCCGTCGGGTGCGCTCAGCATCTCGTGGGACCCGCCCGACACCACGTGCCGTCCCTACTACAACTACGCGAATCCCCTGAACGGGCGCTTCCTGATCTACCGCGCGTACTGGGACTCCACCTCGCTGCGGTTCACGGTCGTGGACAACGGCGTCGAGCGCGACCTGTACGAGCACCCGCTGGTGTTCGGGCCCGACGCGCAGGAGTTCAAGCAGCCGTTCTACCTGATCGCGAACCTCGCGATCGGCGGCGCGTTCACCGACTGCTACCAGCTCGGCAACCCCGCGAGCGGGCTGCCGGTGTCGATGCCGTTCCCGGCCACGATGTACCTGGACTACGTGCGCGTGTACCAGTGGAACGGGCAGGGCTCCGTGGCGCTGGGTCCCCCGCCCGCGCAGCACGGACGCTTCGGCCTGTACACCGACGCCACGCCCGTGAGCGGCGGCCTCGCGACCGGCGTGTCGTCGGACATCTACGTGTGGGAGCACACGCTGGTCGACGGCACGATCCCGCCCTACGAAGGCAGCAACGGGATCACCTGGCGTACGAACGGCGTCGGCTGGTTCGGCGCCGGCATCATGTCGCGCCAGCCCGTGAACCTGTTCGACATGGGCGACGGCTATCTGAAGTTCCGCATCAAGATCCCCGCGAACGTCACGTTCAAGATCGGGATCATCGACGCGTGGGGCAACCAGAACTACGTGCAGTTCCCCGCCGGCCTGACGCGCTACGGCCTGGTGCGGAACGGCGCGTGGGGCCAGGCGTCGATTCCGGTGAACGACCTGCGAGGGCTGCTGATCGACCTGCGCATGCTGAGCTACGAGTTCGTGATCCTGGAAGAGAGCGGCGTCGCGTGCGAGTTCGCGCTCGACGACATCTACTGGGAAGCCGGCACGGTGACCGGCGTGGAGTCGGGCGAGGCGCGGCCGGGGGTGACGCGGATGACGAGCGCGCCGAACCCGTTCACGTCCAGCACCGAGCTGAAGTTCGACCTGCCGGCGTCGGCGCCGTACTCGATCGACGTGTTCGACGCGTCGGGGCAGCGGGTGACGGCGTTCCGCGGCATCGGTCGCGCCGGCGCGAACGCGGTGCACTGGAACGGCCGCGACGCGCAGGGCCGCGGTGTCCAGCCGGGCGTCTACTGGTACCGGCTCGCCGTGGGTGGACGCGAGACCACGCGCAAGGTGGTGCTGGTGCGGTAGTCGCGAAGCCCTTCACGACGGCGGGCGGGCGCGACACGCGCTCGCCCGCTTTGGCTTGAGTCCGCGGCGCTACCCCCGCCGCTCCAGCGCGGCCAGCGCGTCATGCGCGATCAGCGCGTGCACGCCGCGAACGCCGT
>JBGAOB010000338.1:0-5629 GCA_044222045.1 Candidatus Eiseniibacteriota bacterium
GGCGGGATACCGGTGTCGAGGTCGAAGATGGTGAGCGCGTAGTCGAACGGCTGGGAGACCTCCTTGGTGCCGATCGCCAGGCGCTTGCCGATCCACGACACCCACGCGGTGTCGGAGTACTGCGGGCGGCGGCCGGTGCACTGACCGTTGGTGCACTCGGGCTGCTCGACGAACTGCGCGCGCGCGGACGGCGCGAACGCGAGGGCCGAGGCGAGGCACGCGGCGAGGAGGACGAGACGCGTACGGCTCATGGCGGCTCCCAACCGGCCGGGCCCGGAGGGCCGCGGCCGTGCGGCGGGGGGTGGCACGAGGGGCGTGCCGGGGCCGTCCCGTCGCGAGGCGGGACGAGGGCGTACTCGCTCTTCGCGCGCTGGCCGCCGACCTAACGGCCCGGGCGCCGTCCCGTCAGGCGGCCGGCGCGGCGGCCCGGCCCGCGGCTTCGAAGCGATGCTTGAGCCGCAGCATCGGGCGCTCGACCAGCCAGAACGACAGGCCCGCGAACGCGAAGCTCAGCGCGACGCGCAGCACCAGCTGCTCCCAGCGGCCGAGGATGGGGACCCACTCGAACTTGCGCGGGTCGGTGCACCACGCGACCGGCTGGTGCCACAGGTAGAGCCCGTACGAGATCCGCCCGATCGCCGGCAGCGGTCCCCACGCCAGCACGCGCGCGAGCCCCCCGTCGGGGACGAGCATCACGCGCAGCACGATCGCCGCCGCGGCGAGCGCCACCCACAGGAAGCCGGCCTGCCGGTAGAAGAACTCCCAGTAGACCGCCGAGTTGAGCAGCAACGCGCCGAGCAGCGCGAGCGCCGGCCAGAGCGCGACCGCGCTCAGCGCGCGGAACCACGCCCGGCGCGGCCACGCGCTCCACGCCAGCAGCAGGGCCACGGCGCAGCCGACGAGCAGCTGGTCGGCGCGCGTGTCGGTGCCGCTGTAGAGCCGCACCCAGTCGGCGGGCGAACGCCACATCGCGATCTTGAGCCACGTCGAGCCCAGCGCGAGCGTGACCACGAGCGCGCCGATCGCCGCACGCGGAACGCGCGCGCGCAGCAGCGCCAGCAGCAGCAGCGGCCACACGATGTAGAACTGCTCCTCGACGCCGAGCGACCACAGGTGACGGATGGCCGAGCCCAGCGGCAGCGTCCAGTTGCCGACGTAGAGGAGCACCTGCAGCGTCTGCACGCGCGGCACGAGCGGCAGGGTCACCGCCAGCACCACGAGCATCGCGGGCAGCAGTTCGCAGCGCATGCGGCGGGCATAGAAGCGGAGCAGGCTCACGGTGCCGGTGTCGCGGTGTTCCTCGAGCAGCAGCGAGGTGATGAGGAAGCCGCTCAGGACGAAGAACACGTCCACGCCGAGGAAGCCGCCGCGGAACCCGGGCAGCACGAAGTGGTAGAGCATGACCGCCAGCACCGCGCACGCCCGCAGGCCGTCGAGCGCCGGCCGGTAGCCCAGGCGGATGGGTCGGCGCGGCGCCGGGCGCCGTCCCCGCGGCGCGCGCCGCGCGCGCGGCCGCGCCGGCGCGCCCGCCGCGGCCGCGGTTCACGGTCCGATCTCCCGCGGCGGGCGGGGCGTCGCGCGCGAGGTCATGCCGCGGCTCACACGACCGTGAAGTCCGGCGCCTTCACGATGGCGCCCGCCTTCACCGCGCGTTCGTAGAGCAGCGCCAGCCCCGCGCGGCCGCGCTCGCCCATGTCCAGGGTCAGGTCGTTCACGTACATGTGCACGAACTTCTTGCCCTGCGGCACGTCGAGCCCGCGCCCGAACTGCAGCGCGTAGCGGATCGCCTCCTCCTCGTGCGCGAACGCGACCTCGATGCTGCGCCGGAAACCCACGCTGCACGCCTTCATCAGCTCGGGGCCGAGGTCGCGGCGCACCACGTCCAGGCCGAGCGGCACCGGCAGGCCGTCGCGCTCCTTCCACAGCTCGCCGAAGTCGACCACCTTGTGCAGGCCCTCGGCCTCGTAGGTGAGCTGGCTCTCGTGAATGATCACGCCGGCCTCGACCTCGCCCGCCAGCACCGCCTGCGGGATCTGGTCGAACATCACCTCGACGGTCTCCACGCCCGGCACCTCGGTCTTGAGCAGCAGCGCCGCGGTGGTGAGCGGACCCGGAATGGCGACGCGCTTGCCGCGCAGCGATTCGGGGCTGCGCTTCGTCTTCGCGACCAGCACCGGTCCGTAGCCCCAACCGAAGCTGGCGCCGCAGGCCATGACCGCGTACCGGTCGGCGAGGTGCGCGTAGGCGTGCGCGGAGCAGGCGGTGATCTCGAGGTCGGCCTTCTCGATCGCGCGCACGTTGAGCGACTGGATGTCCTGCAGGACGTGCTCGACGGCGCAGCCCGCGATCGTGGCCTCGCCGGTGTGGAAGCCGTAGAACATGTACGCGTCGTCCGCGTCGGGGCTGTGGCCGAAGCGGACGGTGCGGGTCGCGGTCGAAGGCGCGGTCATGCTTTCTCCGTGAGTCGGGGGGCCAGGTACTCGCCGAGGCGGCGCAGCGCGCGCGGCCACGCGTCGCTGTAGCCCTCGGCGAAGTTCGAATAGAGCGCGGGGTGGCCCATCTCGTGGGTCACGTGCAGCTGGGTGCCGGTGCCGGCCGGCGTGAGCGTGAACGTGATCGTGCCGGCGTCGCGGTTGGGGTAGCCCTGATGGCCGCCCTTGCACGCGGCGCGCGTGTCCGGCTGGAACCCGTCCACGTCGCCTCGTACGGCCATGGCGAGGAGTAGGCGCGGTGCCAGCGCATGGTGAGCCGGCCGTCCTCGTGCGGCTCGCTCTCGCAGGCGTCGCAGAACCAGCGCTCGAGGTGCTGGCCTTCGGTGATCGCGGCGAACACGCGCTCGGGCGGCGCGGTCAGGTCGGCGTCGAAGTCGAGAACGATGTTGGAGCTCATCCGGCCCTCACTTCACGCAGCTCGGCGGAGCGGCGGAACAGTTCGGTGCGCAGCGCCGCCAGGCCTTCGCCCGTGCGCGCCGACACCACGTGGCAGTCGGGGAACTCGACCTTGAGCGCGGCGATCTCCTCCGCCGCGAGCCGGTCGCACTTGTTGAACACCATCAGCCGCGGCGGGCGCGGCTCGGCGAGGATCTGGTCGAGCACGTCGTCGACCGCCGTCAGGTGGCGGCGGAAATCGGGGTCGGCGGCGTCGGTCACGTGCAGCAGCACGTCGGCCTCGATCGCCTCGATCAGCGTGCTGGAACGACGCGACCAGGTGGTGCGGCAGCTTGCGGATGAACCCGACCGTGGTGTCGGTCATCAGCACCATCTGCCGCTCGGCGCTCACCATCTGGCGCGTGGTCGAGTCGAGCGTCGCGAACAGCCGGTTCTCGACGAACACGTCGCTCTTGGTGAGCGCGTTGAACAGCGTGCTCTTGCCGGCGTTGGTGTAGCCCACCAGCGCGGCGCGGAACTCGCGGCGGCGCCGGTGGCGCTGCGTCTCGCGCTCCTTCTCGACGGCGCGCAGCGCTTCCTTGAGCTTGGCGATGCGGTCGCGCACCAGGCGGCGGTCGGTCTCGAGCTGCGTCTCGCCGGGGCCGCGGGTGCCGATGCCGCCCGCCTGCCGCTCGAGGTGCTTCCACATGCCCACTAGTCGCGGCAGCGTACCTCGAGCTGCGCGAGCTCGACCTGCAGCCGCGACTCCCGGGCAGTGCGCGGCGGGCGAAGATGTCGAGGATCAACTCCGAGCGGTCGATGACCTTGCAGCGTTCGTGGCCTTCTCGAGGTTGCGCACCTGCGCGGGCGAGAGGTCGTCGTCGAAGATCACCATCTCGGCGCCGGTCGACTCGAGCAGCGCCTTGAGCTCGTCGATCTTGCCCTTGCCGATGAACGTGGCCGGGTGCAGCGAGCCGCGCCGCTGCACGAGCGAGCCGAGCACCTTGGCGTTCGCCGTGTCGGCGAGCAGGTACTCCTCCTCCATGGAGCGGTCGAGGTGCTCCTTGTCGCGGCCGGCGTGGCCGACGAGCACGGCCTTCTCCCAGCGCGGCGGGCGCGGAACGTCGAACGGGGCGGCCTTCAAGCGCGGATTCCCACCTCGAGCTCGTACGAGCACGGCGTCAGGTTCTCGAGCGTGCCGTCGGCGCGCACGGCGACCAGGTCCTCGATGCGGCAGCCCATGCCCTTCGACGGGTAGTACAGCCCGGGCTCGACCGGAGACGACGTGTCCCAGGCGCAGGATCGCCGTGTTGGCGGGCGGCCCGCCCAGGCGCAGGCCCTCGTGCACCGCGGCCCGACGCCGTGCCCGAGCGAGTGCACGTAGCCCTCGGTGGCGCTGGCGTTGGTGCGCAGCGTCGCGTGCCCGTGGCCCTCGAGGATGTCGCAGGTCATGTCCTGGTACGAGCGGCACAACTCGCCGCCCTTCATGGCCGCCATCACGCGGTCGAAGCTGTCCTGGCACTGGGCGTACATCTGCTTCACCGCGTCGCTCGCGTGGCCGACCACGAACGTGCGCGTCATGTCGGTGTGGTAGCCGCCGCCGGCCTCGCCGGGGAAGATGTCGACGATGATCGTCTCGCCGGTGCGGATCGCTTCCTGGTCGTTGCCGCGGTTGTGCGGCACGCCCGAGTCGCGGCCCATGGCGACGATGCTCTCGCCGTCCTCGGCCAGCCCGTGCTCGGCGAACGTGCGGTGGATGAGCGAGCGCACGTGGCCCAGCTTGGCCACCGCGTTCACGCCGTCGGTGAGCGCCCCGTTGGCGGGCTTGAGGTCGCCGAGGTACTTCGCGACGCGCTGCATGGCGTCGACGGCGCCGCGGGAGCACTTGCGGATCTTCTCCAGCTCGGCCTCGTCCTTGGTCTCCATCGCGGTGTAGATCACGTCGGGCTGCGTGCCGTCGACGGCGATGCCGGGCGCCTCGCCCCGCAGCGCCGAGAGCATCGCCCACGAGAAGCCGAGCGGCGCGTCGCCCACGAACGCGACCTTGCCTTCGAGCCGCATCTCGCCGGCGATCTTGGCGATGAGCTTCGCGAGCGCGTCGGCCTGCGAGTCGGCGGTCTTGATCATGGCGAGGAAGCCGTGCTGCGCGTACGTCGACCATTCGCAGCCGGCGAGCGCCGCCTGGTCGCGCTCCATGGGGTCGACCACCAGGTGCGAGGCGCCGCCGGTGGCGCGCAGGTAGAGGCCGTGGTGGATCTTCTGGCCGGTGCACCAGTAGAGCTGCGGGCTGTATCGGTCGTGCGCCAGCACGACGAGGCCGGCGAGGCCGCGCTCGGTCATGAGGCGGTCGAGATCGGAACGCAAGGTGTCCTCCGGTTCGGGGCGCGCCACGGGGCCGGAGCGGAGGTCGGACCGGGGCCGTGGGGCGCGGAGCGGGCCGCCATGGTAGGCCACGGCGCGGGGGGCGGGAAAGGGGCGTGCGGCACGCCGCGCGGCGCCGGTGTGGCCGCGGCCCGCGCCCGTCCGGGGCGGGCGGGCGCTACTCCTCGACCCACGCCTCCGACGGGCCGGGCTTGCGGCCCTGCACCATCACCAGCATGCCGAACGCGAAGCCGCCGATGTGCGCCCACCACGCCACGCCGCCGCCCGCGGCGCCGATCGAGAACGAGCCCGAGAACACCTGCAGCACGAACCACAGGCCGAGCACCAGCATGGCCGGCAGGGCGATGACCTGGAAGAAGAAGAAGATCGGCACCAGCGTC
>JBGAOB010000339.1:0-4711 GCA_044222045.1 Candidatus Eiseniibacteriota bacterium
ACGCACGCGCCCGCGCGCCGCGCGTCGGGCGCGCGTTCGCCGAACTCGTACAGAGGTCCCGCGAACGCGTGGCCGGCACGGCCGAAGTACGGCGCCTCGGCCGTGGTGCCCGAGCTGATCGCGTAGACGTCGGTGACGGCTTCCTGCGACACGAGCCAGTAGAAGTTCTCGGTCACGGTGCGGATGGCGCCGAACGACTGCACCACGCGACGCGACGGGCAGTCGGGCCCCTGGTAGGGATGCGGCTTGAACAGCACGAGCGGGTGCTTCTCGCAGATCTCGAACAACCGATCGGTGTAGTCGGCCAGGCTCAGGAAGCGACCGCGCGTGCGGCAGATCACCGCCTTGTCGGTGGCCACCTGGCCGGTGATCAGCGCCGTGCCCGCCGGCGCGTCGAGCGGCGGCATCCACGCCGCCTTCGCCTGCAGCAGTCCCGCGGCGCCCTCGCAACGCGCGGTGTCGAAGTGGTGCGCGAGCAGCTTCGCGTGCACGCCGGGGTGGTTCGTGCGGAACGCGAACAGGATGTCGTCCATGAAGCGCACCGGGTGCGCCACCACGTCCACGAACGGGATCCCGCGCCGCGCGAGCACGCCCTGCAGGTAGTCGGGGATCTCCACGCCCATCACGAGCGCGTCCGCGAACGGCGCGGCGAGCTGCTCCTCGGCGGCGGCGGGCAGCGCGTCGGCGTAGAAGAACGACGCCCACGATTCGAACGCGATCGGCACGTCGAGCGCGCGATACACCGCGGGTGCGTCGAAGCCGTCCGGGCACCAGGCCACGCGTGCGGCGGGCAGGCCGGTGGCGGCGGCGAGCGGCCAGCCCAGCAGGTGGGCGAGCCAGCGGACGTTCTTGTGCGTGGCGCTCTCCCAGCCCCTGCCGGCCGGGAACGGGCGCAACACGTCGCCCGTGAAGACGATCCTGCGAATGCCTGCCATGGCGCATCCCCCCGGGGAGCCCGGGCCGGGCCCCCATACGCTGGCGGGGTGATCGGCCCCGCGCGGCAGGCGCTTGAGGCACGGATGTGGCGCGCCCGAGGCCGGACGCGCGGCCATCGGCGGCGCACCGCTAGTGCGGCGAGGGCAGGCTCACGAGCACCGCGGTGGCCACCACGACCAGCAACGCCACCAGGAGTTCGGCCGAGGCGGTGCCGAGCAGCGTGCGGGCCGCGGACTCGGTGCCCAGGCGGGGCTTCAGTTTCCGCCAGTTCCAGCCGCCGAGCCCCAGCACGCCGGCCACCAGCGCCAGCTTCACGATCAGCGCCTTGCCGTAGGGCGTGGCCAGCGCCGCGAAGCCGCCCAGTTCGCGCCACGACAGGTACAGCCCGAGCGCGCCGAGGAGCCCCGCCGACGCCAGCGCGAGCGGCGAGAACGCGTGCACCAGCGAGGCCGCGAGCCGGCCGCGGCGGTCGGCGGGCATGCGCGCCCGCAGGATGGGCACCAGTCCCGCGACCACCAGCACGAACAGCGTGCCCACCCACAGGCCGGCGGCGAACACGTGCAGCGGCTTGGCGAGACGCTCGACCTGCCCCGAGGCCAGGCCGCGCAGCGTGGCGGCGAGCACGCCGAGCCCGGCGAGCCACCAGCCGAACGGCACCGCCATCGTGGCCGCGGCGAACCCGGCCGCGGCGAGCACCGAGCCGACGACCCAGGTCATCACGGTCGGCGTGGCGCGGATCAGTGCTCCCACGCTCACGTGCTGGCGCGCGGCGGCGCCGGGAAGCGCCTCGGCGAGATGCCAGAGCCCGATCAGCGCGCCGACGAGGCCGATCACGGCCGCGATGCGCAGGCCGCTCACGAGCGTGCGCTGCTCCTCGCCCGCGGCAGGCGCGCCGTGCGGGCGGCCGGCGGGCAGCACGGCGAAGCGATAGCCCACGGCGCCCACGGCGAGCAGCGCACCCAGGAACTCGACGAACTCGGACAGCACGCGGGACCACTCGAGCAGCGGCTGGGGCGACATGATCTCCTCCGGCGGTCGAAACGGACGATGGGCCGCGCACGATACCGCACCGGCGCCCGCGCCGTACGAACACGGGCGGCGGATCGGGACGCTCGGGCGCCGTCGCCGGGCCACGCGAACCCGGACGCGCGATGCGCCGCGCTCACGCGCCGACGCGGAGCGATCCCGAGGCGCGAGAATTTCTCCGACCGGACCTCTCTTTTCTCGCATCGAAGGGCGCGTGCCGTTACTCTGTCGCCCGAACCGCGGGGCTCCTCGAGCGCGACGCCGCGGCCCGCACCGGCCTTTCGTCTCGGAGGATTCATCCGTTGAAGGACATCCGCGCCTGGACCACGAAGGACTCCGCCGCCCTCTACAACGTCGGCGGCTGGTCGAGCGGCTACTTCCGCATCAACGACGCCGGGCACATGGAAGTCACGCCCGCGGGCCCGGAAGGCGCGGCCGTGGACCTGTACGACCTCGTGCAGGACCTGCAGCGCCGCGGCCTCGACATGCCGCTGCTGATGCGCTTCTCGGACATCCTGCACAGCCGCGTGAAGATGCTGTTCGGCTGCTTCGACAGCGCGATCAAGGAATACGGCTACCGCGGGCGCTACCGCGGCGTGTTCCCGATCAAGGTGAACCAGCAGCACCAGGTCGTCGAGGAGCTGGTGCGCTTCGGCAGCCCGCTCGGACTGGGCCTCGAGGCCGGCTCCAAGCCCGAACTGCTCGCGGGCATCGCCCTGCTCGAGAACGACGACTCGCTGCTCATCCTGAACGGGTACAAGGACATCGAGTACATGGAAACGGCCCTGCTCACGCAGAAGCTGGGCCGCTATCCGATCGTGGTGATCGACCGTTTCCGCGAACTCGACCTGCTGCTGTCCGTGGCGCGGCGGCTCGGCATCCGCCCGCACATCGGCGTGCGCGCGAAGCTCACCACGAAGGGCGCCGGCAAGTGGATGGAGTCCACGGGCGACCGCTCCAAGTTCGGGCTCACGGCCACCGAGATCATGATGCTGGTGGACAAGCTCCGCGACGAGAACATGCTCGACTGCCTGGAGCTCGTGCACTTCCACATCGGCTCGCAGATCTCCGCCGTGCGCGCGATCAAGGACGCCATGAAGGAGGCGTCGCGCGTGTTCGTGGAGCTGACGAAGGCCGGCGCGGGCCTCCGGTTCATCGACGCGGGCGGCGGCCTGGGCGTGGACTACGACGGCTCGTCCACGAACTGGCACTCGTCCACGAACTACTCCATGCAGGAGTACGCGAACGACGTCGTGGCCGCGATCCAGGACGCGTGCGAGACCGCGGGCATCGACCACCCGGACATCATCACCGAGTCGGGCCGCGCGCTCGTCGCGCACCACTCGATGCTGGTGTTCAACATCCTCGACGTGAACGAAGTGCTCGTGGGCCAGACGCCGCCCGCGGTGGACAAGAAGGACCCGCAGATCATCCAGCAGCTCACCGAGACGTGGCGCGGCATCTCGCGGAAGAACTTCCAGGAGGCCTACCACGACGCGCTGCAGCTGAAGGAAGAGGCGACGAGCCTCTTCAACGTGGGCCTGCTCGACCTGCGCGGGCGCGCGCGGGTGGAGCAGCTGTTCTGGGGATGCTGCGAGGCGATCCTCAAGATCATCCGCGAGCTCGACTACGTGCCCGACGACCTCGAAGGGCTCGAGAAGGGCCTCGCCGACACGTACTACGGCAACTTCTCGGTGTTCCAGTCGGCACCCGATCACTGGGCGGTGAAGCAGCTCTTCCCCACCGTGCCGCTGCACCGGCTGAACGAGCGCCCCACGCGCCGCGCCGTGATCGCCGACCTCACGTGCGACTCCGACGGCAAGATGGACCAGTTCATCGACCTGCGCGACGTGAAGCAGTGGCTGGAGCTGCACCCGTTCGACGGCCGGCCGTACTACCTCGGCGTGTTCATGGTGGGCGCCTACCAGGAGATCCTCGGCGATCTGCACAACCTGTTCGGCGACACGAACGCCGTGCACATCGCGCTCGACGAGAGCGGCTACCGCGTGGACCACGTGGTCGAGGGCGACTCGGTCACCGAAGTGCTGGGCTACGTGCAGTACCAGAAGCAGTACCTGGTGCAGCGCATGCGGCAGGCCAACGAGGAGGCGCTGCGCAAGGGCCTGCTCACGTTCGAGGAGTCGGCGCTGCTGATGAAGCGCTACGACGAGGGCCTCGCCGGCTACACGTACCTCGAGGAAGAAGAGCCCACGCTGCGGCTGACGAACGGCGGCAACGGCATCACCGCGGCGGTGCCGAGCCTGCACCCCGTGCAGCACCCCGAGCCGCAGAGCGCCGAGGAGCGCGGCGTGCCCACTCGCTGACATCGCCTTCACAGGATCGAAACGATGGCCGCCTCCTGAGAGGCGGCCATCGCGTTTTCGGCACCTTCGTCATTGACTTCCGGCGCCCGTGGGTTCAATTCAGTCCATCCGGCCGCCGCAACCCACCCCGAACGCGTCCCCCCGACCGTCCGGTGGCGTCGTCCTCCGCACGACCGGGCCTCCCTTCCCGGACATCGCACCACACCACCGTCGCCACGCACGGAACCACGGGCCACTCCGCCCGTCCGCGCGAGGCGCCGGCAACGCGAGCGGCTCGCCCCTGGCGCCGCCCCGCGAGTGTTCCGGCCGCGAAGTCCCCTCTCGGCGCGTGCTCCGGCACGCGGGGAAGGCTCGCACGTGCACGAGTCCCGACAGGCTTCGCCCATTCACGCGCTCTCGCCCGGGTTCTGGTCGCGCTTCGCCGG
>JBGAOB010000340.1:0-4619 GCA_044222045.1 Candidatus Eiseniibacteriota bacterium
AGCAGCGCGAACCGCGGGTTCCACCACGCGGGAGCGAGCGCCGCGAGCCCGGCCAGTGCGAGCACCGCGAAGCGCACGCCGAACGCGGCGCTCCAGCGGCCGTCGGGCGCGGCCTCGGCGCCGCACTCGGCGGGCGACAGCCGGTGCGGTTCGGCGGCGCGCGGGGGCGCGGGCGGCGTCGCGAGCGCGCTGCTCACGCGCGGGGCACCTCGACGGCGTCCAGCACCTCGGCCACCACCTGGTCGGCCGATGCGCCCTCGATCTCGGCGTCGGGCCGCAGCGTGAGCCGGTGGCGCAGCACGGGCGCGGCCACGCCCTTCACGTCGTCGGGAATCAGGTAGTCGCGGCCTTCGAGCGCGGCGGCGCCCTTCGCCACGGCGAGCAGGTGGATCGCGGCGCGCGGGCTCGCGCCCAGCAGCACCGACGGCCAGTCGCGCGTGCGGCGCGCCACGGCGGCCACGTACGGGTACAGCGTCGGGTCCACGCGCACCGCGGCCACCTCGGCGCGCGCGCCGTCGAGCGCGCCGGCCGGCAGCGGCGCCAGGTCGAGCGCGTCCACGCCGC
The DNA here is from genome assembly GCA_044222045.1 of Candidatus Eiseniibacteriota bacterium. Taxonomy (GTDB): domain Bacteria; phylum Eisenbacteria; class RBG-16-71-46; order RBG-16-71-46; family RBG-16-71-46; genus JBGAMH01. Next base: position 565 of record JBGAOB010000340.1, read on the forward strand.
GCGCGTCGAAGCCGTGGTCCACGTGCGCGAGGATGGCCGCTTCGCGTTCGGCGTCGGGGTACTCGAAGCGCACCTTCAGCAGGAAGCGGTCGAGCTGCGCCTCGGGCAGCGGATACGTGCCCTCGAACTCCACCGGGTTCTGCGTGGCGAACACGGTGAAGTGCGCGCTCAGGGGATGGCGTTCGCCGTCGAGCGTGACCTGGCGCTCCTCCATGCACTCGAGCAGCGCGGCCTGCGTGCGCGACGGCGTGCGGTTGATCTCGTCCACCAGCAGCAGGTCGGTGAACACGGGCCCGCGCCGCAGCACGAACTGGCCGGTGGCGGGCTGGAACACGTTCGTGCCGAGCACGTCGGAGGGCAGCAGGTCGGGCGTGCACTGCACGCGCTGGAAGCCGAGGCCGCACACGCGCGCGAGCGCCTTCACGCTGAGCGTCTTCGCCAGCCCGGGCACGCCCTCCAGCAGCGCGTGGCCGCCGGCGAGCAGCGCCAGCAGCATCTGCTCCAGCGCGTCCTCCTGTCCCACGATCACCTTCGCCATCTGCTCGCGCAGGTGCGCTCTCAGCGCGGCGACTCCGGCCACGTCAGGCTCCTTCGGTTCGAGTGTCGTCGCCGGCGCGATCCGCCCCGGCCACCGTCTGCCATCGTCGATCCCACTGGTCCAGCGCCTGCACCAGCGTGAGCGCCTCGCTCACCGTGGTGCCGGCATCCTCGCCACCGGCGTGCGCGGTGCGGTCCAGCAACTGCGCGAGCGCGGGGCCGCCCACGCCCAGCCGGCGCGCGGCGGCGTCGGCCAGCACCGCCGACGGCGCGGCCGCGGGCAGCCCGAGCCGCCGCGCCAGCCGCAGCCGCACGTCGTCGTGCATCACGCGCACCGCCACGGCGGCGGCGCCGGCGCGGGCGTAGAGCCCGCCGAGCGCGTCCACGAACTCCATTCGCGACGCGCGCGACTCGCTCACCGGCACGCGCGCGGGCACGAAGCGCCGCGCCCACGTGAAGCACACCACCGCGAACACGAGCAGCACCTGCACGATCGCCCACTGGAGCGGTGTGCGCATCAGGTAGCCCATCACCTCGCCGCGCGAGCCGTGGAAGTACTCGTCCCACAGCACCTCGTCCACGGGCGAGCCGACGGAATCCAGGAACAGCGCGAGGTTGTCGGCCTGCAGGAGGCCGCGGTTCGCGACGGGCATGGGCCCGGCCCACCACACCACGGTGCCGAGCCCGAGCGGGTACTCGACCACGCCGGGCATCGCCTGGTGCTCGAAGCGCACGCGCGCCTCGTCGGGCAGCGCGCCGGACCAGCGCGAAGTGGCGCGCATGCGCACGCTCGCGGCGCGGCGGGCGACGCCGTTCGAGTCGGCGCGCACCCACGTGAGCGTGTCCTGGCCGGACGCGCGCTCGGTGACGGCGCCGGGGGCGAGCCCGAGCGCGTCGCCGATCACCACCAGTCGGCCGCCGGTGCGCACGAACTTCTCGACCGCGTCGCGCTCGCGCCGCGTGGGCTCCACCGTGGGCAGTGCCACCAGCAGCGTGACGCCGCGGCTCTCGGTCCAACCGTCGGTCTCGATCTCGAGGTCCTCGGGCGAGCGTTCCCAGCGCACGACGCCGGCGTCGTGCACGCGGCCGAGCAGGCGGTACGCGGCGAGTCCGCCGCCGGGCGTGCCGGACCACGAGCTGGTGACGGGTTCGCCGTCCTCGCCGGCGGGCCGCCCGAGCAGCGCGGCGAGCGCCGTGACGACCGCGAACAGGGCGGCGGCGCCGATCAGGAGGAGGCGGTCGCCGCGCTCGAGCGTTCCGAGCATCCCAGCTCCTCCAGTCGACGGGCGGTGTCGTTCCAGGTGCTCTCGTCGGCGGCCTCGCGGCCGAACCAGACGCGTTCGTAGCGCGCGGCCACCTGCTCGAAAGGCGCGCGCAGGGCGTGCCCGCGCGGCACGCGGCGGAGCGTCTCACGGTGCGTGAGCGCGCGGTCGAACGGTGCGGCCTTCGCTTCGTCCAGGCGGTGGGCCGCGGCCCAGTAGGCGTCGTGCACGGCTTCGCGGAACGCGCCGCGCGCCGCGGCGCCGCGCGCTCGCTCGAGCCACGCCGTGGAGCCCGGCTCGCGCTCGGGCGAGGGGCCCTCGGCGCTTTCGTGCGCGCGTCCGAACGCGTCGCGCAGCACGTACGCGAGCGTGGCGAGCAGCGCGACCACGGTGAGCGCCAGCATCGTCCATCCGAAGGCCTCGCCGACACCCGGAGTGCGCGCCGCGGGCCCGAACAGTCGCTCGAGCTGGCGGCCGAGCCACTTGCTGGCCTCGCGTTCCCAGCGGTCGAGCGCGCTTTCCTGCGTCTCGGGCGCGAAGTCGCGGTCGCGCAGGATGTCCCGCAGCTGCGCCCGCGCTTCGGGCAGCGCGATCACGCCCGCCGTGTCGGCGTCCGCCGGCGACGCGGCACCGCTCGCGGTGGAGTCGGCGTGCCGCGTGGAGTCCTCGGCCGAGGCGATCCGCGTGCGGAGCCACTCGGCCCCGGTCGTGTCGGCGGGCGCGCCGGGTGCGGCGCGCCCGGGCGTCGGCGCGAGCGCGAGGCCCGCGAGCAGTACGGCGAGCGCGCCCCGGCCGGCGCGACGGGACATGGCTCAGCCCAGCGGCGGCGCCACGGGCGGCGGCGTGCCGCCCATGCCGGACATCAGGCGCTCGACGTCGAACGCTTCCTTGCGGACGCGCAGGTCGTAGTAGATGAGCACGGTGATGATGCTCTGCACCGGCAGCACGAGCACGTTGGCCGCGTACTGCAGCAGCTGCATGACGGCCTGCGTGGCCCCCGACCCCGCGGAGCCCGGGCTGGCGAAGATGAGGATCGCGCTGAACGGGAGGATCACCAGCATGCCCACCGCGAAACCGATGCACATGATCAGCACGAAGATCCCGAAGATCCGGCCGAGATGGCCCTGCGTGAGGTTCCAGCTGCGCCGCAGGGCCCCGTCCACGGAGCTGCGCTCGATCACGAGCGTGGGAACGAACACGTACCAGCGCAGCGCCGCGATGACGCCGGGCACGATGAGCAGGAGGAAGCCCAGCAGGATGCCGAGGCCCATCAGGATCGAGCCGCCGAGGACCGGGGCGATGCGCGACTTGGCCCCTTCGAACGAGGAGCCGATCGACAAGGGCTCCCCGAGCAGCGCCGACGACACGGCGTGCGTGGTGGCGGCGGTCGCGGCGCAGTACCCGATCATGCCCAGCGGGACGTACAGGGCCATCACGGCGAGGCCGACCATGGGGTGCGAAACCATGACGGCTGAAGCACCGACGGCGAGCAGGCCGGGCGCGAGTGTGGCCGCCAGCATGATGCCCGCGAGCACGAGGAAGTGGCGCCGATAGATCGTGAAAGCCCGGTCGAGCAATTCCCCGAACGTGAGGGGGCGGAGTTCGAAGGGAGCGGCCATGCGGTCTCCGGTTTGTGCCGACCGTGATGAGGTGCCGGCCACGCGTGGGGGAATGGGCGCACGGTGCCGCTCGGGGAGGGCGACCGTCAATGCAGAAGTTCTCGCAGGGCCGCGTAGCGGTTCCGACGGGTCCGCTAAGCGGTTCCGACGGGTCCGTGCACGACCTGCGTGCGTTGCCCCGCACGGTCGGGTGTCCCGGCGCGTGTGCACGACCGGGAATGCGCGCCGGCTTCGCCGGCAGCGATACCCATTCGGGGGGCATCGCTGCTTCTGGTGCTCTTTCGTTGGGACGCTCGCGAAATCTCCTGTTGACGCGTTTGGGATCGCCGAGAGCGCGACCTCGCGACTCGCTCCGTGGTTTCGCTCGTACGCGCGTGTGGCGCGCGTGCGCGGTGCAACGCGCGTTTGTTCTCGCGCGTTGTCGCGATCGGCTTCGTTTCGCGGCGTGCGGGCATGTGCGGCGGTCGAAAGTGCTCGTGCTATGAAGTGATGGTCCCCGCGACGACTCGCCCCCGACGCGAGTTCGCGATGCCGTCTGCAAGCGGCCGAACTGCCAGTACATCCGGGCCCGGTCGCAGTGGATCACGCCGCCGTACGATGCGCCGAGCAGGTTCGCGAGCACGTCGCCGGCGCGGCG
>JBGAOB010000341.1:0-4854 GCA_044222045.1 Candidatus Eiseniibacteriota bacterium
GCGTGCGCCGGGGGAGGCGAGGCCGCGCCGGCGCGAGCGGCGGCTGCTGCGCGGCGGCGGCACGGCGCGCTTCGAGTCGTTCCACCTGTTCCAGAACCGGCCCGGCGTTTCGCGCGGCGGCTGGATCGCGGTGTCCAGCAAGAGCGGCGGTCGCGACGCGATCTACCTCGTCGATCCCTCGCGCCGGCGCGTGGTGCGCACCCTGCAGTTCCCGAACCTGGTGGCCATCCACGACCCGGTGCCCGACTCGGCCGGAGGCAGCGTGGTGTTCAGCGCGCAGGACTACGGCGGCCGCAGCGACCTGTGGCGCGCGAGCTGGCCCGGCGGCGCGGTGAAGCTGGAGCGGCTCACGAACGACGACTTCGACGACGACGCGCCCGACCTGTCGCCGGACGAGCGCTGGGTCGTGTTCTCGTCGGACCGCGGCGAGCAGGGCGGCCGCGCCCGGCTGTTCCGGCTGTCGCTCGTGGACGCGCGCATCGAGCAGCTGTCGTTCGGCGACGCCGGCGACGACCACCAGCCGGCGGTGTCGCCCGACGGTCGCTGGATCCTGTACCGCTCCACGCGCGGCGGCACGAGCGACCTGTGGGTGCGCCCGTTCGAACCCGCGCGCGAGGCGCGCCGCGTCACCCGCATGCTGGGCCCCGTCACCGACCCGTCGTGGGCGGGCGACGGCCGCAGCGCGCTGTGCACCGTGCAGGACCGCGTCACGTTCCACACGTGGCAGATCCGCGTGACGCCCGATTCGCTCGCGGCCGAGCCCGAGACGCCCGCACCTGCGCGCCCGGCGGTGCCGCTGGCCGTGCACACCGGCGAGGGCGAGCCCTACGAGCGGCGGCTCGGGCTCGACCTGCTGCAGAACGGCGTGATCGTGGACCCGGGCAGCGGTGCGGGCGGCGCGGGCCAGATCGCGTTCAGCGACGTGCTCGGCAACGAGCAGCTGTTCCTGACGATCGCGAACGACTCGGAGCGCTTCGGCAACTTCTGGGACGGCTGGCAGGGCGGGCTCACGTACTACAACCAGGGTCAACGCCTCAATTACGGCGTCGGCGTGTTCCGGCTGACGGAGCTGTACGACCCCGACTTCGACCTCGTGCGCCGCGAGAAGCGCGTGGGCGGCGTGCTGCTGGCCACGTACCCGTTCAACCGCTTCGACCGCCTGGAGTCGTCGGTCGTGGTGCGGCACGCCACGGAGCACCTGCTCCGGAGCGGCGAGGCGCGCACGGTGGACCTGCTGTCGCACTACGTGGGGCTCGTGCACGACAACGCGCGCTGGAGCCTGTACGGCCCCGTGGCGGGCACGCGCTTCAACGTGACGGCTGGCTACACGCGGGACATGACCACGGGCCTGAGCGACTACGGCAGCGTGTTCACCGAGCTGCGCCACTACCGCCAGCCGGTGCCCGGCGTGGTGCTGGCCGTGCGCGGGCAGGGGATGACGAACCTGGGGCCCGACGCGGGCCGCAACTTCGTGGGTGGCCCGAGCCGGCTGCGCGGCTACGACCGCCGCGCGCTCGCCGCCACCACCGTGGGGATCGCGCAGGCGGAGGTGCGCGCGCCGCTCGTGCGGAACCTGGTGCTGGCCGTGCCGGCGCTGTGGGAGTTCCCCACGGTGAGCGCGGTGGCGTTCGCCGACGGCGCCTGGGGCTGGGAGAACGGCGAGCAGGACCAGTTGGGCGGCGCGGGATTCGGCGTGTACATCCTGGGCGGCTACCTGCCGGCGCTGCGCTGGAACTGGGTGTGGAAGAGCGACGACCTGCGCCGGTTCGAGAAGAAGCCCGTGATGCAGTTCTCGCTGGGGTTCAACTACTAGCGGCAGGTCCCGGCGGGCCGCCGCGTTCCGGCGGTGGCCGACGGCGCCGGCCGGGCCCGGGTCCGACGAGGCCCCGATCCCGACCGGTCGCGCCCGCGAGTCAGGCCGTCGCCGGCCGTGGCTCGGGCTTCCTCCGCCGGCTCACGACCCCCGCCGTGACCAGCGCCATCACCAGCGCCACGGGCAGCGGCTCCATGAACGTCATGGCCGAGTTGATCAGCGGGTTCTGGTACATCTCGGCGAACTTCGCCATCTCGGCCTGCTTCGCCGCGATCGCCTCGGGGCTCTCGCCGGCCTTCCGCGCCTTCTCGACCATGTGCTCCTGGTACTTCTCGATGTAGTCGCTCTTCGTGCCGAAGTAGTAGACCTCCCAGCTGGCCACGTAGCAGACGGACGCCACGGCGCCGATCAGCAGGCCCACGCCCAGCGCCTTGCCGAACCCCAGTTGGCCGCCGGCCACCTGGTCGCGGTAGGAGCGCACGCCGAAGAAGATCATCAGGAACGCGATGACCATGGACGTGTAGCCCACGACCATGGCGCGGTCGAAGCCGATGGCGTCGTGGAACGGCAGGGCGGCGAAGAACGAGCCCGCGAGGATGGCGCCGGCGATGAGGCCGTAGGTGAGGACGATCTTCCGCATGGGTTTCTCCTGTCAGGGGTGGGTGGGACGGGGGAACGGCCGCAATATGGGCTCGCACGCCCCGGCTCCGCGTCACCCGAACGGGTGATTCTCGCGCCGAATCGGCGGAAATCACCCTTTCAGGCGATGATTCCCGCCTCCTTCGCCAGCTGCACCGCCTGCGTGCGCCGCTTCGCCGACAGCTTGGCGAACACGCGTGCGGCGTGGGTCTTGACGGTGTTCTCGCTCACGAACAGCCGGTCGGCGATCTCCTTGTTGCTCAGCCCGGCGGCCAGCGCCTCGAGGATCTCGAGTTCGCGGGGGGTGATGCCCAGTTCGCGCAGGCGCGCCTCGTCGCGCACGAACGGCGCGTCGGCCGGCACGGGCACCCGCACCTCCACCCGGACGGGGACCTCCTTCACCACCAGTTTCTCGCGGGGGCGGGTGAGCTTCCGGCCGAGCCACAGGCCCACCACGGAGAAGAGCAGCGCCACGATGCCGCCGTAGAGCTCGAGCGAGTGTTCGAGCACCAGGTAGCGGTACTCCACCAGCCGCAGCACGGCGATCAGCACGCCACCGAGCAGTCCGTAGAGGAGGATGGTCTTCTTCACGAGCGGCTCTCTCGGGGGTCCGGGACGGCGTCGGGGTCGAGGGCGGGTGAGGATCGCCGCTCAGGGCGACGAACGCCAGCCCTGGTCCAGGCGCACTTCCTGGGGGTTGTCGAAACCACCCCGGCGGTCGAGCAGAGAACCCTCGGGCGACAGGCGCCAGATCTCGCTGCTGCCGTTGACCACCGCCCATACCTCGCCGCTGCCCAGGTCCACGGCCACGTCGCGCACGCCGGACATGCCCATCACGCGCACCTCCACGGACAGGTCGGCGGCGCGCAGGCCGAGCAGCTGGTTGCCCACGGCGTCGGCCACCCACACGCGGCCGCGGTAGGGATCCACCGCCACGCCGATCGGGCCGATCGCGGCCGAGGTGGAGTCCAGCCGCGCGCCGTTCGACGCGAACGACATCACGCGGCCGTTCGCGAGCGACGTCACGTAGGCGCGCCCGCTCGCGGAGTCCACGGCCACGCGCGACGGCGCGCCCATGGGGACGGAGAACTGCGGCACGCCCGCGACGTCCCAGCGGCGCACGCGCTCGCCGCCGCGCTCGCACGCCCACACCGACCGGTCGCGCGCCCACACGGCGATGCCGCTGGGGCGGTCGAGGAGCGGGATCGTGTTCCGGACTCAGCGGCCCGCCGCTCCCATCGTAGTGGCGGATCACGCCGCCCAGGTCGCAGATCCAGCCGTCGCCGGTCGCGGGGTCGAGCGCGATGGTGAGCGGTTGCTGCAGGTCGCGGATCAGGATCGAGGTGTGGATCGCGGGAGACAGGATGTGCACCTGGCCGAGGTCGGGCTCCGACACCCAGACGAGCCGCCTGCGCGTCCACGGCGATGTTCGGTAGGCGCGCTCCATGTCGAAGCGCTCGGTCACGTCGCGGCCGTCGGGCGACAGCCGCGCCACGAAGCCGGCGCCGGTGAAACCGGCGTCCACGACCCACGGCCGCATGCGCCCCGGCGTGGCGGTGTCGGTGGCCGGCGCGCCGCTCACGCCGCCGTCGCGCACGTACGACAGGCGGTACTCGTAGCGCGTGCCGTTGCGCACGCTGGAGTCCAGGAACTGCGATGCCGTGTTGGGAAGCACGTCGGCCAGCGCGCGGAATGCGGAGTCGGGACGGTCGCGGCGCTCCAGCAGGAAGCCGTCGAGACCGGCGAGCGGGCGCGCGTCCCACGACAGCCGCACGGTGGCGAACCCGGCCAGCGCGTCGAAGCCCGTGGGGCGGCCGCCCGTCTGCGGGTTCGCGGGATCGAGCGGGTTCGCGCGGTCGCGCTGGCTGCAGCCGGCGAGCGCCGCCGCGAGCAGCGCGGCGAGGAGCGCTGCGCGGAGCCCGGTCTGTCGACGGGTGGGGGCCATGCTCACCACCGCACCACGAGCGCGGCGCGGTCGGGTTCCACGCGCAGCGCGACCGGGGCGTCGTGGTGGTCACGCACGAACCGCAGCCACACGGCGCCCACGAGCAGCACCTCGCCGGTGATCAGCGACGCGTTCGCCACCTGGTCGGCACGCCGCGTGGCGTTCCAGCGCGACTCGATGCGGGACGGGTCGGTCTCGGCCAGGTACTCGTCGTAGCGCCGGTCGCCGAGGTTGCGCCACGCGAACGACGACGCGACCAGTGCGGCCCCCGAAACCGCGCAGCCGAGCGCGAGCCCGGCGTGACGCCGCGGTGCGGCGGGGAGCGCCACCACCGGAAAGGACGCTCGCGGGCCGGATCGGGACGCGCTGCTGTCGACGACGGCGGCCGGGCCCGGCGCGGTGTCGTCCCGCGCGAGCAGCGGGGCGGGGGGCGGCGCCGAAAACAGGTCGGCCGTCC
>JBGAOB010000342.1:0-4589 GCA_044222045.1 Candidatus Eiseniibacteriota bacterium
TTCACATCGGCATTGGTGAGCCGAGGCGATCTCGCATACCTGCCGGGGATCCCATCCGGGGCATACAGGTACTCGTACCAGGTCCGAAGCCACACGTGGCTCATGCGAACAACTCTTCGGCATGTGTCCACTTCCACACGACGGAACCCCAATTCGCCAAGGCGCTCACGCGAAGCGTTGTCTTTCGGTGCGCCGAGAAGATGCTCGGCCATGCTTTCGAGCTCCTCCTGGCGAGTGCCCTCGAGGAAGGTCTCGGGGTGGGCCGGCGTACCCCGGAGCATCCACCGGGTTCCGAGAGGCTCAAAGACGAGCCCGAGTCCCGCCGACGCAAGGATGCTGAGCGGAACCAGCAACGAGCGCGCGCCATGCGCCCGCCACTGCGAAAACGGCGCGACGAGACTGGTGATCGCCAGCCCGAGCACCACAACGCCGAAGAGCGCAAAGAGCAGGAAGGCCGTCCAGTCCTGCCGCGCCGCCATGACCACAGCAACCGCAAGGACCAGCGGGGCCGTGAGATTCAGGACGATCCACTTCTTCAGGGAAGATCCTCCGGCGGCGGTGGCGACGGAGCCCGGGCGCCAACCGCTCTCCCTCCGCCTCGGCGCCGTACCAGCCAGTCGACGACAACGGCGTAGAACAGAATGCCCAGCGATAGCCCGAGTGCGCCCATCCACAGATGGGTCGCTGTGGGTTCGAAAATCGGGCCACCCTCCTGGCCGTGACCGATGATCGGCATGGGCCCCGCGAGCAATGCCGCCAATGACACGTTCCAGACGAGGGCCTCAACCACGACGCGCCAGTCCAACAGACTCGCCAGTTGCGCAAGACCAACGGCGCTGGCTTGCACCAGGACGCCGAGGAGCAGGGCTTTGGCTAGTCGTCGCACGCGGACCTCGTGGGTTCACGCCCCAAACTCACGTCGAATGGGAACTGTCAAAGTGGATACCGGACGATTATCGGCCGGCCGTGCGCAATTGCCCCCCGAAAACACCGCGACCCCGGCCGCTCTCGCCGCCAGGGTCGCGCCGATTCGTGTCGCGCCGTCAGTCTCCGAACGAGATCCCGAGGTCGCGGGCGCTCTCCACCGTGTCGCTGTCGAGCGGCACGGTCTTCATGCGCTTGACCGCCAGCTTCAGCGGCTCGTAGCGCACGACCGGCGGGTCGAGCGACACCATCACGGCGCTCTGGCCTTCGTCGAGCGCGCGCACCGCGGCGGCACCGAAGCGCAGCGCCACGTTGCGATCGAAGCTCGTCGGCGAGCCGCCGCGCAGCAGGTGGCCGAGCACCACCGTGCGCGACTCGCGGCCGGTGCGCTCCTGCAGCTCGTGCGCGACCTTCTCGCCGATGCCGCCGAGCTTCTCGGCCTGGCCCACGGCCTTGCCGAGCACCGACACGTCGCCGCCGAGCGGCTTCGCGCCCTCGGCCACCACGACGATCGTGTACAGCCGGCCCGTCCGCTCGCGCTCGCGCACGACGTTCGCGACCTTCTCGATGTCGAACGGCACTTCGGGAATCAGGATCACGTCGGCGTTGCCGGCGATGCCGGCGTGCAACGCGATCCAGCCCGCGTAGCGGCCCATCACCTCCACCACCATGATGCGGCGGTGCGACGTGGCGGTGGTGTGCAGGCGATCCAGGCATTCGGTGGCGAAGGCCACGGCGGTGTCGAAACCGAACGTGACGAACGTGCGGTCCAGGTCGTTGTCGATCGTCTTGGGCACGCCCACCACGCGCAGGCCCTTCTGCGCGAGCGTGTAGCCGATGCTCAGCGACCCGTCGCCGCCCACCGTGATCAGCGCGTCGAGCCCGGCGTCGACGAACTTCTGCACCAGCTCGTCGGTGCGGTCCACTTCGACGATGCTGCCGTCGGGCTGCGGGACGGGGAAGCACGTGGGATTGCCGCGGTTCGTGGTGCCCAGGATGGTGCCGCCCAGGTGCGTGATGCCGGCCACGGATTCGCGCGTCAGCGGAATGAGCCCGCCCTGCGGGTATTCCTCGGGCATCAGCAGGCCGTTGTAGCCGTCCCGGATGCCGACGCAGTCCCAGCCGCGACGGATCGCGGCCAGCACGACGGCGCGAATGACGGCGTTGAGTCCGGGAGCGTCGCCCCCTCCGGTGCTGAGTGCGATGCGGCGAATGGGCTGAATGGGCATCTCGGTCCTTCCGGTGGTTCGGGATGGCGGCCAGTCGTCGTCCCCGGCAGTTTCGGCTGCAACGGGCCGTGTCTCAAGTCGGGCGGGCGTTTCGCGGTCCGCCCGCGGGCGTCGATGATCGCCGTTGGGAGCACGCACGGCGCACGGGCGCGGGGTTCTGCGGCGAGGTCAGCGCGGCGCGTCGCCTCCCTCGGCCGGCGGCGCGGCCGGCGCGCTCGGCGCGTAGCGCTCGCGCACCGGGCGCGACAGGAACGCGAGCATCGACGCGGCCGTGATGCCGGCGACGCTGCCCAGGATCGCCACCATGCGACCGGTGGGCTCGCCCTGCGCCTCGCGCTCGGCGACCAGCGTCACCAGCGTGCGCACCCATTCGAGCGTGGCCAGCACGAGGAAACCCGCGACCACGGCCGGCACCCACGGCCGACGCACGAACAGCAGCGCGAACACGGCCAGGCACACCGCCACCACCAGCACGTTGCCCTGTCGGAGGAAATGCGCGCCCAGCACCAGCGTGGCGAGGCCGGCCGGGGCGAGTCGGAACGCGTTCATCGGATCGGTGTCCTTTCCCGGCCGGGCAATCTAGCGAGCCGCGCTCGGCGGCGCGAACCCGGCGTTCGATAACACCCGCGCGGACATGACCGTCCCTGCCGTATGCTCCCGGCCGCTTTCGCCCCGCACGGCCGCGCGCCGCGGCGGGAAGCATCCACTCCGGACGGCGCACCGCGCCGCCTTCATTCGAGGTTCGTCATGCGCCTGGCTCTCTGTGCGTTCGCTCTCGCCCTCACCGCCGCCTCGTGCGCGCACGCTCCGGCGCCCGCGCCGACCACGTCGCTGGGCGCCGCCTCCACCTACGGCGCGGCCGTGCACGCGCGCACGCCGGTGGACATCAACCTGCTCGTGACCGCGCCCGAGAAGCTCAAGGGCAAGACGGTGGTGCTGGACGGCGTGGTGAAGGACGTCTGCCAGGGCGCCGGCTGCTGGGTGGAAGTGGTGGACGCGAAGGGCGTCAGCTTCATCGCGCGCAGCCTGGACGAGAGCGTGCTGCTGCCCAAGGACTGCAAAGGTCAGCGCATCCGCCTGGAAGGCGTCGTCACGGCGCTGCCGCAGAAGGTGAAGGACGAGAAGCCCGAGGAAGGCCACGCGTGCCCGAAGCCGGAGTTCGTGGTCGCCACGAAGGGCGTGCAGCTGTTCGCCGCGAAGTAGCCGCGAGAACGCAGCGGTTCAGCGAGGGCGCCGGGCTCCGTCCGGCGCCCTCAGGCTGTCCGCCGCGCCGGGCGGCGCGGGCGTGCCGCGGCGCGAGGCGCTGTCGCGCACGGCCGCCGCGCTCCGCACGCGGGCGCTGTCCGCGGGCACACGCACGGGCGCGGGCTTCTTCGCGGTGGCGGCGGGCGGCGGCGTGAAGTCGGGCTGCACCGCTTCGCTCCACGTGCGCAGCGCTTCGTCGACGTCGGCGTTGCTCAGCGCGGCGAGCGTCGCGTCCTCGGGCAGGCGCTTCCACGGCGCACGCTCGCCCCACGCCCACTCGCCGAACACCACCACGGGCGTGCCCGCGCGCTCCACCTGCCTGCCGTCGGCCGACAGCGTCCACGGGTCGGTCCACGCGTACACCCAGCGCGCATCGGACTCGAGCAGGCGCACGCACGAATGGCTCGCGGGCCGGCCGGGCAGTTCGTACTCGTGCAGCGAAACGCCCTCGCGGTTGTGGATGTTCACGCACCACTCGAGCAGCCACTCGTCGTCCACCGTGCTGATGCGCGACCGGTCCTTCCAGGTGGCGTGGTAGAGCCCGGCGGGCGTGGGCTTGGTGCGCCGGCCCGTGCTGACCGGGCCCCACTGCACGAGGCGGCCGTGCTCGTACGCGGCGAACGCCTGCACGCGCCGCGACACGAGCAGCACCTTGCCGCTGTCGCGCACCGCGGCGAGCTCGGCCGGGAACGGCGACAGCGCGAGCGAGTCGCCGAACGCGTCGGGCAGCACCAGCGTGTCGCGGTCGCGTACGTGCTTCGCGTCGACGCGGTTGAGCTTCAGCGCCTGCAGCCAGCGCTCGGCCCCCAGCGAGTCCACGAGCGCGGCCAGGTGCCTGGGGTTCTGCACGGGCCAGCGCGCGAAGTTCGCCGCGGGGGTGGCGGCGGCGGGCGCGGCGGTGGTGTCGGTGGGCGCCGCGAGCGAATCGGGTGCGGGCTCGTCCGTGGCGGGCGGCGCTTCGGCGGCCGCTTCGCGCGAAGGCTCGCGCGTCGTGCGGCCGCAGCCGGCCACGAGCAGCGCCAGCAGCAGCGCGCACGCGCCGCGGCGCAGGAGTCCGAGGGTGGGGAGCATGACGCGCCACGATCGCCCACGCGCCGCGCCGCGGCAAGCCGTCGCGGGCCGTCTGCTACCGTGCGCGCCATGTCCGCCCCGACCGCGCCCCCGCGCGCGCTCACGGTGTCCGCGCTGGCG
>JBGAOB010000343.1:0-5350 GCA_044222045.1 Candidatus Eiseniibacteriota bacterium
AAGACGGTCGCCAGGTTCGCGAACGCGGGCTCGTCCGCGTCGTGCGTGCGCACGAAGCACGGCACCCAGGCCGCCTGCTGGTCGTGCGCGTGGATCACGTCGAACTGCTCGCCGAAGCCCTTCAGCCCCTCGAGCGCGGCGCGGCAGAAGAACAGGTAACGCTCGGCGTTGTCGGGCCAGCCCTCGCGCGTCACCGGATCGTCGTACACGCCGGGCCGGTCGAAGAACCGGCGCTCGCCCGCGTGCTCGACCAGCAGCACGCGCAGTTCGGAGTTCGGCGCCTCGGCGACGCTGAAGCGCGCGGGCTCGAGCCCCAGCCCCCACGGCACCCGCGTGCCGCCGAGCTCGTGATGCGTCCAGCCGGCGGGCAGCTCGACCGTGCGGTAGCGCGGCAGCACCACGAGCACGCGGTGGCCGCGCCGCGCCTGTTCGAGCGCGAGCGCCGACACGACGTCGGCGAGCCCGCCGACCTTGGCGAGCGGCGTCATTTCACTCGCGACGTGCGCGATGGACAGGGTCCGTGCGGGCATCGGGTTCCGGAACGCTCTCAGGCGAGCGCGACGATCTCGCGGAGGTACTGCGCCGCGTCCTCCGGCGGGGTCGGGTTGATGTAGAACCCCGAACCGATCTCGAACCCGGCCACGCGCGTGAGCTTGGGCATGATCTCGAGGTGCCAGTGGTAGTACGGCAGGTCGTCGTCCGACAGCGGCGCGGTGTGCAGGACGAAGTTGAACGGCGGGTGGTCGAGCGCCACGTTGAGCCGCATCAGCGTGTCCTTGAGGATGCGCGCGAAGTCGAGGAACTCCTCGGGATCCGAGATCGTGTGATAGCTCGAGCAGTGTTCGCGCGGCAGGATCCACGTTTCGAACGGGAACCGCGGCGCGAACGGCGCCAGCGCCACGAAGCGCTCGGTCGTGCTCACGATGCGGCGCCCGTTCCCTTCGGCCATCTCCTGGTCGAGGATGTCCGTGAAGACGTTGCGCTCCTTGAGCTCGTAGTAGCGGCGCGCGCCGTCGAGCTCCTGCTGCACCATGGCCGGGACGATCGGCGTCGCGATGATCTGGCTGTGCGCGTGCTCGAGCGTGGCGCCCGCGCCGGAGCCGTGGTTCTTGAACACGAGCACGTAGCGGAGCCGCTTGTCCTTCTTCAGGTCGAGCATGCGCTCGCGGTAGGACACCAGCACCTGCGCGATCTGTTCCACCGGCAGGTCCGCGAGCTGCTTCTCGGGGTCGGAGCCCTCGATCACGACCTCGTGCGCGCCGACGCCGTTCATCTTGTCGTACAGGCCTTCGCCGCGGCGCTCGAGCTGGCCTTCGACCTGCAGCGCCGGGAACTTGTTCGGCACGACGCGCACGGTCCAGCCGGGGCCGTTGGCCTTGCCGCCCGGCGGGCGCACGGCGTAGACCTCGGGCGGGGTCATGTCCTCCCGGCCTTCGGCGAAGGGCGAGAAGGTCTGCGCGACGGTCGGGTTCTCGGAGTGGAAGTTCGTGGGCCGGCGGCTGCGCTCGGTGGAAATGATGACCCAGCGTCCCACGACCGGATCCTTGCGGAGTTCAGGCATTGGCCGTCCTTGCGTGTGTCGTCCTGCGCCGGCGGACCGGCGTGAGTGTGCGGAGCCGAAAAAGTCTATGGAGCCGCTTCTGCCGGGGTCAAGGCGCGCGGCCGCGGGCCGTCCGTGAGACGGCGTTCCTACCCAGTCATCGGTCGGCGCTCGGCCGCGGTCGAGCCGAAAACCGCCCGCAGCAGGTCCTCGTCCGCGGGTCCGAGCGCCCTTCCCCGGCGCGAGAACGCGATCCGGGCGGTGGCGAGGAAGCGCTCGAACTCGTGCTCGGCGTTCGCGCGCCCGTCCCACCACGCGAACGCGGGCACCTGCTTGGGCGCGAACACCCCGCCACCGAACAGGTTGGCGCCGGTGCCGATCGCCGCCCCGGTGGGCAGCAGCGTGCCGATGCCGGTCTTGACGTGGCCGCCGACGATCGCGCCCACCTTGGAACTGTGCGAGTCCACTTCGGCGCCGTCGATCCAGACGCGCACCGAGCCGTAGTTGTTCTTGAGGTCGCTGGTCGTGGTGAGCGCCCCGAGGTTGACCCACTCCCCGATCAAGCTGTGCCCGACGAAGCCGTGATGACGCTTGTTGGCGTAGCCCTGCCAGACACTCGCTTCGACCTCGCCGGCGACGCGGCACTCGGGGCCGAAGCTGGTGCCCGAGACGAAGCCGCCGAGCAGCTGCGTGCCCGGGCCGAGCACGCACGGCCCGGTGACCACGGTGTGCGGCGCCACCTTCGCCCCGCGCGCCACGAGGATGGGACCGGGCCGCGCGTCGAGCACGGCGAACGCCCCCACCTCGGCGCCTTCGCCGACGACGACGCGCTCGGGTGCTTCGAGGCAGGCGAGCCGGTGCACGGTTCCGCGCACGCCGCCGCGCGCCGCGGCCAGGTCGTCGGTGATCGCCTGCGGGTTGTGCTCCACGAGCTGCCACGGCCAGTCGAGGAAACCGGCCTCGACCTCGGCGGTCGGCAGGCCGAGCGTGAGCAGCACCTCTTCGAAGCGCTCGCCCTTGCCGAGCGCGGGCACCAGCAACGCCAGCGGCGCGCGCGCGCCCGCGACGCGGCCGGCGCACAGCACGAGCAGCGGCCCGCCGGGGGCGAGCAGCGGCGCGGCCCACGGGCCCGGGGAGCGCGGCGGCGTTGATGGCGATCGCGGTCTCGGCCGGCGGCACGCTGGCGGTGTCGGGAACGGGCGCGTCGTGCCACGCCGCCATCGGCAACGCGCGGGCCTCGATCGCGAACAGCGGCAGCGCCGTGGCGCGCAGCCAGCGGCGCGCGACGTCGGACGCGCCGAACGTGAGCGCGGGCACCGGCAGCAGGTCCGTGAGCGGGCGCAGCGACCGCCACTGGCGATCCTCGAACAGCACGAGGCGCGGCATCAGCGTCCCCCGGGGAGCTTGACCAGGAAGACACCCTTGAACCCGGACGCGACCGCGCGGTCGCGCAGGCTCTCGGCGGCGGTGCGCGACAGGCAGTCGCGCGAGCGCACCTTGAAGCGTCCGCCTTCGCGGTCGACGATCATCGGCACCAGCAGCAGCGACTCGGCCGCGTCGCGCATCGACTTGCCCTTCGCGCGATCCGCCGGCGCGGCGACCTGCACGCGCCAGCACGTGTCCGGCGGTGCGGACGCGGCCGGCGGGGCGACCGGCGCGACCACGGGCGCGGCGACCGGAGGCGCGACGGGTGGCGCCACCGTGGGCGCGCCGAGCGGGCGCGTCGGCGCGGGCACGGGCACGTCGCCGCTCGCGGGGACTTCGGTGCGCGTGTCGAACGCCGCCTCGGGCGCCACCTGCACGACGGGCTCGGCCGGCTTCGCGGGCGTGGCCGGGCGCGCCGGGCGGGTGGCCGGAGCGGGCGTGGCGCCTGGGCCGAGCGGCTCGGGAATGCCGGCCAGCACCGCCAGCGCCGCGGGGCTCGGCGTGCTGTCGACGGCCGCCGCCGCCGGCGTGACCCGGACGGCGAGCCAGTGCGGGGCCGCGGCGGGCGGTGGCGCCGCGACGGGCAGTTCCACCCGGACGCGCCGCGCAACCGGCCAGCGCGAGCGCGGCGAACACCAGGGCGACGCGGCGGATCACGCGCCGCTCCGCGCGCGCAACGCTTCGGAGACCTTGCGCACCTGGTCGCTGGCCTCGAGCCGGCAGGCGAGCACGCCGTCGCGCGTCGCGACCACGATCATGTCGCGCAAGCCGAGCGGCGCGGCGGTGACGCCGTCCCCCACCACCACGCAGCCGTCGCAGTCGACCGCCACGGCGTCGCCCCAGGTGACGTTGCCCCGCGCGTCGCGGCCCTGGCGGCGCGCCCACGCGCTCCACGAACCGAGATCGTCCCAGTCGAACGCCGCCTCGATCACCACCGTGTTCGGGGCGTGCTCGAGCACCGCGTAGTCGACGCTGATCTTGGGGAGCGGCTCGAAGCGCGGCCGGAGCGCCGCGCCGAACGCGGCGTCCCCGCCGGTCCACGTGAAGTCGGCGAGCGCGGCGATGTCGGGATGGTGCGCGGCCAGCGCGGCGAAGAACGTCTCGCGCTTCCACACGAAGATGCCGCTGTTCCAGAAGTACTCGCCGCTCGCGCACCAGGCTTCGGCGGTCGGGCGGTCGGGCTTCTCCTTGAACTGCGCCACGCGGTGCAGCGCGGGCGCCAGCGTCGTCCCGCGGTGGATGTAGCCGAAGTTGGTCTCGGGATGCGCCGGGCGGATGCCGAACGTCACCAGCACCCCGTCACGCGCGGCCACCTGCGCGGCACGCGCCACGTCGGCGGCGAACGCCGCCTCGTCGTCGATGGCGTGGTCGGCGGGCATCACCGCGAACGTGGTGCCGGGCGCGAACGCGCTCGCCGCTCCGGCGATCGCCGGCGCGGTGTTGCGCATCATCGGCTCGCCGAGCACGCGCGCCCCGGGGCACTCGCGCAGGCACGCCTCGCGCAGGTCCTCGGACGTCATGACCACGACCTGCGACGGATCGCCGGCCACGCGCAGCGCGCGGTCGAACGTCGCGCGCAGCAGCGAACGACCGCCGCTCGCGAGCGGCAGGAGCTGCTTGGGGCGTGCAGGCGTGCTCCACGGCCAGAAACGCTCGCCGCGGCCGCCCGCGAGAATCAGGACGCCGACCGATGCCGGTTGAGGGCTCATGAACGGCGCAGCATTAGCACACCGGACCGGGGCGCGTCACGGGCGCGCGGGCACCAGCGAGCGATAGAGTTCGGCCGTGGCCTCGGCGACGGGATCCCACGAGTAGTGGGCCAGGATGTGCCGGCGCGCACGTTCGCCGAACTCCTGCACCACCTCCGGGTGACGGATCATGTGCTCGAGCTTGGCGCGCAGGTCGGCGACGTCCTGGCTGCGGAAGCTGAGCGCGCACTCCTCGGCGACCTCGAGGTTCTCGGGGATGTCCGAGACGAGCACGCAGCGCCCGTACGAGAGCGCTTCGAGCAGGGCGATCGACAGTCCTTCCATGGTGGACGGCTGCACGACGCAGTAGGCGTTGCTCCACAGCTCGTCGAGCGCCTCGCCGAAGACGTAGTCGAGCCGCTTCACGCGCGGGCCTTCGTACTGCTTGAGCAGGTCGGCGTAGCCGCCCGAGAACGACAGTCCGCCGGCGAGCGCCAGGGTCATGTCCGTGTCGATCTGCGAGAAGGCCTCGCACAGGAAGTGCACGCCCTTCTCGGGCACGAGCCGGCCCACGAAGAGCACGTACTTTCCCGGCGTCAGCCCGAGCGACAGGATCTTCTTGGCCGGGCGGGGCTGGGGCAGGCTGGTGCCGTTCGGGATGAACGTCGTCTCCGTGCCGTGCACGGCCTTGAAGTGC
>JBGAOB010000344.1:0-4748 GCA_044222045.1 Candidatus Eiseniibacteriota bacterium
ATCAAGATCCCGCCGCGGCTCATGCACGGCTGGAAGGCGCTGTCGGAGCCCGAAGTGCTGGTGGTGAACTGCCAGAGCCACGTGTACGACCCGGCCGACGAGTTCAAGTTCCCGTGGGACTGCGTGCTCGCCGACGTCTGGGAACCGAAGAACGGTTGAGCGGCGCGTGGAGCGCGTGACCATCCGCCGGCTGCCGGTGCTCGACCGGCCGCCGGCCGAGCCCATCCTGGACGGCGTGCGCATCCGCATGCCCGCCGGCGAGGCCGTGCCGGTGTGGAACGGCGGCCCGTGGCGGTTCATCGCCTACCTCGAGCTGCTGCCCGGCCCGAACACGTGGCGCGGCAACCACTGGCACGAGCAGAAGACCGAGTACTTCTACGTGATCTCCGGCCGCCTGCGCGGCGTGTTCGAGGACCTCGACAGCGGCGAGACGCTCGACACCGAGATCGAAGCCGGCACCACGCTGGTGATCCCGCCGCGCGTCGCGCACGCGTTCCGAGGCCTCGAGCCGTCGCAGGCGCTGGAGTGCTCGCCGTTCGTGTTCGACGCGAGCGACGCCCACCCGAAGGTGGTCGGGCGGGACTAGCCGCCCGGGCGGGTCAGGCCCCCCGCCCCCGCCAGTCGTCGAGCACGTCGCGCAGCGTGTCGTCGAGCGCGCGCGTCACGCTCCAGCCGCAGTCGCGCGCCGCGCGCGAAGGATCGCCCACCAGGTACGGCACGTCCGCCGGCCGCAGCCGCGCCGGGTCCACCTCCACCCGCACCTCGACCCGCGCCAGCGCCGCCAGCGTGTCGACCACGTGCCGCAGCGGCGTGCCCTCGCCGCGGCACAGGTTGTACGCCTTGCCGCGCAGGCCGCGCTCCAGCAGCGCGCAGTAGCCCGCGACGATGTCACGCACGTCCGACAGGTCGCGCGTCACCTCCAGGTTGCCCACGCGGATCACCGGCTCGGCCCGCCCCGCCTCGATCGCCGCCACCTGCTTCGCCCACGACGGCACCACGAAGCGGTCCGTCTGCCCCGGCCCCGTGTGCCCGAACGGCCGCGCGCGCACCACGTCCATCCGGTGCTCGCTCGCGTACCACGCCGCCATCCGATCGGCCTCCGCCTTCGACTGCGCGTACGGACTCACCGGCTGGAACGCCGTCAGCTCGCTCACGCGCTGCCCCGGCGGGCACGGGCCGTACACCTCGCTCGTGCCCACCACCAGCACGCGCGCGCGCGGCCGCTGCGTGCGCACCGCGTCGAGCAGGTTCGCCGTCCCGTCCACGTTGGCGCGGAACGTCTCGTCGGGCGCCTCGAACGAACGCGCCGCGCTGCTCTGGCCCGCCAGGTGCACGACCGCGTCGCAGGCCGAGTCGGCCGCGCACGCGCGCAACGCGGCCGGATCGAGCAGGTCGGCGTCGCGCCAGCTCGCCAGCGGCGTGCCCGCGGGCGGCGCGCCGATGCCGCAGCCGTGCACCGTCGCGCCGCGCGCGACCAGCGCCGCCACGAGGTGCGGGCCGACGAAGCCGCCGGCGCCGGTGACGAGCACCGACTTGCCGGCCAGGTCGACGCCGCTCACGCGCGGCTCCGGGTGCGGAACGGGATCACCATGGGGCGGCCAATCTGCGGCATCACGCGCACGCCGTCCACTCTCACTCCGCCGCCGGCCGCGCGAGGCGCGCGAGTTCGGCGGCCGAGACGTAGCGCGTGCCGAGGCACACGGCTGCTGCGACCAAAGCGCCGGCGCCGCCGACCACCAGCAGCGCACCCCACGCGGCGAATCCGGTCGCGGGCGCGAGTGCGCGATCCAGCCACAGGCCGCATCCCGCGCCCGCGGCCAGTGCGAGCATGGGCGGCATCGCGCCGTCGAACAGGACGCGAGGCGCGGACCCGCCGAGCGCGCGCGCGAGGCGGGAGACGAACCACGCGACCCCGGCCGCATTGCCGATCGCCAACGCAAGCAGCACGCCCGGCAGGCCATGTGTGCGGACGAGCGGCAATCCGAGCGCCAGGTGCACGGCGAGCGCGGCCGCGGAGAACTCGGCCTCGAGATCGGGGCGGCCGATGCCACGGGCGGTCACCGTCGCCATGCCGGCACCGAGTCCCGCGCACGCGGCCACGATCAGCCCGCGCAACGCCAGGGCCGCCGCTTCGTCGGGGTGCCCGAGCCAAGCCGCGAACACGCGCCCGGCCCCACCCACCGCGCCCGCAGTGACGACCACGGCGGCAAACAGGATGTAGCGATTGGAGCGGCGGTAAAGCTCGGCCAGCCGGGCGTGTTCGCCGGCAGTGTGGAAGCGCGTCGCCGGCGGAACGAGCGCGAGCAACAGGAGTTGTGGAAACGTCGCGAGCGCAGTCGAGATGCGCAGCCCGAGCTCGTACGGCGCGACGGCAGCGAGAGCCACGTACCGCGTGAGCAAGAGCTTGTCGAGCTGCTGGTGCGCGACCGCGAGCATGTTGGCGAGTTGCAGCGGCGCCCCGAAGCCGATGCTCTCGCGAACGAAGCCGGAGGCACCACGCGGGCTCGCCCAGCGGAACGCCGGCGCGCCCCGCCGCACGAGCAGCAGCCCCACCAGCACCGCGCTGGTCCAGCCCGCTCCTGTGGCGCAGACGACGCCGACGAGCCCCCAACCGAATGCGAGCGCCAGGGCGAGCCCGAACGCCTGCACCAGTGAGACGGTCAGGGTGGTCAGGTTCGCGAGGTCGAAGCGGTCGTAGCCCTGAAGCACGTAGACGATCGTGTTGGTGGCACCCGCCATCGCGAACACCACTGCGCCGGCCGTGAACGCGAAGTCGGCGGACGGCCGAACAGCACCGGTCACGTGCAGGAACTCGAGCAGCGGCCCGCGCACGAGCGGCATGAGCGCCAGCCAGAACAGCCCGAGCACCGCGTAGCCCAACACCGAGACCGTGGCGTACGCGCCGGCGTCATGGTCGGCGCCACGGGCGCGGGCAGCCGACACGTGCCGCATGGTCGCGGGGGCGAGCCCGAAGTCGAGCGCGCCCAAGTAGCCCGTGAGCGCGTAGAACAACGCCCACACCGCGAACCCCTCCGCGCCGAGGGCGCGGTAGAGCGGCGGTGTGAGCGCGAGCCACAGGAGCAGCGACGCGACGCGGCCCGAAGCCGCGTGCAGCGTGTTGGCGCGCGAGCGCCAGTACTCCAGCATGTTCCGAGCGTCTTCGAACGGGATCGGCCGCCAGCCGGTCGCCTTCACGAACTTCGAGTTGTCGCCGAGCAGGATCGGCACGTCGCTCGAAGTGCATGCGCGCGGCTTCCTGCTGGACGTCGATCTTGGTCTTCGTCAGGCCGAGCAGGTAGTCGAGACCTTCTGGATGGTCCACGCCTTGCCGCTGCAGATGTTGTAGACCTCGCCCGGCTCGCACTTCTCGAGCGCCAGCCAGTACGCGCGCACCATGTCGCGCACGTCGGTGAAGTCGCGGATCGCGTCGAGGTTGCCCACGTTCAGCACGGGCTTTCGGCGGCCCTTCTCGATGTCGGCGATCTGCTTGGCGAAGTCGCTCGCCACGAACACCGGGCCGCGGCGCGGCCCCTCGTGGTTGAAGCCGCGCGTGCGCACGGAGTCGACCTTCCACGACATCCAGTACTGGTAGCCCAGCATGTCCTGCGACACCTTGCTGACGGCGTAGGGCGACAGCGGGCGGAGCGGGTTGGTCTCCTTGATGGGCACTTCGTCGGGATAGACCATCCCGTACTCCTCGGAGGAGCACGCGAGCTGGATGCGCGTCTTGAGCCCCAGGCGGCGCACGGCCTCGAAGATGTGCACCTGCGCCATCGTGTTGGTGGTCAGCGACTCGCTGGGGGCCACCCACGACGTGGGCACGAACGACTGGGCCGCCAGGTGGAAGATCCAGTCGGGCTTGATGCGCGCGACGGTCTCGTACGTGTTGGTGGCGTCACGCAGGTCGCATTCGTGCATCGTGAACTTGCCGGCCAGGTGCTCGATGTTCTCGGTGCGGCTCCGCCAGCGCTGGATGCCGTGGATTTCGTAGCCGCCCTGCGCGAGCAGGTAGTCCACCAGGTGGCTGCCGGCGAAGCCGGTCACGCCGGTGACGAGTACGCGACGCATGTGGGATCCCCGGGAGTAGGAAAAGATTCTTGTTCGAGGGCGCGGGCACGTTAGGCGCTCGCGTGGGAGCCCGTCAATACGCGCCCCGCCGCCGCGCGGCGAGTGCATTGCTGCTAGACTGCCGCGCCGTTCGCCTCCATCGCGCCCCGAGGTCCGCCCTTGTCCCAGCCCTCACCGGCCATCCGCACCACGCCCCGTCCCACCTGCCCCGTCTGCGGTGGTCCCGGCGCCACGGCGCACGAAGGGCTGGCCGACCGCTGGTTCGGCGCGCCCGGCACGTGGCGGATGGCGCGCTGCGCCGCCGCCCGGTGCGGTGCGCTCTGGCTCGACCCGACGATCCTGCCCGAGGACATCGGGCTCGCGTACGCGACCTACTACACACACACGCTGGCGGGACGCGGTGGCCCCGTCTATCGCCTGTACCGGAAGCTGGCGCGTGCCTGGCTGGCGGCCGACCTCGGCTACCGCCGCTCGCCGCTCGCCGGCCTGGCCGCGCTCGCGTTCGACGCCGCGCGCCGCGACGAACTGCGCCACTCGGTGCTCTACCTCGACGCACCCGCCGGGCGCGTGTGCGACGTCGGTTGCGGCGAAGGCGCCCGGCTTGAGCGGCTCGCCGAGCTGGGCTGGACCGGGACCGGCGTGGAGCCCGACGCGCGCGCCGCGGCGCTCGGCCGCGAGCG
>JBGAOB010000345.1:0-4506 GCA_044222045.1 Candidatus Eiseniibacteriota bacterium
CGGCGCGCGCGAAGCGGGACTACTTGTCCTTCTTGGGCTCGGTCTTGGCGGCCGGCTTGGCGTCCTTGGCCGGGGCCGCCTTGGCGTCCGGCGCGGCGCCGCCCGCGGGCGCGGGCATGACGAAGATCGCGTCGTCGAGCGGCACGTCGACTTCGATCTTGTCGAACGTCATCGCCTGGCGGTGGTCGTTGCCCTTGGCGCCCTGCGCGATCGAGAACGGCATCAGCAGGCCGTCGCCGACTTCCTTGTAGTCGCTCGGGAACGTCTCGAACTCCATCTCGGTGCCGCGCACCTTGCGCTTCATCTCCTGCTTCACGAGCAGGTAGGTCTCGGCGTCGAAGAAGTACCAGTCGACCTTGCCGTCCTTGTGCGTGAGCTTGACCTTGTAGGCATCGGCGCCGTCGACGGCCTCCTTGCCGGCCAGCTCGAGCGTGTTGCCCTTGTCCTTCGCGTTCATGAGCGGCCCGTCGAAATCGGCCTGCTCCTCCATGTCCTTGGTGTCCTCGGGCGACATGGGCTCGGCGTCCTTCTTGCCGCTCATGAACGGCATCACCTGCCAGCCCGTCTTGCCGTCGAAGGCACGCACGCCGTCCATGCCGGAGAACGTGAACGTGATCCGCGACTTGCCGGGGCGCTTCTTCTCCATCGTGAACGGCGCCTCCATGCCCGGGCCCATCTGCATCTTGCCGACCATGCGGACGGTCTGGAGCTTCTGGAGCTTGGCGATCCCGCCCTGAGCCTCGAAGTGCTTGGCGATGATCTCGTCCACGGTCTGGGCGCTGGCGGCGGCGGGCAGGAGCGCCGCGACCAGGGCGAGCGCGGCGAACGGCTTGCGGAACATCGAAGGGACCTCCGGTCGGATGGGGAGTACGGGGTGTCGGAACGGCGGCCAAGCTACGCGGCCGGCGCACGCCGGGGTGCGGGCGGGGCACGAACGCGGTGCGCGTGGCTACCGGCGCGGCGGGGGGATTGCGGCAGCGTGTCCCGGGCGGCCGACGGACGAATCCTAGCCCCGGCCGGAGCCCTTCTTATAGAGTGCGCGCCCATGCCGACCACCGACGTCCGACTGCCCGACCTCCGGTTCGTGCCGGTGGAGTCGGTGTTCCCGCACGAGTACCACGACCTGCAGCGCACGCTGCCGCTCGTGGACAAGCTGCGCGAGTCGGGCGTGCTCCGCAATCCGCCGATCGTCACGCAGGTCGGCGACGGCCACCGCGTCGAGCCGCGCTTCGTGGTGCTGGACGGCGCCAACCGCACGACCGCCGCGAAGGCCGCCGGCTGGCCGCACATCGTGGCGCAGGTGGTGCGCTACGAGACGCCGTCGGTGCAGCTGTTCACCTGGTACCACGGGCTCACGCGCGAGGCGCGCGCCGACCTGGAGCGCGGGCTGGCCGCGATCCCGGGACTCGCCGGCACGCACGAGCGGCACCTGCACGCGCGCGCCATGCTCGCGCGCCGCGAGGCGCTGGCGTGCGTGGTGCTCGACGAGGGCGACGCGCTCGTGCTGCAGGGCGGCCGGACGCTCAACCAGCGCAACGCGCTGCTCAACGAGGTCGTGCGCGTCTACCAGGACCGCGTGCCGTACATTCGCGTGACCACGGACTCGCTCACGCAGGCCCGGCACGAGCACCCCGAGATCTCCGCGCTCGTCGTGTTCCCGCGCTTCGACCCGGCCGAGGTGATCGAGCTGGCCGGAGCGGGCGAGCACCTGCCCGCCGGCATCACGCGCCACCTGATCCAGTGGCGCGCGCTGCGGCTCAACGTGCCGCTCGGGATGTGCATGGACACGGCGATGCCCCTCGAGGAGAAGAACCGCTGGCTGCGCGGCTGGCTGCAGGACAGGCTGGTGTCGCGTCAGGTGCGCTTCTACGAGGAACCCACGGTCATGTTCGACGAGTGAGGTCATGAGAGCGAACGCGTTCATGCAGTACGGCGGGCCCGAGGTGCTGCAGATGCGCGACCTGCCGGACCCGGAGCCGAAACCACACGAGGTGCTCGTGCGCGTGCGCGCGTGCGGCATCAACCACCTCGACACGTGGGTGCGCCGCGGGCTGCCGGGCATCATGCCGGTCATGCCGCACGTCCTCGGCAGCGACGTCGTGGGCGAGGTCGTGGCGCTCGGCGACGGCGTGCACGAGGTGGCGGTCGGCATGAAGACGCTGGTCCACCCCACGCTGTCGTGCGGGGCGTGCGACGCGTGCGCGGCGGGCAACGACAACCTGTGCAAGTCCTACGACGTGCTCGGGCGCAAGTCGAACGGCGGCTATGCCGAGCTGGTCGCGGTGCCGGTGCGCAACTGCCTGCCCTACCCCGAGCGCCTCGGCTGGGAGGAAGCGGCCGCCGCGCCGCTCGTGTTCCTGACCGCGTGGCACATGCTCATGGGCCGCGCGCGCCTGCGCCCCAAGGAAGAGGTGCTCATCATCGGCGCCGGGAGCGGCGTGGGCAGCGCCGCGATCCAGGTGGCGAAGCTCTTCGGCGCGAAGGTGTACGCGACCGCGAGCGGGCGCGAGAAGCTGGCGCGCGCCGAGGCGCTGGGCGCGGACGTGCTCATCGACCACGCCACCGAGGACATCGCCGCGCGCATCCGCGAGCTGACCAAGCGCAAGGGCGTCGAAGTGGTGATCGAGCACGTGGGCGGGCGCGTGTTCGAGGCCGGCGTCGAGTCGCTGGCCAAGAACGGCCGGCTGGTGACGTGCGGCGCGACGATCGGGCACAAGGCCACGATCGACCTGAACGTGCTGTTCGGGAAGCACCTCAACCTGCTCGGCTCGTGGATGGGGACGCGCAACGAGATGCTCGCCGTGATCGGCCAGCTCTCCGGCGGCACGCTCAAGCCCGTCGTGGACTCGGTGCGTCCGCTCGCCGAGGCGGCCGCCGCGCACGAGCGGCTCGCCTCGCGCGAACACTTCGGCAAGATCGTGCTCGTGCCGTGAGCCGCCGCCGGCGCGAGCTGTTCGGCTTCGAGCGCCGCCACGAGGCGCTGGCGCCCATGCACGTGTTCCGCGCGCGCATGCTGCGCTCGGGCGCGGTGGCGGCCGGGATCATCACGGTCTCGCTCGCGATCGGCGTGCTGGGCTACCGCGTGTTCGGCGGCCTGTCGAGCTGGGTGGACTGCCTGTACAACGCCGCGATGATCCTGGGCGGCATGGGCCCGGTCGCCGAACTGCGGACCGACGCGGGCAAGGTGTTCGCGTCCGCCTACGCGCTCTACTCGGGCGTCGTGCTGCTGGCCAGCGTGGGCGTGCTGCTCTCGCCCGCGCTGCACCGGGTCCTGCACCGCTTCCACATCGAAACGGACGAGGACGCGCAGGGCTGATCGCCCCGCGCGTCCCCGCGATCCGGCGCCGCGGCGCCGTCAGTGCGCGTGGTCGGCTTCGCCGTCGACGCCGAAGTCGCCGTAGGCCATGTGGCTGCCCACCACGTGCGCGCCGAGCAGTTCCGCGAGCACGTCGTCGGGGATCGGCGCGAACGTCCACTTCGCTTCGATCGCCCGGCCGTCGCGCTCGATGCCCAGCGCCGTCTGCTCGCCCGGCTTCCAGCCGGCCTTGCCGGCGAAGAACGTCCGCGGCGGCTGCCCACCGATGGTCTTGAGCCGGTCGCCGGGGCTTCAGGCCCGCGCGCTCGGCCGGGCTGCCCGGAAAGACGCGCTCGATCCGCCGCACGTCCGACGTGCTGTCCACCACCTCGAGCCAGGCGCCCAACCACGGCCGCTCGCGCATGTGGCTGTAGCGCTCGAGGCATTCGTGCAGCGGCAGCGGGCACTTGGGCTCGGCGGACTGCGCCGGGACGGACGAGACGACGAGCGCCGCGAGCAACGCGGCGGCGAAGGCGAGACGCGGGAGCGGACGCATGCGGACCTCCGGACGGACGAGGGACGGTGTTCCGCGGCCAGTGTCGGCAGCGCTCCCGCGGGCTGAACCGCACGGGCGACCGGCGCGGCGGCCGCGGCGCAAGTGCCCGCGAGTGCGTGCGCGCGGACGCGCCGCCGCGTGACGCGCGCGCCCTCCGCGGTGCTAAGGTGCGCGCGCATGAGCGTGCCTCCGCACTCGCCCGCGCCCGGCGCGTCGTGGTTCGACGCTGACGGCGCCCCGTCGCAGCCCGGCCTCGAGGCCTGCATCCACTGCGGGCTGTGCCTGACGGCGTGCCCGACCTACCGCACGCTGCGCACCGAGCCCGACTCGCCGCGCGGGCGCGTGTACCTGATGCGCGGGCTGCTCGACGGCCGCCTCGAACCGAGCGACGCGCTCGTCACCCACCTCGATCGCTGCCTCGACTGCCGCGCGTGCGAGACCGCGTGCCCGGCGGGCGTGCCGTACTCGCAGTTGCTCGAAGCCTCGCGCGCGCAGATCGAGCGCCGCGTGCGCCGGCCCACGCCGTTGCGCCTCTTCGGCCGCTGGGTGCTGCGCCACGTGCTGCCGCACCGCGACCGCATGCACGCGGCCGCCGACCTGCTGCGCCTTTCGCAGTCCGGCCCGCTCGCGGCCGTCGCCCGCGGCGCGCAGGCGC
>JBGAOB010000346.1:0-5212 GCA_044222045.1 Candidatus Eiseniibacteriota bacterium
ATGCCCTCGGCCTTGCGCACGCGGAAGTAGGCTTCGCGCACCAGCCACAGCAGGCCGGCGCCGACCAGCATGCCGACGAGCGCGTGCCGCACGCCCGCCCCGAGCAGCGCGGCGGCGATCCCGACCAGCGTGCCCGGCAGCGTCAGCACGTCGGGCAGCAGCTGGTGGTCGAGGTCGATCCAGAAGAGCGCCACCAGCAGGAAGCCCCAGATCGCGACCAGCGGGAGGGCGGGCGCGAGCCCGAGCCGCTGCCACGCGGCCAGCGCCCACAGTCCGCAGGCCAGCTCGGTCAGCGGATAACGCACGCTCACGGGCGCGGCGCAGTGCGCGCAGCGGCCGCGGTGGAACGCCCACGAGAGCACCGGGAACAGGTCGAGCACGCCGAGCACGTGCCCGCAGCCGGGGCAGCGCGAGCGGCCGTGCACCCACGATTCGCCGCGGGGCACCCGCCAGGCCAGCGCGGTCACGCCGCTGCCCATGACGAGCCCAAGTAGCGCGACCGAGATGCCGATGAAGGTCTCGAAGCTCACGCGGCCCCCGGGCGCACGAAGTCGTTGAGGCGGGCCGGACGCTCTGGGAGAATCGCCGGGCGATCGGCGCTCCGTTCCGGACCCCTGCGGATGATGGTGATCGACATGCAGATCCTGCTCTTCGCGGCCATCGTGGCCAACAGCATCGACCTCTTCGCGACCGCGGTCGGCATCCACTGGTTCGGCAACCGCGAGGGCAATCCGCTGCTCGCGCCGCTCGCCCAGCACAACTGGATCCTGTTCGTGGCGGTGAAGGGCGTCCTGGTGCCGCTGCTGATCTGGCGGCTGTACCGGTATCGGCGGCACACCCCCCATCTCTCCACCGCCGGGCTCGGGCTGGTGACCGTCGCGCTCACCGTGGCGGTCGGCGCGTGGCTCGGCTGGCTCGCCGGCAACCTGACGGTGCACGGCCTGCCCCGCCTGTAGGCGCCGTCGGCGAGGACCACGCGCTCGCGCGCTCGGCCTGTTCGCGGCGTCCGCGACCACCGCCGGCCACGGCTGCTCGACGAGGATGCGGGGCGTGACCTCGATCACGAGGTCCTTCTTTGACACCTGCGAGCTGGTGTGCTGGAAGAACACGCCCAGCCCGGGAATGTCGCCGAGGATCGGCAGCTTGGTGTTGGCCGTCGTGCGCTCCTCGCTGAGCAGGCCGCCGATGATCACGGAGCCGCCGTCCTTGAGGCGCACGGTCGTGGTGGCCTGGCGCGTGGCGACGACCGGCAGGTCCTCGTTCTGGCCTTGAAGCCGATCACCGAGCTGACCTCGGGCTTGATCACCGTGGTGATGTAGCCGTCGGCGTTGATGAGCGGCGTGATCGACAGCTTCACGCCGACCTCCTCGCGCTGCACCTGCTGCGACTGTGCGGCGCCGCCGCCGGCGAACACGGTCCCGCTGATCACGAACGGGATGCGCGAGCCCACGAGCATGCTGGCCTCGCGGCCGTTGAGCGTGGCGATCTTCGGGTTGGCGAGCACCTTGGCGCTGCCGTTGCGGAGCGCGAGGTCCATGGCCACGCGGTAGACCTGGGCGACGCGGCTGAAGTTTCGGAGCTTGAAGATGTCGCTGGTGCCGGGCGTGTTCGAGAAGATCTTCAGGCCGCGGATCTGGTCCGCGCTCTCGCCGCCCTGCAGCGAGTCGTAGTTGCCCTCGACGAACCACAGGCCCTGGCGGCTGAGCAGGTCCCAGTCGATGCCGAGCTTCTTGATGTCGTCGGTGGACACTTCGACGATGCGCGCCTCGAGCATGACCTGGCGGGCCGGCTTGTCGAGCTCGGCGACGATCTCCTCGATCTCGGAGATCACGCGCGGGCTGGTCACCACGATCAGGCGGTTGCCGCCGCGGTCGACTTCGATCTTGTCGGTCAGCCCCTTCAGGGCCGCCTTGATCTCGGTCGCGTCGGCGTACTTGAGGTCGACGATGTACGACGACAGCCCCGTCTCCTCCTGCAGCGACTTGGCGTCGGCCACGAGGATCGAGTTGCCGATGCGCTCGTAGGCCAGGCCCGCCGCGCGCACGACCAGGTTGACCGCCTGCTCGACCGGCACGTCCTTGATGTGGATCGTGATCCGCCCCGAGGTGACGCCCGGGCCGGTGATGATGTTGAGGTTGCCCTTCTCGGCGAGGACCTTGAGCAGCTGCGGCAGGTTCGCGTCGTCGGCGTCGAGCGTGACGAGTCGCGACGGCGCCGCGGCTCCGGCGGGGAAGGCCGCGAGCAGGACCGCCACCACCACGGTGGCGAAGAAGGTGCGGATGACGTTCACGGTCACTCTCCCTGGGCTTTGCGTTGGAGGACGACGTTGTCCGCGCCGCGCTTCAGCACGACCTGGTCGCGCGAGATGCTCACGACCACGAACTCGTCGAAGAGTCCGCCGTTCCGGACCGTGTACTCCCGGCCCTTCCAGCGGATCTGGGCCCGTGGATCGGCGTCGAACACGATCGCCGTCAGCACGGGCACTTCGGGAACCGGCGGTGGCGCCGGCTTGTGGACCACGGGCGCCAGCGCCTCGGGCCGCGGCGCGGCCGCGCCGAACGCGAACGGGTTGCGGCCGGGTGCGGGCGGCGGCGCGTCCAGCACGCGCGCGATCACGCCGTCGAGATCGGCGAGCGGGTCGGCGGCGGGCGCGACGGTCCGGCGCACTCCGAAGCGCCACACCCCCGAGTCCTGCAACGCGTGCACGGTCTGCCACAGCACGAAGGCGAAGAGCGCGGCCGCGAGCAGCGGCGCGAGCAGGCGTGCGGCATCGCGGTTCACGCGCCGGTCCTCCGCCGCTTGAGCGTGGTGCGCGTCGCCCACACCTCGACGTCGCAGCCCGTGGCGGCCGTGGGCGTCAGCGCGAGGCGCTCGATGGTGTACAGGCCGCCGCCGCGCGCGAGCAGGTCGAGGAACGAGAGCGCCTCGCTCCACGAACCGTGCATGCGCACGTGCGCGCGCACCTGGTTCCAGCCGGGCTGCTGCGTCACGGCGCCGGGCTCGGCCACGACCACGTCGAGGCCGGCCTGCGAGGCGAGGCTGGAGAGCCGCTGCACGGCGTCGGCCGCCAGCGTGCCCGCCTGCGCGCGGTTGTCCACCTCGGTGGCCGTGCCGGAGTTCTCCATGAGCAGGGCGTACACGCGCGGCGGCATCGCGGCCGGGACCCCGCCGTGCGTGGGGTCGAGCACCGCGCCGAGGCTGCCCGCGCGCGTGAGCGCGGCGTCGTAGCGCTTGCGCAGCGGTGTCCAGAGCATGCCGTGCACGAGCAGGAAGAGCGCGAACAGCGCGAGCATGGCGGCCACCGGCCACGAGCGCCCGAGCGAAGGGGGGCGGAGGGCGGCCATCAGCGGCACTCGATCACGAACTCGGCGCCTTCGCCGGAGGCGGCGGCGCGCGTGGTCACGAGCCGGACGTTGGACCAGCCGGCGGCGAACGTGGAATCGCGGGACAGCGTGCTCACCAGCGCCAGCACCTGCTGCATGCGGTCGCCGCCGCCCGTCGGGCGCAGCTCGCCGGTCAGCACCAGCTTGGCGGCCGTGCCGCTCGAGTTCTCGGGGTTGAACTGCACGTCGGTCAGGCGCGCGTTGGGCGGCACGAGCAGGGCGAGCCGCGCGAGGCGGTCGCGCCAGCGGGCCGGGTCGCGCAGCGAGCGCGTCACGAGGTCGGCCTCGGCCGCCCCGGGGCGCCACTCGCCGCCCGCCGACTGGGCGCGCAGCGATTCGACCTGGCGCTCGAGCATGCGCGTGCGGCGGGCGAGCGACGCGGTGTTGAGCGCGTACAGCCCGAGCACGACGGCGAGCGCGCCGAAGTAGGTGAGCCACAGGCCGAGCCGCACCGCGCGCCGCTGCGCCTTCGCGCGCTCGCGCTGGAACACCTCGCGCCGGAAGTTGATCGAGAAGATCGTGGTCACGCGGTCCTCCAGGGCGAGGCCGTACGCCTGCGCGAACTGCGGGCCGCCCGCGGGCAGACCGGCCCGCGCCTCCGGCGCGACCCCTTCGAGCGGATCGAAGACGAACGTCGGGATCTCGAGCAGCGCGCTCAGCTCGCCGGCGATGCCGGGCAGGCGGGCCGTGTTGCCCGAGAGCCAGAGCGTGAACGGCTCGGGCAGGGGCGCCATGGTGCGGTAGTAGGCGAACGTGCGGCGCAGTTCGTCGGCGAACGCGCGCAGCGCCTCGCGCACGCCGCGCATCTCGGGCGAGTCCGCATCGACGCGGATCGACGGCTGGTCGGCGCCCGCCTCGAGCTTCCACTCCTCGGCCTCCTCGAACGGCACCTGCAGCAAGGGCGATGGCGCGCGTCACGGCGACGCCGCCGAAGTCCAGCCGGCGCGCGAAGTACGGCGCGCCCCGCTGGTAGAGGGTCAGCCACGAGCCCGTGTGCCCGAAGTCAATGGCCACGCGCGCCTCGGTCTCGCGCTCGGCCCCGCGCGAGATGGCGTTGGTGAGCGCCAGCGGCGCGGCGTCGACGATGTCGGGGTCGATCCCGAGGTGCTTGAGCGGCGCCAGCGCGCGCTCCAGCCGGGCCTGCGGGACCGCGGCGAGCAGCACGTCGAGGCGCTTCTCGGACGGGAAGCGGCCGAGCAGCTGGTAATCGATCACGCACGTCTGCGGGTCGTAGGGCAGGTGCTTGCGCGCCTCGAACCGCAGCGCCCCGGCGATCTCGTCGTCGTCCATGAGCGGCAGCGCGATCTGCTTGACGATCACGTCGCCCCCCGAGAGGCCGAGCGTGATGCCCTTGAGCGTGCGCACCGACTGCCCGGCGCGGGCGAAGCACTCGCCCAGCATGCGCCCGAGCGCCTCGGGGTTGGTTTCGCCCGTGCCGGTGGGGAGGGTGAGTTCGCCGGCGCACGGCTTCTCGCCGCCCACGCCGTAGCGCAGCGCGAGCAGCTTGACGCTGTACTCGCCGATGTCGAGACCCACCCAGGGGCGGGCGTTCAGGCCGACTTTCATTTCGGGGGGAGTATTACTTCATTCACCGGGACTCGGTCCACGTCCCCGGGACCAGGTCCAGCCCGGTGGAGATGCCGCCGATCGGCTGCGGGAGCAGCCCGCGGCTCAGCAGGTCGTCCGCGACCACGCGCATGGACGGGGCGTACTTGCGCACCATCTGGTTGGCGGGGTTGACCCGGAAGCCCGGCAGCATCGTGTAGTTCAGCCCGAAGAAGCAGATGCTCTCGGACACGTTGTGGTCCGAGGCGCCGCCGGCTTCCTTG
>JBGAOB010000008.1:0-36887 GCA_044222045.1 Candidatus Eiseniibacteriota bacterium
GGCAGCAAGCGCTGCAGGCGGCGCGCGTGGAAGCCGAGGAAGCCGAGCGACGCTTGCGCCGCGTCGCGCCGTCGAGCGGCGCGCCCGACTCCGTGACGCTCGACCGCGTGATCGCGCACCTGGCGCCGGGCGAAGCGCTCGTCGCGTTCGCGGAGTACGGCGAGGGCGAGCCGGACCGGCGGCTCGCCGCGTTCGTGGCCACCGCGCGGCACCCCGCACCGGTGCGGCTCGAGATGGGACCGGTCGAACCGTTGCGCGCGATCGTCGAAGCCTGGCGCGCGCGGCTGTCGGCATCGCCACGGCAGGACCCGCGCGGCATCGCCGCCGCCGAGCGGGACGCGCGCCGTGCGGGCGAACTCCTGCGCGCCCGCGTGTGGGAACCGGTCCGGCGCGCCGCGGGCGACGCCGCCGTGTTGCACGTGGTCGGCGACGGGCCGGTGGCCGACGTGCCGTGGCTGGCGCTGCCCGAGCCCGGCGGCCGCTGGCTCGCCGAGTCCGCGGTGCAGGTGCACGAACTCGGCGCGGAGCGCGAACTGCTGCACGCCTCGAGCGCGCCCGGCAGCGGCCTGCTGGCCGTGGGTGATCCGGACTTCGGCGCCGTGCCGGGCCGCCCGAACGCCGCGGCCCCGCTGGCGCTGGCGAATCGCTCGAGCGCGCCGTGCGAGCGCACGCGTCCGTTCGCGCTCGCGCCGCTGCCGGCCGCACGCGAGGAGGCGATCGGCATCGCGTCCACGTGGCCGCGACGCGACGGCGCCGCACGCACGCTGCTGGGCGGCGAGGCCACCGAACAGGCGTTCCTGCGCGAGGCGCCGGGCCGGCTCGTGCTGCACGTGGCCACGCACGGCGTCGTGGTGGAGGACTCGTGCGCGGGCGCGGCCGCCGGCGCGCGCGGCGTGGGCGGCGTGCAGGCGCTCGGCATCGCGGGGCGCTCCACGCCGCGTGCGAAGCCGGCGCGCGCGAGCGCCGAGGCCGCGCCGCCGGCGCCGAAATCCGCGAAGCCCCGCCAGGTGTGGCTCGCGTTCGCCGGCGCCGGTGCGAGCACGCCGGCCGACAGCGCGAACGACGGCCTGCTCACCGCCGAGGAGGTGGCGACGCTCGACCTGCGCGGCACGGACTGGGTCGTGCTCTCGGCCTGCCACTCGGCCGCCGGCGAAGCATGGCCGCACGAAGGGGCGCTCGGCATGCGGCGCGCGTTCCAGATGGCCGGCGCACGGTCGGTGTTCGCGAGCCAGTGGTCGGTCGACGACGCGGCGACGCGCGAGTGGATGACCGCGCTCTACGCCGCGCGCCTCGCCGGCACGACCGGCGCATCGGAGGCGGCGCGCGAGGCGTGCCGCGCCGTGCTCGACGCACGCCGGCGGGACGGCCGCTCCACGCACCCGTTCTACTGGGCGGCGTTCACGGCCAGCGGCGAGTGACCGCGCGCGTCAGGCGTGCGCGGCGAGCAGGCCGTCGATGCGCGCGCGCGTGGCGGGCCACTCCTCGGCGATCACGCTGAAGTACACGCTGTCGCGCAGCGTGCCGTCCTCGTTGACCATGTGCCGCCGCAGCGTGCCCTCCTCGACGAAGCCCAGCCGCCGCATCGCGTGCTTCGACCGTTCGTTCGACGCGCTGGTCTTGAGCTCGACGCGGTTCAGACCCCACGTGCCGAACGCGTGCTCCAGCATCAGCCGCTTCGCCTCGGTGTTCACGGCCGTGCGCCGGAACTCGGCGCCCACCCACGTCCAGCCGATCTCGGCGCGGCGGTGCTCCGGCACGATGTTGCCGAAGCGCGTGGAGCCCGCGACGCGCCCGCTCGCGCGATGCACGTGCACGAACGGCAGCGCGAGCCCGTTCGCCCGCTCGGTGTCGGCGCGCTCCAGGTAGCGGCGCAGGTCGGCCTCGCTCGCGACCTTGCTCGAGGTCCATCGCCACAGGTCGGGCTCGAGCCCGATCGCGAGCAGGCCCGGCCAGTGGCGTTCGAGGTCGAGCGGCTCCATCCGCACGTGGCGGCCTTCGAGCGTGACGGGTTCGATGCGCATGCGGCGCACGATCCGATGCCGACGCCGGCGCGTCAATCGAACGACGTTCGGCGCGGCGTCAGTTCTGCTCGATCGGCACGACGCCGTCCGCCGGCGCGGTGCGGGTCGGGCCTGGATCGATGTCGAGTCCGTCGAGCACGGGTCGCGCCCGCAGGGCCACGGGCGAGGCCGAGGATTCCGCGACGTCGGTCGCCGGTGCCCGCGCGGCACGGGGCGCCGGCGATTCGACCGGCGGACGCGCGAGCCACACGGCGGCAACGGCCACGAGTACCGCCGCCGCGGGCAGCACGACGCGCCACACGGCCGGCAATGCCGGGCGCCGACTCCCGGCGAGCGTCTCCGGTGCGCGGGTCGCGCCGTGTTCCAGCAGGAGCAGCTCGAGCGCCGACTCCTCGCGGAGGCGGCGCGCGCATTCCGGGCACTCGCGCAGGTGCCTGCGGAAGCCCTCGTCGTCCTCCCGCTCGACGCCCATCACGAAGTGCTCGAACTGCTCGCGGGTCAGGTGTTTCACGGCGACTCCTCTCCTTCACGTGAGACCAGTGCACGACGCAGTCGGGCGCGTACCTCGCAGACCGTCTGGCGCACCCGCTGCACCGACAGACCCAGGGCCGCCGCGACCTCGGCATGCGATCGTCCCGGCCCGTCGTATACGGCATGGAAGACCTCGCGAGCCCGGGCGGAACAGCGGTCGAGCTCGGCCTCGATCGTCGCCATCTGCTCGCGAATGGCCGCCTGCTCCACCGGATCCGGCACCTGCGATTCGGCCACGGGCAGCGCTTCGCCGAGCGCGTCCAGCGCGACGTGCGGTGCGATCGCGTGCCGGCGTGCCACGGTGCGCTGCGCCTCGCGGCCGAGCCATTCGGCCTGCGCCAGCGCCAGGCCCGGCATGCGGATCTCGCGCAGCCGCCCCGCACGCTGTTGCTGCACGAGGCGCATCCACACCTCCTGCGCGAGGTCCTCCGCGCGATCGAGCGGCAGGCCGCGTGCGAGCAGGGTCAGCACCACGCGACGGCCGTGGCGCCGGGCCAGCGCGTCCCACGCGGAGGCGTCGCCGGCCATCGCCCGCGTGGCCAGATCCTCGTCGGAACGCTCCCCTCGATCGCGGACCGGCTCGCGCACGTCACTTCCCCGACTTCGGAACGAAGGGCCGCAGATAGGGCCAGAGATCCGTGGTCTCGACCGCCGGGCCCACGATCTCGAAGCGCACGTCGTCGAACCAGACGGTGCCTTCGCCCGCCAGCATGAGCCCGAAGGCGATGCGGCCCGCGGAGGCCGGGACGTCCAGCACGAGACTGTGCCGTGTCCACTCGGTCGTGCCCCGGATCGCGCGGAACGACATGTTGTCGAACGCCTGGATGGTGCGGTAGTCGGTGCTGTCCACGCGCATGAACGCGGTGGCGCGCCCCTCGACGTCGCGCGTGCGCAGCCACGCCCACATGCGCACGCGCTTGCCGAGGTACGGCCGCGCGTCGAACGCCTGCGACATGGCCGCGGTCCCCTGCGGCGGACGGATGGACGACAACCGCGCGCTCGAGCGCCCGCCGTGCGCGACCTCGTGGTCGACCACGAGTTCGTACGCGGACGTATCGGAACCCGAGTAGTACCAGCCCTTCGGCGCGGCGGCGCGCGCCGCGCCCGGAGCGAGCCCGACCAGGCACGCGACGAGCAGCCCGGCCAGCGCGAGCGGTGTACGCCGGGCTCCCGTGCGGGGCCGCGATGGCTCGGTCGGCCGCGGGTCGGCGCGGCGAACACGGCACGCGATCACGCCTATTCCTCGAAGTCGAGGTTGGAGGGCAGATTCGGATCGCCGGGCCAGCCGGTGCACGGGACCCGTGTGCTCACGCGGCGCAGCTTCAGATCGTCGATCCACGCCGCGCCCACGCCATCGAGGATGCATCCGTAGGCCACGCGCACGGCCCCCTCGGGAACGTCGAGCACGATCGCGTACGACTGCCAGTCGGTCGTCCCGAGGATCGGGCGCCGTCCCATGTTGTCGAAGGCGAGCGAGACGCGCGGATCCTTGCCGTCCACGCGCATCCACAGGCCGACCCAGCGTCCGACGTTCGCGGTGCGCACGCGGGCCGTGAGTCGCAACCGGCGGCCCCGGAAGGGTTCGGCGGACACGGTCTTCATCACGGTGCCGAAACGCATCGGCGTGCCCGTCGCGGCGATGCGCAGGCTCGGCCGCCGCCCGACGCGAACCGTCGAGTCGAGCGAGGCCTCGTACGATTCCGGTTCCGCTCCACGCAGCATCCACCCGGCGGGCAGCTCGGCCCGAACGAGACCGGGCGCCCCGAAGGCGAGTCCGGCGACCAACAGCAACGGCACGAAGCGGCGCACACGTCCTCCGAAGGATCACGAATCCCAGTTCCACCAACGGAGCGGGAGGCGCGAGCATATCGCGGAAGCCGATCGGCACCTGCGCGGGCACGCGGCGGACCGCGGCACGCCGGCGATACGCACGCCGAGCCCGCTCCGTTGAGCACCCGGGACACCACGACCAGAGGCCGCCATGGACCCCTTCACCATCCCCGTTCCCGCGATCGCGCCCGGCGCCGAGGGCTTCCGTCCCGTTCCCCGCCACGACGCCGAGTCCACCGGGCCGGCGCTGCCCCCCGGGCCCACCGTCGCCGCCCCGCCCGCGAACGCACCGGGCGTGGTGGGCGCGCTGCTCATGGGCATCATCGGCTACCCGCTGTCGTCGCTGGTGGCGGCCCTGCCGGTGATGGTCGTCGCGGCCGGCGTGGCCGCCGGGCAGGGCTCGGCCCGGGGGCTTCGCGAACGCATGTGGCCGGCACTCGCCACGCCCGCGATGCAGATCCTGATGCTGGCCTCGGCGGGCGTGGCGGCCACGGCGCTCGTGCTGGCCGCAGTGGCGCTGCGCGGCCGGCCGGTGCGTTCGAGCCTCGGACTGGTGCGCCCGGCCGGCGGCGTGCCGGCGCTCACGGCCGCGATCGCCGGCGCGCTGGCGATCGCGCTGTGCGCGGGAGCGCTCGCCTCGCTCGGCGTGCGCATGAGGTGGTGGCCGGACATCCCGCACTCGTCGCTCGTGAACCTGCTGTCGGCGGCGATGCGCTCGGCTTCGCCCGGCATGGCGATCCTGCTCGCGCTGGCGATGGGCGTGTTCCCGGCCGTCTCCGAGGAGCTGTTGTTCCGCGGCTACGTGCTGCGCGGGCTGCTCCACCGCTGGCCCGCCGCGGCCGCGATCGGGGTCGGCGCCGTGCTGTTCGCGATGTGGCACGTCTACCCTGCGCGCCTGGTGTCCACGCTGCCGTTCGCGCTGTTCGCCTGCTACGTCACGTGGCGCATGCGATCGATCCTGCCGGCGATGCTCGCGCACTTCCTGGTGAACTCCGGCGTCGGCCTGGCGGTCGCGTGGGCGCGCACCCCACCGCACGCGCACCTGCCGATCCGCACGATGGTCGTCCTGTTCGCCCTGTCCGCGATCGGGTTCGCCGGCAGCCTCGCGGCGTTCCGGCACGCGATGCGCGATCAGCCCGGCGGCGAGCCGCGACGCCGCGTGGCGCCGCCGACCACGGGCTGAACGGTGCGGCCCGTCGGCCGCGATTCGCGCTCACCCGCCGCGTCGTCGCGCTCGGCGCTCACCATCAGGCGCAGCGCGACGTAGCCCAGCACCAGCCCGACGCCGTAGACGAGCGTGACCGCGACGGGCTTGGGGTGCGCGGCGGGATCGACCGCGCCCGCCACGAGCGCGCCCAGGCGGCCCAGCGGGTCGGCGACCACGTCCCAGCTGTTCCAGCGCAGGAAGCGCCCCAGGTAGATGCCGAATCCCGACAGCACGAGCGAGCCCACGACCACGACCCAAGCGGCCGCGGCGCCGAAGCGATCGCGCAGCACGCGCTGCACTTCGGCCGTGGACGCGTAGCCCAGCAGCAGCCCGGTGCCCGCGAAGCTCGTGAACAGCGCGATGTCGAACCACAGGGGCGCCCCGGGCCGCGCGTGCAGGTGGATGAAGTCGGTGACGATGTAGGGCGCGTTCGGCAGGAACAGCAGCCACGCGAGGAACCAGCCGGCCTGCGACAGCGCGTGCGCACGCCGTCGCGCCGCGCGACCGAGGAACGTGCTCGCGACCGCCGGGACCGCGGCGAGGACCAGGTTCCACGCCAGGAACAGGAACGCGGGGTGGCCGGACCACACCCAGCGCGCCACCAGCAGCAGGGCGCACCACGAGGGCAGCAGCGCGAGGACGGCGAGTTGGCGGGCTTCGCGGGTCATGGGTTCGGGTCCGCGCGTGGACGTGAAGTGGCCGGTGCGCGGGTGAGGCATGGTACCGCGGCGCCGAACTACGGGTTCCGGGGCATCCGGCCCGACGCGGCTGCGTGCGGGCCGGCTGCGGCCGCGGGTCCGGGCATGGTCCGGGAAACGTGCGGTCCGCGTCCGCCCTCGCCGGGGGCGCTTCGCCGGGCCGTGATCCCCGGCGGGAGCGCTTCACGCTCTTGGGGCTACGGGAACCCCACGCCGGGGCCCGGACGCCTTCACCCCGGAGCCTCCCTCGCCATGCCTCTCCCCACGACGCTTCGACACCGGCGCCGCCCGTTCGCGGGCGCGCTGCTCGCGCTCCTGCTCACCCTGGCCGCGGTGCCCGCGTTCGCGATCCCGGGCGACGAGAACTGGGACGACCGTTTCGGTCTTCCCGGCCCGAACTCCCCGATCGAGGCGGTCGCCGACTGGAACGGCCAGCTCGTGGTCGGCGGTGTGTTCGGCTACACCGAGTCGCGGCCGCTTCGTTTCGTGTCCGCCTTCGACGGCACGCACTGGAATCCGCTCGGCGCGGGGCTCAACGGCCCGGTCCGCTCGCTCGCGGTGGTGGACGGCATGCTGTACGCCGCCGGCTACTTCGATTCCGCGGGCACCGTCTACACGGGCGGGCTCGCGCGCTGGAACGGCAGCGCGTGGTCGAGCGTGGGCGGGTGGCTCACGTCGGGCGGCGAGCTCACGCTGGTCGCCGATGGCCACTCGCTGCTGGTGCTCGGCTACTTCGACGAAGTCGGCCCCGCGAGCATCCCCTCGCCGCGGGTCGCGCGCTGGGACGGCAGCTCGTGGCAGGCGATGGGGTCCTGCCCGATCCCGGGAGTCGCGGCGTGCGCGGCACGCGTGGGCGGCACGCTCTACGTGGGCGGCGAGAGTTCGGGCAGCGGCTTCGACAGCCCGCTCGTCGCCTGGGACGGCAGCGACTGGACGCCGGTGCCGGGCATCGACGAGCCGGGCGGCAGCCCCGCGTCGATCACGGAACTCGTCGGGGTGGGCGGCACGCTCTACGCCGCGGGCAACTTCGTGTCGCTCGAAGGCGCGACCGTGCCGGCGAAGTTCCTCGGCGCGTGGGACGGTGCCGCGTGGTCGGCGCCGGGCAACGGCGAGATCGACGACGCGACGCACGTCGCGGGCCTGCTCGCGGACGGCTCCGGTCTGCTGGTGGCGGGCGACTTCTACGCGAACGCGCCGGGCCTCGCGCGCTGGGACGGCTCCAGCTGGTCGCCGGGCCCGCCGTCGCAGTACGTCACGCAGGGCTACGTGAACGGCCTCGGCCGCTGGCAGGGCCACCTGGTGTCGTACGGGGGCTTTTCGCGCTCGTTCGACGAGACCACGTTCGAGTCCGTCGGTACCTCGAACGTGGCGTGGCACGACGGCACGCGCTGGCGCCCGTGCGGCGTGGGACACGGGCTCGGCCCCGGCGAGTTCGACTCGCGCGTGATGGCGCTCGGCACGTTCGGCGGTCGGCTCGTGGCGACCGGCTCGTTCTACGCGTCGCCCGACGGCACGCTCTCGCACGTCGCCACGTGGAACGGCTCGCGCTGGGACGGAATCGGCGGGCTGCAGGAGACGTTCGGCGGGTACGGCAACGCGCTCACGACCTGGAACAACCAGCTCGTGGTGGGCGGCCGCTTCACGTCGGCGGGCGGCGTGACCTGTCAGAACGTGGCGAGCTGGAACGGAACGTCGTGGAGCGCACTTGGCGGCGGCATGAACGGCAACAGCATCGAGGCGCTCGCGACGGTCGGCACGACGCTGGTGGCCGCCGGCATGTACGGGCTCGGCAACGACGTGACGACGAACGCGCCGCTCGGCTGGCTCGCGCGCTGGAACGGCGCGAGCTGGGTGCCCATGGCGAACGTCACCGCGCGCGGCACGTCGATGCCCACGGTTTGCCTGGCGGTGTGGAACGGCAAGCTCGTGTACGGCGGCTGGTTCACGGCGGTGGACGGCGTGAGCGCGAGCAACATCGCCGCGTGGGACGGCACGCACTGGTCCGCGCTCGGCGACGGGCTCGACTGGGCGCCGGCCGCGATCGGCGTGCACAACGGCGAGCTGTACGCCTCGGGCGCGTTCACGCACAGCGGCGCCACCGTGCTGCCGCGCATCGCGCGCTGGACCGGCAGCGCGTGGGTGCCGGTGGGCACGGGCCTCGACTTCATCGCATACGCGCTCGCCTCGTTCGAGGGCAAGCTGTTCGCGGGCGGCAGCTTCTCCGCCGCGGGCGGTGCGCCGGCGGCCGGCGTCGCCGCCTGGGACGGCAGCGCGTGGTCGGCGCTCGGCAGCGGGCTCGGCGGAGGGTTCGCCTACGCGCACGCGCTGCAGCCGTTCTCGAACGCGCTGTGGGTGGGCGGCCCGTTCTCGCAGGCGGGCGGCAAGCTGTCGTTCGGCGTCGCGCGCTGGACGTCGACGCC
The DNA here is from genome assembly GCA_044222045.1 of Candidatus Eiseniibacteriota bacterium. Classification (GTDB taxonomy): domain Bacteria; phylum Eisenbacteria; class RBG-16-71-46; order RBG-16-71-46; family RBG-16-71-46; genus JBGAMH01. Next base: position 8,708 of record JBGAOB010000008.1, read on the forward strand.
TGCCGCCGCCGTCGAGCCGGGGCCGGTCCCGGGCGGACTGCGCGCGGTGACGCTGTCGGCGGCGTGGCCGAACCCGGCACGCGGACGCGCGTCGGTGGCGTTCCGCCTCGGCCAGGGAACGAGCGTGGACGCTGCGGTGTACGACGCGAGTGGCCGGCGCGTACGGACACTGGCGCGCGCGACCTTCGATGCCGGTGCGCACACGCTGACGTGGGACGGTCGCGACGCTTCGAACCTCGCGGCCAGCCCCGGACTCTACTGGGTGCGCGTCGTCACGCCCGGAGGGAGCGCGAGCACGAAAGTGGCCGTGGTGCGCTGACCACGAGCGAAGCGAGACGCCCGCGCGACGAGGACCGTCGCGCGGGCGTCGTCTTTCGTGCCGCGGCGAGCGGGCGCCGTGCGGCGCTTCAGTCCGCCGCCAGGCGCACGATCCGGGTCGTGACGGGCGCCGCGGCGCCCTGCAGCCGCGCGAAGTAGAGCCCCGGCGCCGCCGGCTCGCCGCGGTCGTCGAGCCCGTCCCACGTGACGCGATGCGCACCGGCCGGCCGCTCGCCCGCGAACAGGCGGCGCACGGTGGCACCGCGCAGATCGAGCACGTCGAGCGACACGCGCGCCGCCGCGGGCAGCGTGAACGCGAACGCCTGCGGGCCGCGCGCGGGATTCGGCGCTCCCACCAGTCGCACGGAAGCCGGCGCGCGCTCCGGCGCGGCGAGCGTGCCGCCCGGCAGGTTCGCGGCCTCGCCGAGGAACGCGAGCAGCGCCGCGTCCGGCACGACCGCGGGATTCGCCAAGTCGAGCCCCGCGAGCTCCGCGGGCAGCCGCAGCCGCGCGAAGCGCGCGTACTCGAACGTGGCGCGCAGGTCGGGTGCGAACGGCACATCGGGCCGCGGATCGGTCACGCCGGGCGGCAGCGGAGGCGCGAGCACGACCTGGTTGTGCACCCACGGATCGAACCACTGCACCTTGTTCCAGTCGGTGTAGCCCACGAGCCCCGCCTGCAGGGTGTCGGGCAGGTCGGGCCGTGCGTAGCGGTGATGAATGGCCCAGGCGCCGCCCGGCTCGCGGCGCAGCGCGATGCAGTAGCCGCCGAGCCGGGCGAACTGCAGCGTGGCCTCGGGGCCCGGAGCCGCCGACAGGATCAGCGCGGACTGGCTGTCGTTCGTGCTCTTGACCTCGTACTCGAACGCCGCCGGCACCGTCGCGCCGTGCCCGAGCGACAGGAACACGTAGTCCTCGGCGCCCGGCGCCCACGTGGCGGGCGTGCGCACGCGCGGCGCGCGCAGCATGACGCCCGCCAGCGAGAAGCTCGCCTGCGGCACCGAGACGCCGTCCCGCGCGGTCGCGCGCACGTGCGTGGTGAGCGCGAAGTCACCGCTCACGAGCTGGTACGCGAGCGGGCCCATCCAGTCCTGGTACCAGGTCACCGTCTCGGGCACGAGCGTCATGCGGCCGGGCGTGGTCACGGCGATGTCCCACGTCTGCACGGGATCGGCGCCCCACTGCTCGGTCGCGCGCACCCGCGACCAGCGCGTCCACGTGGCCGGCGACTCGAACTCGTCGGAGAGCGGGAACAGGTCGTTCTGCGCGTGTGCGGACGCAGCGTTCACGATCGCGAGCAGCGCGACCAGCAGCGCGCCTCGAATCCGGCGGTTCCCGATCGGCATGAGCCCCCCCGTGACGGTCAGTGGTGTGCGAGGCGTGACGACGGGATCGGGGGAACGCGAGAACACCACGGGGGCCGAGCGCGGGTCAACGCTGGAATCGGCGATACCGTCAGCCACTCCGGCCCGTGCGGCCGCGGATCGCCCTGTCGAGTGCGGCCCTCGCCTTTTCCACGTCGCGCGGATTGCGTGGGCGGGCGGCCTCGCGAATCGCCAGGGCCTCCCGAAACGCCCCCTCGGCCTCGGCCCAACGCCCGCCGTCGCACAGGCACTCGCCCAGCGCGGCCAGCGAACTGGCGATCAACGGATCCTCGTGCGGCAGCGTGCGCCGGCGGATCGCGAGCACGCGCCGCACGATCGCCTCCGATTCGGCGACACGGCCCTGCCTGCGGAGCACGGTGGCGAGTCCGCTCTCGCTGACGAGCGTGGCCCGCGCCTCGGGCCCGAGCAGCCGGCGCCGCATCCCGATCACGGCCCGAAAGAGCGAGTCGGCCTCCTCGAGACGTCCCTGGTCGCGGACGCACTGTGCGAGCGCATTCAACGCCGCGCACCCGTCCTCGTGTTCCGGCCCGAGCACGGCGCGGCGGTCCTCGACGACCCGCCGGAACTCCCGCTCGGCGTCGGCGTACCGCTCCTGCCGGAACAGGCTGGTTCCGAGGTTGTTGCGCACGGTGATCGACCGGGGATGACGGACGCCCAGCGAGCGCTCGGTCAGCGGCAACAGCCGCCGGAACAGCGACTCCGCCGCGGCGTCGCGCCCCTCGGCCATCCGCCGGACTGCCCTCCCATTGAGCCCCTCGAGCAGCAGGGGATGATCGTCTGAAACTCGTCCGTCGAGCAGGCGCAGGGCCTCGTCCAGGCTGGAGTCGGCGGCGGGCCGCTGCAGCTTCACCTGCGCGCGGTTCAGGGCCATGAGCGCGATGGCGAGGTCCACCGGTCCGGGCCTGGTGCGGCGGTACGCCACGAACCGCCGCGCCAACGACTCGGCCTCCGCCGGGCGGTCCTGGTTGAGCAGCGCCAGCGATCGCAGGTGCATCGCGTTGTGTCGTTGATTCTGATCGCCCGCACGAACGAACGCCGACTCCGCGCGCACCAGCACCGTGTCCGCGAAGCGGTCGTGCCGCATCGCCAGCAGGACCTCGCCGAGCGTGAGGCCGACCGTGCCCAGCGCCTGCGGATCGTCGGACAGCTCCCGTGCAGCGCGGACGGCGGCGTCCTCGACCAGTTCGCCGACCGGTCGGGCCGGATTCGCGTTGCCGGCCAAGTCGAACCGCTCGGAGAGTCGCTCGGGCCCCGCGCCTGCGAGTGTGCTCGCGAGGAATCCCAGCAGGCGCGTGGCACGATCGCGTTGCAGACGTGCGACGTGCGCCTGCCAGGTCGTGGCGACGACGCCCGCCAAGAGCGCCAGTACGACCAGACTCGTCGCCAGCACCAGCCCGCGGTTCCGGCGCAGGAACTTGCGCGCTCGGTAGGCGCGCGTGGACGGCACCGCGCGCACGGGTCGGTCGGTGCGCCAGCGCTCGAGGTCCTCCACGATCGCCCGGGCCGAGTCGTAGCGGCCGGCCGGATCGACGCACATCGCCTTGCGCACGACGTGATCCAGTTCGCCCCGCAGCTCGGCCGCGCCGAAGGGCAGTCCGTGTCGTGCGTCGACCACCTCGCTCGGCGGTGGCGGCTCGTGGCGACTCGATGCGGCGTCGCGCACCGGAGTCGGAGCCCGGGAGTCGCCGAGCGGATGTCGGCCGGCGAGCATTTCGTACAGCAGCACACCCAACGCCCAGACATCGGTCCGCGTGGTGGCCGGTTCGCCGCCGAGTTGTTCGGGCGCGGCGTAGCGGGGGGTCAGCCGGCGGCCGGCCGACGCCCCCTCCACGCTGCCGGGCTCGAGCAGGCTGGCGATGCCGAAGTCGAGCAGCCGCGGCTCACCCGCGTCGTTGACCAGGATGTTCGCGGGCTTGAGGTCGCAGTGCACGACCAGCCGCTGGTGTGCGGCGCCGACGGCCTCGGCGACGCGCTCGAACAGCGTCAGTCGCGCAGCGAGCGTCAGACGGCGGTCTTCGCACCAGTCGGTGATGCGCATTCCCTCGACGTACTCCATCGCCAGCCACGGCACGCCCTCGGGCGTCAGGCCCCCGTCGATCAGCCGCGCGATGCACGGGTGCTCGAGCCGCGCGAGGATGCGGCGCTCCTGATCGAAGCGCGCGAACAGCTCGGGGCTCGCGAGCGACCCCGGCACGAGCTTGATCGCCACGCGCTGTTCGAACGCGCCGTCGTCGCGCTCGGCCAGCCACACGGCGCCCATGCCCCCACGGCCGATCTCGCGGACCGCCCGCCACGGACCGAAGCGCCGACCGGCGATGGCGGCCCCCTCCGCCGGCAGTGGGCGCTCCAGCAAAGCCGCGGCGAAGTCCCCGAGCGGCCGGTCGAGCAACTCGCCGGCCGCGGCGTCGCTCGCGAGGAGTGCGTCGATCCGGCGTCGCAGGGCGCCGTCCCCGCCACAGGCGCGCGACAGGAATACCTCGCGATCGGCTCCCTCGCGGTCGAGTGCGCCGTCGAGAATCGGCTCGAGCCGCGCGAACGCCTCGGGATCGAGCGGATCACGCTCTCGGTTCGTCGACACCTCCGGGAGCCTCCCCCGTGAGCGCCTCGTGCAAGAGCGCCCGCGCCTTTCGCCAGTCCCGCTTCACCGTCCGCGGGTCCACCTCGAGGACCTCGGCCGTCTCTTCCACCGAGAGCCCCGCGAACCAACGCAGCTCCACGACGCGCGCCGATCGCTCGTTCACCCGGGATAGACGCGAAAGCGCCTCGTCGAGGGACACGAGCAGCTCGGCGTCGCGGTCCACGGCGATCGCGGCGTCGTCCAGCGGAAGGTGCGGCGCGCCCCCGCCGCGCTTGGCGGCGGCGTGGCGCCGGGCGTTGTCGATCACGATCTGCCGCATGGCGATGGACGCGACGGCGAAGAAGTGCCGTCGGTCCTGCAACTCCACCTGCGTCTGGTCGAAGAGCTTGAGGAACGCTTCGTGGACGAGTGAGGTCGTATCGAGTGTGCGGTCGGACGCCCGCAGCCCCAGCCGGCGGTGCGCCATCGCCTTGAGCGAGTCGTAGACCGCGGGGAGCAGCCCGTCGAGGGCCCCGCGGTCTCCACCACGAAGCGCCACGAGCTGCCGGGTGATGTCGGCGGCGGCCATGGTTCGAAGTCGAGCACGACCCCGGGCGGACGGTCAACGGGGAACTGCGTGTCCCCCGCCCGCGGGGCCCTGCGTTCTGGAGCGTAGTCGGGCGGCAACCGGGTCGCCCCGCGCTTCCCACCCACGAGAGGGCCGACCGATGACGCCGATCTTCACGCACCCCGCCCGCGAGGGCGCGAGGGCCGCACGCCGCGCCGCCGTCGCGATGATCCTGTCCACCGCGCTCGCGGTCACCGTGGCCCACGCCGAGGCCGGAACGGGCGGCGCCCTCCCCGCACCCACGCCGACCGGCACGCCGGCGCGCTCGCCGATGGTGCAGGAGATGCAGGACGCCGTGGAGCGCGCGCGTGCGCGCGTCGCGCAGTTGGGCAAGAACCGCTTGCGCGCCGTGTCGATGCGGGAGCGCGCGGAGGCCGATCGATCGGCGCACGCGGCCAAGCTCGAACTCGAAGTCGAGCTGCTGCGCATCCAGGCCACGTGGGCCCGGCGCGAGGGAAGGGCCGAAGTCGCGAAGCGACTGGAGAGCGCGATCGAGGCGCTGCTCGCCCCGCCCACGCTCGGCGACCCCGCCCGCCCCGTCCCGCGCCGCGCCGACGGCTCCGCCACCACCCGCTGAGCCGAGGGCCCTCCCGTGATCCGACGACTGTTGCTGACGATCGGCGTGGCCGTGAGCCTGGCGCTGTGCGCTCCCGGCGCGAACGCGACGAACTCGCTGGGCGTGGAAGCGCGACTGGCCGAACCCGAACTCGTGGCCCGGAACGGCGTGGCCACGCGCGTGACGCTGCTGCTCGAAAGCCCGCGCGAGATCCGGCTGGACGGGATCTCGGTGGGCGGTGAGGGCTGGCGCCTGCTCGCGTCCGACGCGCCGAAGCCGGCCACGCTCCGCCCCGGCGTGCCACTGCACATCACCGTGACCGTGCTGGCGAGCGATGCGAAGGCACCGCTGTCCGTCACGTACGAAGCGGAAGGCCGTCGCGAGCGCATCGACGTGGACCTGTCGGGCGAGGTGCGGCGGCTCGGTGCGACGGGCGCCGTGGCGACGCACGCACCGATCGCGGAAGCGCAGACGCATGCTGCGGGCGCGGCACTCGCGCGCACGCCGCTACCGGCGAGACTGCCGGGGTCCCCTGTGGATCGCGAGCCGCCGGCCGACGACGCGATGCGCCGCGCCGACGAGGTGTCCGCACAGTACACGATCCACGTGGCGGGCCGCTTCGACTACACACGCCCCGACGGCGTCACGGTGGGCGCGGACGGCATGCTGGTGCAGGTGTGGGACGCCGACACCGGCCCCGACCAGCTGCTGGGCGCCGGCATGACCGACGCGTTCGGCTTCTACAGCTTCGACGTCACGTGGACCACGTGCCCGATCCTGTGCGAAGCGCTTCCGGACGTCTACACCACGTTCACCGCCTACAACAGCGAGGTGCACGTGGCGAACCCGAACACCAATTTCGACTACGCGTGGGCCACGGGCACGCAGCACGACTTCGCGGGCACCACGCTGGACAACGGTTTCCTCACCTCGGGAGATCCGGGACTGCTGCAGCCGATCCACCAGATGACGCTGTACACGCGCACGTGGCGGTGGCTGCTGTCGAACACGGCCTACGACATGCCGCAGCTCCGCGTGCTGTGGCCCCGGAGCGACGGGCCGCGTCACGGCGCGGGCACGATCTACCTGCCGACGGATTCGCTGCCCTCGGCCGCGCGCGGCTGGCACACGGAGGACATCGTCCACGAGTACGGGCACTTCTGGCACTACACGTTCGGCGTGGACGCGGGCGGCAGTTACTGCAACGGCGTCTGCGACCCGTCCTTCGCGGACTCGCTGTGCGGCCACTGCACGTGGTGCACGGAGAGCGCGCCGGTGGCCTGGAACGAGGGATGGTCCGACTGGCTCTCGGACGTGATCCCGCGGTCGTTCCAGTCCACCTACGGTGACTCCACGTACTGGCCGCCGGACCACGAGCACCTGCAGCTCTGCGGCGCCTACTTCGGGGACGCCGAGCGCACCGAAGGGGAGTTCGCGAACGCACTTCGCGACATCGAGGACTCCACGCAGGACAACGAGCTCATGCAGCCGGGCCGGGACCGGCTGGCGCTCGGGACCGTCGGCATCTTCACCACGTCGCGCTACGACGCACCGTCGGGGCCTCTCGACTTCTTCCGAAAGCTCTCCCTCCGTTACCCGGGCATCGATCGCGAACTGCTCTGGGAGACCGTTCGCGACAACGGGTTCGACCAGCTCGACGTGCTCGCCCCCGGCCCCGCCACGAACTTCGTTTCGACCGATCACACGGCGGGCGTGCCGTCGCCGGACAACACGATCTCCATGGGTTGGACGAGGCCGACCGACGACTGGTCGGGAGCCGGGTTCTACAGCATCCAGGTGAGCGCGACCCCGTCGTTGCCGGACGCCGTGGTCGAACTCCTCGACGTCACCACGTGGACGTCGGCGCCGCTTGCCCCGGGCACCTGGTACGTGACGATCCGGGCGAGCGATCGCGCAGACCACTGGAGCACGAGCTACGCGACGGCCGGGCCGTACGTGATCCAGGCGCCGACGACCGCGAACCTCGCGTACACGACGCCGGCCGGCTGGGCGCGGCCGGCCGTTCCGCGCCCCGCGAACAACGCCACCCCGGGCAGCGTGCCCCATCCCGCCTCGCTCGTCGGCGACGCCGCGAGCACGTGGGTGAACCTCGCAGGGCGCAACACCGGCCCCGGCCCGACCAGCAACGGCTTCCTCTACCAGGCGTGGGTCGACGGCGCGATCGGCATGGGCTTCCTCTCGGGGGCCCTCGCCGCGAACACGAACGTGCTGACCGTGAACGGCGGCCCGCTGACGGTGCGCGGCGGCCGCCACACGTTCGCGCTGCGGCTGGACGAGCCGGGCGGCATCGCGGAGTCGAACGAGGCGGACAACGACTGGGCGCACCCGTGGGTGTGGTCGCCGGCCACCATCGCGGCGAACACCGTGGTGGCGCGCGCCGCGCCCCCCGCGCGCGCGGGTGGCTGGGAAGGCGTGGTGGACGGCTCGCTCCTCTTCAGCAACTGCGACGGTCTGCGCATCGTGAACGCGACCGGCTGGTGGAGCGTCGTGTGGATGCGCGCGGATAGCCTCGAGACCGACTACGACCTGCAGCTCCATCTGCCCACGTTCAGCCCCGACACCGGCTTCGCCACGCCGACGGCGGTCTCGCAGCGGCTGCCGGGCCAGCTGGATGCGGTGGTGGTGAACCGCAACGTGGTCGCGTCTCCGACCACGTGGGACGTGGGCGTGACGAACTGGAGCGGCCTCGGCGGCTACACCGCGGCGCAGGCGACGAGCCAGACGTTCTCGGTGGGCACGGTGCTGGCGCTCGCGATGCCGACCGCGCAGTACGTGGTGGTGCGCGAATTCGACGTGGCGTCGCTCGCCGTGGGCCCGCTCACCGTGCGCGTGACGCACGCGGCGAACGAGTCGCCCTTGCACGTGGCGCTGCTGCCGAGCACGTTCACCACGGGGGCCTTCTACGGCGTGTCGATCCCCCAGGGAGTCACGGACCCGACGACCGGCGAGGCGCGGATCGACTTCACGCCGTCCGTCACCGGCTGGTACGGCGTAGTGGTCTACCGCGACCCCTCCGAAACCGACGGCGCCGCTCAGAACTTCACGCTGCAGGTGCTGCCCACGCCGCCGAATCCGCAGGCGTACCTCGCCGCCGGCTGGGCCGCGCCGCTCGTCCCCCGACTCGCGCCCGACGCGAATCCCGGCAACGTTCCCGAGCCCGGCGCGCTCATGGGCGACGCGAACCAGACCTGGCTCAACGCGTCGCTGTTCAACGCCAGCCCGGTGGCGATGCCGTCCGTGCACAGCGAGGCCTACCTGGACGGCGCGTCGTTCTGCGCGATCGACTTCGGCGCTCTGGATCCGTTCGCCGCCACTGGCGCGCTCAACGTGGGGCCGGTGCCCGTCACCGGCGGCCGGCACACGCTCACGTGGCGCATCGATCCCGCGAACGCGCTCGGCGAGCTCGTCGAGACCGACAACCACGCGGGCGAACAGTGGATGTGGTGGCCGACCACGCTGCCCGACGCGATCCCGGTGCTGCGGCCCGAGCCCCCCGACGAGATGGGCGGCTGGCCCGACGTGACGGACCTGAACGGCGGGCTGTGGAAGAACTGCGACGGCGTGCGGACGCCGCTCTACGCGGCGGGCCCGAACCGCGCCGGCCAGTGGGCGGCGATCGGCATGATCCCGACCGGCGGGGATGCCGACCTGCACCTGCATCTGCCCTCGCAGGGTGCGCACGACGGATTCGGTGCACCGCTCGTGATTTCGGGCTGGGCGAACGAGCTCACCGACTATCTGCTCTTGAACTTCAACTTCATCCCGTTCCAGGCGTTCGACGTGGGCCTGCAGAAGTTCGGCGGCTCGCCCGCGCCCACGCTCGAGAGCGTGCGCTCCGTGTACCTCGGCACGCCGGGCCCCGCCCCGCTCGGACCGTTCACGCTCGGCGCCGGACACGTGCTGCACCTGTACGAGGTGCTGCTCCCCGCGGGCGGCTGGTCGGTGGACGTGCTGCCGATGGATGCCGGCATCGACTGGGGTGTTTCGATCCACGAGCCCACGCCGCGCTATCAGTCGCGGGGCTCGGCCACGGACTCGGCCAGCTCGTTCCAGCAGGGCATCGGCGTCGGAGAGTCGGCGCACCTCGTGGCGGCGACTTCGGGCTACTACGCGATCACCGTGTGGAAGGCGGGCGGCTCCGACCTGCGACAGGGCGGCACCTACCGCCTGCAGGTCCGTCCCGACGGCGTGACCGCGGTGGGTGACTTGCCGCCCGTGCGCACGGCGCTGGTGTCGGTTGCGCCGAACCCGACTCGCTCGCGGACCTCCGTCGCGTTCGACGTCGCGCGCGAGGCCGAGGTCGAGCTGGAGGTGTACGACCTGCGTGGCGCGAGGGTGCGGACGCTGGCGCGCGGCGTGCTGCCGGCCGGTCGCCATCATGCGGAATGGGACGGCCTCGACCCGGAAGCGAAACCCGCGCCGCTCGGCGTGTACTTCGTGCGGTTGCGCGCCGACGCACGTACGGAAATGCGAAAGCTCGTGCTCGCCCGCTGAACGGGAACAAGACGCCCGCGCGACGGATTTCGTCGCGCGGGCGCATTCTTCCCAGAGCACCGCGCTACTCGCGCACCATGTAGTAGAGGGCCTGCGGGTGGTGCACCACGAGCGCGCTCGTGGACGCCTCGGGCACGAGCTGGAACGCGCTCGTCAGCGCCACGCCGATCGACTCGTCGGGTTTCAGCAACGTGAACAGCTTCGCCTGGTCGCCCAGGTCGGGGCAGGCGCTGTAGCCGAACGAGTAGCGCTTGCCACGATCCTCGCCCAGCCCCAGTTCGGCCCGGATCCGGCGATGGTGCCATTCGGCGAGCCCCTCGGTCGCGGCCATCGCGAGCCCGTGGATGAACAGCGCGTCGGCGTACTCGCCGCGCTTGTTCAACGCGCCGCCCAGCTCGTCGGCGCCGGGGCCGACGGTCACCACCTGGAACGCGATCACGTCGAACTTCGACGAGTCGGTCGGAACGAAGTAGTCGCTCAGGCACAGGCCCTCGCGGTCCGCCTGCCGCGGGAACGTGAAGCGCAGGACCTCCTCGATCTTGCCGCGCGGTGTGAGCGATCCGGGCGTGAACGCCGTGTGGTCGTACACGACCAGGTCCTGCCCGTCCGACTGGCACGGGAAGTAGCCGTACGACGCGATCGGGCGCAGCCAGCCCTTCTCCTTCGCCTCGCGCTGCAGCTTCAGCCGGCGCGGCTCGAAGTCCTCGGCGATGAGCTTGTCCACTTCGGGTCCGTTGCCGCGCGCGCCCCAGTGCAGGCGGTAGAGCGTCTTGAGGTCCATGCCCTCGTACATCCCGTCGAACGGGATCGCGGCGGTGGGCGTGACACGCGCGCCCCAGAACGGCGGCGCGGGCACGTCCACGTCGCGCGAGACGTTCACCTTGAAGTCCTTCTGCCGTTCGCTGGACGCCGCGGCGCGCGCCTCGAGCTCCACCGACTTCGTCTTGAACTCGAACGCCTCGCGCTTCACGCGCTCCACCAGCTTCGGCGCCTCGGCCGCGTCGGTGAGCGCGTTCATGGTGTCGAGCCCCTCGAACGCGTCCTTGCAGTAGAAGACGCCCGGCTCGTAGAACACCTCTCCGTCCACGAGCGCGGCGCGGCGCCCGAAGTTGCGGTTGATCGCGGCGCCGCCGATCAGGACGGGCACCTTGCGCCCCAGCCGCTGCAGCTCGCTCACGATGATCGGCATCTGCTTGCTCGTGGACACGAGCAGCGCCGACAGGCCGATGGCCGTGGCGTCCACCTCGACCGCCTTGTCGAGGATGGTCTGCACCGGCACCTGCTTGCCGAGGTCGAACACGGTGTAGCCGTTGTTCGTGAGGATGGTCTTCACCAGGTTCTTGCCGATGTCGTGCACGTCGCCGAACACGGTGGCCAGCACGACGCGGCCCTTGGTGACGTCGGCCTGCTTCTCGAGGTACTTCTCGAGCTGCGCGACGGCCTTCTTCATCACCTCGGCGCTCTGCAGCACGAACGGCAGGATCAGCTCGCCCGAGCCGAACTTGTCGCCCACTTCCTTCATGGCCGGCAGCAGCACGTTGTTGAGCACCGCGACCGCCTCCTGCCGCTTCACCGCCTCGTCCACGAGCGTCTCGATGCCGGCGGGCTTGCGGTGCAGGATCTGGTAGTGGATGCGCTGCTCCACGCTCAGGGCGGCTTCGGCGGCGTCGTCCTCCTTGGCGCGTGCGTCGGGCGCACGGCCCTCGAAATGCGCGATGAAGTGCGCCAGCGACTGCGGGTCGCGGTTGAAGACCATGTCCTCGGCCAGCCGCCGGTCGTCGACGGAGAGTTCCGCCATCGGGATCACGTCGGCGGGATTGACGATGGCCATGTCGAGGCCGGCCTGCACGCAGTGGTACAGGAACACGCTGTTCAGCACGGCACGCGCTTCCTTGCCGAGCCCGAACGACACGTTGGACACGCCGAGGCTGGTGAGCACGCCGGGCAGCTCGCGCTTGATGGCGCGGATGCCCTCGATGGTGGCGAGCCCCGAGTCCAGGAACTCCGTGTCGCCGGTGGCCAGCGTGAACGTGAGGTCGTCGAAGATCAGCCGCTCGGCGGGCAGCCCGTACTCCTTCGTGACGATGTCGTGGATGCGGCGCGCCACCTCGAGCTTGCGCTCGGCGGTCTTGGCCATGCCCTTCTCGTCGATCGTCAGCGCGATCACGGCCGCGCCGTACTTCACGACCAGCGGCATCACGGCGTCGATGCGCTCGCGGCCGTTCTCCAGGTTGATGGAGTTGACGATCGCCGAGCCCGGGCACGTCTGCAGCGCCACTTCGATCACGTCGCGCTCGGTGGAGTCGATGCACAGCGGCGCTTCCACGCTGAGGGAGAGCTTCTTCACCAGCGTGCGCATCATCTCCTTCTCGTCGGTGCGCTCGGTCAGGGCCATGCACACGTCCAGCACGTGCGCGCCGCCCTCCACCTGGTCGCGCGCGATCGGCATCATGGCCTCGTAGTCCGACTCGAGCGCCAGCCGCTTCACCTTGCGCGAGCCCTGCGTGTTCAGCCGCTCGCCGATCAGCAGCGGGCGCGGCTCCTGCTCCAGCGCCACGGCGGTCATGCCGCTCGAGACGAACCAGCGGCTGCGCCCGGGACGCACGCGCGGCTTCGTGTCGCGACCGATCGCCGCCACCACCGCCCGGATGTGGTCCGGCGTGGTGCCGCAACAGCCGCCCACGATGTTGACGCCGAAGTCGAGCACGAACTCGCGCAGCGTCTCGGCCATGGGTTCGGGCTTCATCGGGTACAGCGTGCGGCCGCCGTCGTTGATGGGCAGGCCGGCGTTCGGAATGCAGTGCACGAACGTGCTCGCGTTCTCGCACAGGTAGCGGATCGCGTCGCGCATCAGGTCGGGGCCCGTCGAGCAGTTGAGCCCGACGACGTCCACGTGCATCGCTTCGAGCGTGGCGAGCGCACCACGGAAGTCGGTGCCCAGCAGCATGCGGCCCGTGGGGTCGAGCGTGATCGAGCACTGGAGCGGGACCGTGCGACCGGTGCGCGCCATCGCGTCGCGCGCCGCGATGATCTGCGCCTTCATCTCGAGGATGTCCTGGCACGTCTCCAGGATCAGCACGTCGGCGCCGCCCTCGATCAGGCCCTGCGCCTGGTCCACGAACGTCGCGACGAGGTCCACCAGCGTGAGCTTGCCGAGGTCGGCGTCCTCGGACGACGGCAGGAAGCCCGACGGCCCCATGGAGCCGGCCACGAAGCGCGCGCGTCCGTCCTTCGCGGCGAAGCGGTCGGCCACGCGACGGGCGTTCGCCGCGGCGGCCCGGTTGAGCTCCAGCGTCTTGTCGCCGAGCCCCCACTCCTCCAGCCGCACGCGCGAAGCCTGGAACGAGTTCGTCTCGACGACGTCGGCGCCGGCCTCGTAGTACGTGGCGTGGATCGACTCGAGCACGTCGGGCCGGGTGAGGCTCAGGTAGTCGAGGCAGCCCTCCCAGCGCTTGCCGCCGAAGTCGTCGGCGGTCAGGTCACGCGCCTGGATCTGGGTGCCCAGGCCGCCGTCGAAGAACAGGACGCGCTGGCGCAGTTGCTCGAGAAACGGGGAGTTCATGGAGAAGGCGGTGCTCCGGACTGGGGACGGGAACGGGAGTCGGCGGCGCCACCGGGCTGCCACCGGACCTCGCGGCCGGGATGATCGTCGAAGTGGGCCGAGAGGGTATCGGACGACCGCGCGATCGGCCAAACCCCGGGGCTCCGGCGCCCACGGTCCGGCGGGAAGCCCGCGCCGTCCAGGTCGAACGCGCCGCGCTGGCCGGGGACGCGCCACTGATCGGGGCTGGTGCGCTGGGGCGACGGCTGGCGGCGGGGGTCAGTGCGCGGGCCCGCCGGCCGCGCCGGGAGGCGCCCCGTACCAGGACACGCGCCGCGTCAGCATCATGACCGCGGCCAGCACGCCGAAGAGCAGCAGCGAGCCCAGCAGCAGCGCGTAGTCCTCGTTGCGCAGCACCACGTAATGGAAGCCGTAGAGCATCGCGAGCGCGGCGCCCACGACCAGCGCCCGGCCCACGCTGCCGAGCGCCGACGCGGCGTACGCCACGATCAGCGCCACCACCGCGGTGGCCGCGATCGCGTACGACGCGCCGAAGCCGATGTGCTCCGACATCGACAGCTCCAGCAGCACGAACACGCACAACGCGCCGCCCACGAGCCCGTACTGGATCGGGTGCAGCGGGCGGCTGCCGAGCACCTCGAGCAGCCAGAAGCTCGTGAACGTGAGGATGAAGAAGAGCGCCGCGTACTTCACCGTGCGGTCGCACAGCCGGTACGCGTCGACGCTGGAGCCCAGGTCGAGGCCGAACGTGGACGACTGGATCTCCTGCGCTACGCCGCGCTCGCCCTCGCGGGGCGTGCGGTCCACCCACGCCTGCGGGTAGTTGCGGCCGAGCGAAGGGATCGACCAGCGCGCACGGAAGCCCGAGTCGGCCACGCTGCGCTCGGTGGGCAGCCAGCCGCCCTGGAAGCTCGGGTGGCTCCAGTCGCCGCTCACCTCCGCCTCGGTCTGCTTGCCGAACGGCGCCAGGTAGAAGCCGTTCGTGCCGTTCAGGGCCAGCGGCAGCGTGAACGACGCGCCCCACGGCGGCGCCGCGAGCGCGAGTTCGGCGTGCACGCCGCTGCTCACCTCGCGGAAGTCCGCGGCGCCCGGCTGCAGTTCCACGCGCCGGCCGTCCCACGTGACGGAGGTCTGTTGCTGGATCGCGCGCGGGTCGGACACGCCCACCGCGAGCACGGCGCGCGGCCAGTCGACGCTCGTGGAGTCCACGCCCAGCTTGGCGAAGTCGGGGCGCCCGAAGCGCCCGCCGATCTGCGCGTCGAGCCGGTACACCGGCACGCCGTAGATGCCGCGTCGCCGCGTCTCGGACGCCACGTGCGCGCGCACGTGCAGCGACTCGGGCAGCAGCACGAGGCGGCGCCACTCGCGCCGCTCCACGCGCTGGCCCTGCGCGTTCGTGTCGGTCCAGCGCTGCTCCCAGGGCACCACGAGTGCGGGGCCGATCAGCGTCTGGGCGTTGCCCCACTTGGAGGCGATCTCCTGGCCCGCGGCGTCACGCCGGCTGCGACGCTCCTGCACCAGGAAACTCATGAACAGGACGGGAATCTGCAGCACCACGATCAGCGCGAAGATCATGAACACGCGCAGCGCCTGCGGACGACCGGGCGCCTGGAACAGGCTCGATGCGGACGGGGGCATGAGGGAGTGCGACCTCCGGGGTGGAGCGGAGCGCGCCGGCCGCGGGATCGGAGGCGGCGCTCCGCCGGACATTCATACACCGCTGGACGCGTTCGAGTGTCCCGTGGATCATAGGTCGCATGCCGATCGTACTCGCCGTGCTGCGCCACGGCCGCGCCGCGGGGCAGGCCCCCGACGCCGAGCTGCTGCCCGAAGGGGCCGCCTACGTGGAGCGCCTCGCGGCCGCCCTCCTGCGCGAGGCGTGGCGCCCCGACGTGGCGCTGACGAGCCCGTTCCGGCGCGCCCGGGAGACCGCGCGCGTGCTGCTGGGCCGGATCGCCCAGGACCTGCCGCTGGCCGAGGCCGCGGAGTTGCGCCCCGACGAGGACCCGGCCGCCACGCTGGCCGCGCTGGCCGCGATGGCCCCGGCCGACGGCACCGTGCTGATCGTGTCGCACCTGCCGCAGGTGGCGCGGCTCGCCGCGTTGCTGACCGGCGACGAGGTGGAGTTCCTGCCGGGCACGTTCGCCGAATTCGAGATCGGCGCCGACTTCCGCTCGGGCCGCCTGCGGCGGCGGATCGGCCCCGAAGACCTCGTCTAGCCCCGTTGGAGAAAGCCGCGCGGCGCCGGGGCGGGCTCCGGCGGTGCACGCACGACAGGCCGATCGCACCGCGCGCGCGCGACCGGCATCCCAAGCCGGCGCGCAGACGACGGCGCACGCACATTCCACGGAGGACGCATGGGTTTCCTGGACGGCAAGGTGGCACTGGTGACGGGCGGCAATCGCGGGATCGGGCGGGGCGTGGCCGAGGCGCTTGCGCGCGAGGGGGCGACGGTGGCGCTGACCGCGCGGCAGGCGGCGCACGCCGAGGCCGCGGCACGCGAGATCGGTCACGGCGCGCGCGGCTACGCGCTCGACGTGCGCGACCACGGCGCGGTGCGCGACACGGTCGGGCGCGTGGTGGCGGACCTGGGCGGGCTCGACGTGCTCGTGAACAACGCGGGCGTGGGGCTGTTCGGCCCGATCGCCGAGATGAGCCCCGAGGACTTCCGCACCGTGATCGACACGAACGTGAACGGGCTCTTCTACTGCACGCGCGAGGCGATCCCGGCCATGAAGCAGCGCGGCGGCGGTTACATCTTCAACATCTCCTCGCTCGCCGGGCGGAACGCGTTCCCGGGCGCGGGCGCCTACTGCGCCAGCAAGCACGCCGTGAACGGGTTCAGCGAAGTGCTGTTCCAGGAACTGCGGCACGACGACATCCGCGTGAGCTACCTGATGCCCGGCAGCGTGGCCACCGAGTTCGGGCGCGGCACGGCGGCGAAGCAGGACTGGGCGTTGCAGCCCGCCGACGTCGGCGACGTGGTGGTGGACCTGCTCCGCTCGCCGGCGCGCGCGCTGTACAGCCGCGTGGAGATGCGCCCGGCCAAGCCGCCGAAGCAGGGCTGAGGCCTGCCGTGCGGGCGCCCGTGGGAACAGCGGGCGCCCGCGTGCGTGTTCCGGCGTGGCGTTCGCGGCGGCGCGTGCCCGCGCGGACCGGGAGGCGCCGGCGTGCCGCACTCGTCCCGCGATCCGGCCCGTCCGTGGCGCTGCGCTGAGCCGCCGATGGGGTCTCCGCTACCTTTCGCGGCCGACATCCCACCCCCCACCCGCCGGCGGCGCCCCCGGGTCGCACGGCCATTCGGAGGACACGTGAAGCGCATGTTGCTCGTACTGGCGGCGCCGCTCGCGCTGCTGGCCTTCTCGCACGCGCCGGCGGCGGCGGCCACGCCCGCCCGGACCGCCGCGCCGACGGACAACGCTCCGTTCTGGACGGGACGGCCCTCGCCCGCCGCGTTCAAGGCCCGCCAGCAGGCCCGGCTCGCCGCCGCGAAGGCGTCGATCGCGAAGCTGCTGGCCGTGAAGGGCCCGCGAACGCTCGCGAACACGCTGACGCCCTACGACGAGGCGCTGCGCCAGCTCGACATGATGGGTTCGCAGAGCAACCTGATCTCGGAAGTGCACCCCGACTCGGCCACACGCAGCGTGGGCGAGAAACTGGTGCAGGAAGCCTCCGCGTACGGGACCGAGCTGTCGCTGAACCACGACGTGTACAACGCGCTCGCCGCGCTCGACCTGTCGGGCGTCGACGCGCAGACGCGCCACTACGTCACGCGCGCGCTGCGCGACTTCCGGCTCGCGGGCGTCGACAAGGACGATGCGACGCGCGAGAAGATCCGCAAGCTGAGCGACGAGATCGTGGAGATCGGGCAGGAGTTCGGCCGCAACATCCGCGAGGACAAGCGCCCGTTCCAGGTGGATGCGAGCGCGCTCGCGGGCCTGCCGCAGGACTTCGTCGACCGCCACAAGGCCGGCGCCGACGGCAAGATCACGCTGACGGTGGACTACCCGGACGCCGTGCCGGTGTTCACGTACGCGAGCAACGAGGCGCTGCGCAAGCAGATGTACATGGAGTACAACAACCGCGCGTTCCCCAAGAACATCGACGTGCTCGACCGCATGCGCCAGAAGCGGCACGAGCTGGCGACGCTGCTGGGCTTCACGAACTGGGCCGACTGCGTGACCGCCGACAAGATGGTGGGCAGCGCCGCGAACGCGCACAGCTTCATCGACCGCGTGGTGGCGGCCTCGGCCGACCGGCAGGCGCGCGAGTACCAGCAGCTGCTGGCGCGCAAGAAGAAGGACGACGCGTCCGCGACGGTCGTGAACTTCTGGGAGAACACCTACTACTCCGAGCAGGTGCGCAAGTCGGACTACAACTTCGACTCGCAGTCGGTGCGCCCGTACTTTCCGTACGAAGCGGTGAAGGAAGGCGTGCTCAGCACCACGTCGAAGATCTTCGGCGTCGAGTTCAAGCGCGTGCCGAACGCGCCGGTGTGGCATCCGAGCGTGGAGTGCTGGGAGATGTGGGACGGCGGCAAGCTCGCCGGCCGCTTCTACCTCGACATGCACCCGCGCGACGGCAAGTACAACCACGCCGCCCAGTTCGACGTGCGCACGGGCATCGAAGGGCGCCAGATCCCCGAGGCCACGCTGGTGTGCAACTTTCCCGGCGGCGACCCCGGCGACCCGGGCCTGATGGAGTACAGCGACGTCACCACGTTCTTCCACGAGTTCGGCCACCTGCTGCACAACATGTTCGCCGGCCACCAGCGCTGGGTGGGCATCGGCGGCATCCGCACGGAGCAGGACTTCGTCGAGGCGCCGTCGCAGATGCTCGAGGAGTGGGTGCGCAGCCCCGAGGTGCTCGCCACGTTCGCGAAGCACTACCAGACGCACGAGCCGATCCCCGCGGAGCTGGTGAAGCAGATGAACCGCGCGAACGACTTCGGCAAGGGCCTGCTGGTGCGCCGCCAGATGGTGTATGCGGGCACGTCGCTCGGTTACTACGACAAGGATCCCGCCGCGATCAACACGACCGACTACATGAAGTCGCTGGTCGAGAAGTACCAGCCGTACCCGTTCGTGGACGGCACGCACTTCCAGTGCGCTTTCGGACACCTCGACGGCTACTCGGCCGTGTACTACACCTACATGTGGTCGCTCGTGATCGCGAAGGACCTGTTCGCGCAGTTCGACCAGTCGAAACTGCTGGAGCCCGGCGTGGCCACGAAGTACCGC
This sequence comes from Candidatus Eiseniibacteriota bacterium, assembly GCA_044222045.1. Lineage (GTDB taxonomy): Bacteria > Eisenbacteria > RBG-16-71-46 > RBG-16-71-46 > RBG-16-71-46 > JBGAMH01. Next base: position 27,469 of record JBGAOB010000008.1, read on the forward strand.
ATGGCCGTGCTGGCGCCGGGCGGCTCGAAGCCCGCCGCCGAACTGGTATCCGACTTCCTCGGCCGCCCGTTCGACGAGCGCGCCTGGAAGCACTGGCTGGATTCCGACGACTGACCATCGTTCGACCGCACACGACGGGCCGGCTCCCACGAGGGGCCGGCCCGTCGGCTTTTCGCGGGGCGAGGCGGTTCTCCCGGAAGATGACCGTGTCCGGCCGGATCGGGCACGGCATACACTTTCCGCACGGCATTCCCCGGCGGAGACGTCGTCGTCCGACCACCGGGCCCGGGGCGCGCCCCGCACGACGCGCGCCCTCCTCGCCATCCACGGGAGGCTCACACCATGCGTCGCTTGCTCGCTCGAAGCTCGTTGCTCGCCGTGTTGGCGCTGATGGCAGTCGCTCCCGCGGCGTTCGCCGGGAACGAACTCTACATTCGCTGGGACCAGTGCTACGGCGACGGCGGCACGTACAACAAGGCGTTCGCCTGCGACGTGAACACCGGCGTCGACTACCTGGTGGCGTCGTACCGCCTCGACCAGGCGCAGCCCGGCCCGTACACGGGAGTCGAAGCGGGGATCTCGATCGCCTCGACCGGAACGACGCTGCCGTCTTGGTGGGAGTACAAGAACGTGGGCTCTTGCCGGACGACGTCGTTGGCCATCGATCCCGTGCCCCCCGCGACGGCCACGGCCTGCGTGGACCTCTGGGGTGGGCTGGCCGCGGGTGGGATCGGGCAATACCAGCTGGCTTCCTCCCCCATCCCGCCCGCGACGAACTCCGCGCTCGTGCGCCTCATGGTGGCCGTGCCGCCGCAGCTCGCGTTCGCGCTGCCCGCCCAACAGGAGATCTTCGCCTTCCGGCTGAGCTTCAATCACGCGCGGACCACCGGGAGCCCGTCGTGCACGGGGTGCGGCGATCCGATGTGTCTCGGATTCAGCTATGCCCGACTGACGGGCCCCGTCGGCGTCCCGAGCCTGGTCATCTCCGGAGCGAACACGCCCGGCCATGGCAGCCGCGCAACGTGGCAGCCGGGCGGCGCGGCGTCCTCGATCGCGGGCGACTGCCCGACGGGACACGCGTGCTATGGCTGGGTCACCTGCGACGCGTCGACCCCGGTTCCCGATCGCACCTGGGGCTCGATCAAGTCGCTGTATCGCTGATCCGGCCGGGCCACCGACCCGCGCACGCACGAAGACGAAGCGGCCCGCGCGATCTCCCGCGCGGGCCGCTTCGCTTTCGTCGTCGCGCGCGGCGACTCACGCGCCCTTGCTGCTCTCCCCGGGCTTCACCGTGCCCGCGAGCAGGTCGGCGTGGTAGCTCGAGCGCACGAGCGGGCCGCTCGCCACGCTCTCGAAGCCCAGCGCCTCGGCGTCCGTCTTCCACTGCGCGAAGCGGTCGGGGTGCACGTACTCGACGACCGGCAGGTGCATCGCCGACGGCCGCAGGTACTGGCCGATCGTGAGCAGCTGGCAGCCGTGCGCCACGAGGTCGCGGAACGTGGCCTGCATCTCGTCCTCGGTCTCGCCGAGCCCGACCATGATGCCGCTCTTCGCCTTGATGCCCGTGCCGCTCTCGCGCACGCGGCGCAGCAGCTCGAGCGTGCGGTCGTAGCGCGCGCTCGGGCGCACCTCGGGGTGCAGGCGCTCGACGGTCTCGATGTTGTGATTGATCACGTCGGGCCGCGCGTCGATCACACGCTGCAGGTCGTCCCAGTGGCCGCGGAAGTCGGGGATCAGCACCTCGATCACGGTGGCCGAGCGCTTGCGGATCTCCTCGATGACGTTCGCGAAGATCGTGCTGCCGCCGTCCTTGAGGTCGTCGCGCGCCACGGACGTGATCACCGTGTGGCGCAGGTTCATGGCGGCCACGGCCTCGCCCACGCGACGCGGCTCGTCCCAGTCGACGTAGCCGTTCGGCCGACCGGGCGCCACGGCGCAGAAGCCGCAGCGGCGCGTGCACAGCTCGCCCAGGATCATGATGGTGGCGGTGCCGCGCTCCCAGCAGTGGCCGAGGTTCGGGCAGCGCGCTTCCTCGCACACCGTGACGAGCTTCTGCTGGCGCAGCATGGTCTTCGTTTCGCCGTACTCGCCGCCGCCGGGCAGCTTCACCTTGAGCCACGACGGCAGGCGGCGGAACTGCCCGTCCGGCCCGATCGCCATACCGGAGCCGGCGCCCGACGCGCAGCCGCGCGTGCGCGGCGCGAGCGGCACGCGCTGCGGCACGGCGGGGCGCGGCGCGCCGAACACACCCACTTCGGGCGCGGCGCCGGGCTCGCCGATCGACAGCAGTTCGCCGGGCGTCTCGTCGCCCGCGGGGGTTCGGTCGTCGCTCATCGGATTCCTCGTGGCGTGGCGCAGGCCGCCGCGCTCAGTCCTTGCCCATGTCGCCGCCGATCGCGCCCGAGCCCTTGAGGGCGAGCATGCGATCGAGGGCGGTGCGCGCGTCGCGCTTCACGTCGTCGCTCACGCGGATCGGATTCACCACGTGGCCGTCGGCCAGGTTCTCCAGCGTCCACAGCAGGTGCGCCGGGTCGATGCGATTCATGGTGGCGCACGGGCACACGTTCTTCTGCAGCGAGTGGATGCGCTGCTCGGGATGCTCCAGCGCCAGGCGGTTCACCAGGTGGATCTCGGTGCCGATCGCCCAGTGCGTGCCGGGTGCGGCCGCGCGCACCTGGTCGATGATGTACTCGGTCGAGCCGGCGAGGTCGGCGTTCTGCACCACGTCGAACGGGCACTCCGGATGCACGAGCACCTTCACCGCCGGGTCGGCGGCGCGCGCCTCGTCGATCTGGTGCTTCGCGAACTTCGTGTGCACCGAGCAGAAGCCCTGCCACAGCACGATCCGGGTGTCGGGCCGGTACGCGGCCGCGTTGACGTTCGCCAGATCCTCGGCGCGCCAGTCCCACGTGGCCATCTGCGTCAGCGGCACGCCCATCGCGTGGGACGAGTTGCGGCCCAGGTGCTGGTCGGGGAAGAAGAACACCTTCGGTTTCCGCGCCCACGCCCACTCCAGCACCTTCGGAGCGTTCGACGACGTGCACACCACGCCGCCGCGTGCGCCGCAGAACGCCTTGAGCGCGGCCGTGGAGTTCATGTAGGTGACGGGCGTGAACACGTCGCCGTGCGCGCGCACGAGCCGGTCCCACGCCTCTTCCACGTCCTCGGTCGTCGCCATGTCGGCCATGGAGCAGCCGGCCTTCAGGTCGGGCAGCACCACGGTCTGGTGGTCCTGGCGAAGCACGTCGGCCGACTCGGCCATGAAGTGCACGCCGCAGAACACGATGAACTCGGCGTCGCCCTGCTGCGAGGCGAGCTGCGAGAGCTTGAACGAGTCGCCGCGGAAGTCCGCGAACTCCACCACGCTCTCGCGCTGGTAGTGGTGCCCCAGCACCACCGCGCGCTTGCCGAGCCGGCGCTTGGCCGCCCACGTGCGCTCGCGGATCGTCTCCGCGTCGAGCGCGGCGTACTCCGCGAACGGGCGCGCGCCGGCGGGCAGCGAGATCGTCGAGGTGCTCACGCCGAACCTAGTCGCTCTCGACGTTGTTCAGCGGCAGCCGTCCCGCGAAGCCGCCTTCGAGCGTGTGCCAGTGGCCCACCTCGGTCTCGGAGAGCTGCCAGCACAGGAAGATCAGCTTGTCGCCGCTCGCGACCGCGTAGAAGTCCACGGTGCCGCGGTCCAAGTCCTTCACCACCGCGCCCATCGACTGCACGCCCTCGACGCCCTTCGTGATCTCGGCGCCCACGCGCTGGTGGCGTTCGGCCACGTCGCGGCGCTCGATCGCGTCGGGGTTGTCGGACGCGGCGCCCGCGAGCGCCACCGACAGCACCTCCAGGCGCGTGGTCAGGCGATCGTGCTCGGCCTTGAGCGCGACCAGGCGCTCGAGTTCGGGGCGCAGGCGCGGCAGCAGCCGGTTCGCCTCGTCCACGCTGAACAGGGTGATCCGCACGCGGTCTCCGCTCAATGGGTCTCGAACGACTTGCCGCAGCCGCACGAGCGGACGGCGTTCGGGTTGCGGATCGCGAATCCGGTCGCCTGCAGCGTCTCGACGTAGTCCACCTCGACGCCGCTCAGTACCGCCGCGCTCTCGGGGTCCACCAGCACCTTCACGCCGCCGAACTCGCCGACCCAGTCGTTCGCTTCCTGCGTCTCGGCGAACGCCATGCCGTACGAGTAACCCGAGCAGCCGCCCTGCTGGACGCTCAGGCGCAGCCCGATCACGGGCTCCGTCTGCTGCGAGAGGAGTTCGGAGAGCTTCCGGGCGGCAGCGTCGGTGAGCGTGACCATGCGTGTCCTCCTGGGTTTACGCGGGCCCCGTGCCCGCAACACTGGGGTGGTTCGATGTGCCGGCGGCTCCGGCGGTGTCCACGAGATGTCGAAGCTCGGTTGCGAGCACCGGTACCACCCGGCCATACCCCAGCAGGTCGGCCAATTCCGACGTGGCCGCCTCCCGGGCCTGTTCCAGCGAGGGGCCGCGGGCCCCCAGCCGGGCGGCCATCGAGGTCATCCGGACCCCGTGCAGACCGCACGGGTGGATCAGTTCGAAGCCGTCCAGGGCCGGCGAAACGTTGAGTGCGAAGCCATGATAGCCGACCCACCGGCGCACGGCGACACCGATGGAGGCGATCTTCTCGCCCTCCACCCACACACCGGTGCGACCCGGGACCCGTTCTCCCGACAGCCCCCAGCGCGCCAGCGTACCGATGAGGCCTTCCTCCAGCACGCGCAACCAGCGGTGCAGGTCCCGGTTCACGCGCGAGAGTTCGACGATGGGATACCCGACGAGCTGACCCGGCCCGTGCCAGGTCACGTCCCCGCCGCGCGCCACCTCGAACACCTCGATCCCGCGCGCCACCAGCGTGCCGGCGTCCACGCGCAGGTTGCCGTCGCTGGGATTGCGGCCGACGGTCAGGACCGGTGGATGATCGGCGTAGAGCAACCAGTCCCCGGTCTCGCCCTCCGCCCGCAGGCGGACGAGCGTTTCCTGGATCGCGAGGCCCTCGCGATAGGGCGTGGGGCCCAGGTGACAGACGTGGAGCTCGGACATGGCGCTTCCCCGGCCGGGAGGATCGCCGCGACCGCGGGACCAGGTGCCCCGCGGTCGCGCTGGAACTCAGGCGTAGAACCAGAGCAGCTCGGGCTTCTCCAGAAGCTCGCAGAAGCGGCGCAGGAACTTCACGGCCAGCTCGCCGTCGACGGCCCGGTGATCGAAGCCGATGACCGCGTTCATCATCGGGCGCGCCACGATCTGGCCGTTCTGCACGACCGGGCGCTCCACGATCTTGTGCACGCCGAGGATCGCCACCTCGGGCACGTTGATGACCGGCGCCGAGTTGACGGCGCCGAACACGCCCGCGTTGCTGATCGAGAACGTTCCGCCCTGGATCTCGTCGGTCTTCAGGCGGTCGGCGCGCGCGCGCGACGCGATGTCGTTCACCTCGGCCGCGATCTGCACGAGGTTCTTCACGTCGCAGTCCTTGAGGTTCGGCACGATCAGGCCCTTTTCGTCGCGGCCCACGGCGATGCCGATGTTGTAGTACCGCTTCACGATGATCGCGTCCCCGGCGGGCGACACGGAGCCGTTCATCCACGGGTACTCCTTGAGCGCGAGCACCGCGGCCTTGATGAAGAACGGCATGTACGTGAGCTTGACGCCCTGCGCCTCGAGCTTCGGCGCCCACTCCTTGCGCAGCGCCACGATCGCGCCCATGTCCACTTCGTCGAAGCAGTGCGTGTGCGCGGCCGTGTGCTTGGCCTTCACCATGTTGTCCGAGATCACCTTGCGCACGCGCGAGAAGGTGATCGTCTCCTCGCGAGCGCCGCCGGCGGCCGGGGCGCCGGCCTGCGCGCGCAGGAACGACGGCACGGCGGCGGGCGCGGCGGCAGGCGCGGCCACGGCGACGGCCGTCGCGACGGGCGCGGGCGCCGAACCGCGGCGCTGCAGCCAGTCGAGCAGGTCGTCACGCGTCACGCGGCCGGCCACGCCGGAGCCGGCGATCGAAGCGATCTCCGCCATGCCCACCGAGTGCTCGCGCATGAGCTTGCGCACCGCGGGCGACAGGCCGCGCGAGTCCTCGGGCGCGGGGCCGTTGCCCACGCCGGCGCCCACGGGCGCCGGGGCGGGCGCGCTCGCGGCGGCGGGAGCCGGCGCGGACGGCGCCGCGGCCGACGTGGTCACGGGAATCGTCGCGGGCGGGCCGCTCGCACCGGCGGCTTCGTTCGCACCGGCGATCGTGCCGATTTCGGTGCCCACGAGCACCGTGGTGCCCTCGGGAACGAGGATCGCCGCGAGCGTGCCCTCGGACGGCGAGGGGATCTCGACGTTGATCTTGTCCGTCTGGATCTCGACGAGCGGCTCTTCCTTGCGCACTTTGTCGCCGGGCGCCTTGAGCCACTTGGCGACGGTGCCTTCGGCCACGCTTTCGCCGAGCTGCGGCACCACGATCGAGATGGGCATCACGTCCTCCCTTGCGTCCGGCCCGGTGTGCCGGGCCCTCCGTGGAGCGCGGGGACGACCCCGCGCGTTGCGTTCATCGGGGCTTCTGCTGTCGGCGGCGTTCCAGCCGGTGCTGCCGCCGCTCCATCGCCAGCGCGTGTTCGGCGCGTTCCTCGTCGGTGTCCAGCACCAGTGGCGGCACCGGCGTCGGCCGTCGCGTCACCGGGTCGAGCGCCACGAACGTCACGAAGGCGGTGCCCGTGCGGCGACGTTCGCCGGTGAGCACGTCCTCCGACGTCACGTCGACGCGGATCTCCATGCTGCTTCTGTCCACCAGGGTCATGCGCGCCCGGATGAGCGCGACCTGCCCCACCATGACCGGGGCGAGGAACGACATCTCGTCGAACGCGGCGGTCACCACCGGGCGCCGGCTGTGGCGATTCGCCACCACGGCCGCCGCCAGGTCCACCCAGTGCATCACCGTGCCGCCCAGCAGCGTGCCGTGCACGTTCGCGTGCTGCGGCAGCACCAGCTGGGTCATCTCGGTGGCCGAGTCGGCGACCCGGCGCCCTTCGAGGGCAGGCTGGGAAGTCATGACAGGCGGAGTGCTCCGGGGAGAGAGGGCTGCTCGGGATGCGGCCAGCGGGGCTCGGCTGGCGTGTGGGGCGGCAGTATAGGAACCGCGCCGGACGCTGGCAAAACGCGGGCGGCCGGGCCCCCGAAGGGACCCGGCCGCCGCTGCTGCGAGGCTCGTCAGTTGCCGAGCTTGATGCTGCGGAGCGAGAACGTCTCGGCACCCACGCGCAGGCGATAGAAGTACACGCCCGCCGGAGCCTTGGAGCCGTTCGACGCACGACCGTCCCAGGCGCGGCTGTAGTTGCCGGCCGGCAGGACGCCGCGAGCCAGCGAGGCCACGCTGCGGCCCGTGATGTCGTACACGCCCAGTTCCACGTCGGCATCGCGCGGCAGACCGAACGAGATGTTCGAGCGCGAGGTCGTCGGGTTCGGAGCGGCCGCAAACGTCACGCGCGCCGGCAGGGTCGGGTTCGCATCCACGGTGGGATCGAACTCGATGTCGGCGTAGTTGCGCGGGCAGATGCGGAAGCTGCCGTTCGCGTAGTGCAGCACGCCCGTCACCGCCACCTTGCGGCCCAGCGTCGGATGCGTGAACGGCGTGAGCACGTTGTTCAGGTTCGACACGAAGATGTAGCTCGAGTCGTTCGGCGCCGCCGAGCGGATCTGGGCGATGTGGAAACCGTTCGTCGGCAGCTGCTGGTTGAGCGTGTTCAGCACGATCGTCGCGAACGGCACCTTGACGAGCATGCCTTCGTAATCCTCACCGTCGATCAGCGCGTTGCTGTAGTCGCAGGTGTCGCGGGCCAGCGTGATGACCTTGGCCGTGACGGGGCTGAACGACGCACCCACGCCCTGGTCCACGATGTACTGGTTGTCCGACACCTCGGACTCACCCGCGAACTCCTGCACCGACCCCACGTACAGGTAGCGACGGCCCTGGACGAGCGGCGCCAGCGGAGCGAACACCGACACGCCACTGCGCAGGCCCTGCACGTCGTCCGTCAGGTAGTAGAGCGGCGCGTAGATGCCCGTCGCCGTACCCGACACGGTCATGCGCGGACCGAGCGCGCCCTGGTTGACCTGGCCCGACGTACCGGCGAAGCGCGACTTGTCGAAGCACGCCGTACCGTTGACGAGCGAATCCGGGTTCGCGGCCTGCACGTCGGCGCACGTGAGCACGCCGTTCACGAACGTGCGGGTCTGCGGCGTGGTCTGGATCAGACCGTTCGCGAGCCCCGCGATGTTCACCGCGGTCACCGTTTCGAGACCGCCGTGAACCTGTCCGCTGGTGATGGTGAGAACCGCCTTGTCCGTACCGTCCATCACCGCGGCATCCACGGATCCGAACGAGCCGAGCGTGTAGTTGGTGGTGTTCGTGGCCGAACCACTGGTCACGTTGCGGTCGAAGACCACGCGGACCTGGTTCTCGGCGACCGGGTAGGCGTCGATCAGGTTCGGCGGGGTCGACAGCGTGATGTCGTTGCCGTCACGCAGCTGGATGCGGTAGCCACGGGCGCGCTGCTCGTAGATGCCCTGCACCATGTCCACGACCACGCCGAGCGCCGGCGGCGCGTAGGTGGTCAGCGTGTTGCCGTCGACGAACACCGAGTCCACGGCCGAGGCCGGAGGCACCGTGTTGTCCACGAGCAGGAACGAGTTCGACGTGCCCAGGTTGACGACGCGGGCGACGCGCATCGGGGACTGGATGCGCACCAGCATGCCTTCCCAGAGCTCGCCGTTCGGGTTCGTGGGCAGTTCGCGCAGGTTGTTCACGTTGCCCACGAAGAACGGGGGCAGCGGGTTGCCCGAGTTGATCTTGCGATAGGCCAGGTCCTGCGAGCCCTGCACGCCGTCGAGACCTTCGATCTCGGTGCCGCCGTTCGTCTGCGGGAACTCCTGGACGCGCCCGTAGATGATGACCGAGTCACCGAGCGCGATGTTGAACGGCGTGGCGTTGAAGTTGAACGAGCCGGTGAAGACGTCCACACCCGCGTACGGGTTCGGCACCGTGCCGGGGCAGGAGGTCTGCAGGTAGAACGCGAAGCCCGACGGCTTGGCGTCGAACCCGGTCACGATGCCACCGATGCCGTAGACGGTGTCGAGCAGCGCCGGGTGCGGGACGGCCGACGGGTTCTGGACGTGCCAGATGCTGAGCGTGTCGGGGAACGGGCCGGGCGACGTGCCATTGACGGTGCCCGGCGGGTACACCAAGGCGAAGGCCGCGGCCGCCGTACAGGCGACGACGGCGAGGGCGCTGAGAATGCGAGTCAGCGACTTGTGCATGGAGCTCCCCTCGTTGCGAGAGTGAAAGGTGGTACGACCGACAGGGGGGTGAATCGGGAACAGTGCGACGTGTTGCGGGCGTCCCGTCGTGGGGTCGCCGGAACGTTGACGGCCCGCGGACCG
>JBGAOB010000347.1:0-4416 GCA_044222045.1 Candidatus Eiseniibacteriota bacterium
CGCGCAACGGCACGAGCCACGCGGGAATCGCCGCGGGCGACGGCGGCAGCGGCGTGAACGCGCCCTGCCACAGGCGGCCGCCGAGCACGGGATGCACCGCGGCCCAGGCCAGCGTCAGCACGGCGAGCGGCCACGCGCGGCGCAGCGCGGCGAACGGCGCGCGGCGCGCGATGCCCACGTCCCACGCGATCGCCACCACGGGCAGCAGCGCGGCGGTCTCCTTGCTCGCCAACGCCAGCGCGAACGCGAGCGCGGCCCACGCGCGGCGGTCGTTCGCCCAGGCCAGCAGCGCGGCGAGCGACCACGCGATCATCCACAGGTCCTGCGCGCCGGCGGCCCACAGCAGCGGCAGGTCCCACGCGGCCATCGCCGCGGCGCCGAGCGTGGCCACCACCGCGGCGCGCCCGCCCACGGCGCGACGCGCGAGCGCCGCGAACAGTCCGAGCGCCGCCAGCCACAGCAGCGCGTTCGCCACGTGGAACGCGGGCTCGTGCGCGCCGAACGCGCGCGACAGCGCCCAGTAGTGCAACTCGCGCGACCACGGCCGCCACCAGTGGAACGCCAGCTGCTCGAATCCGAAGAGGTGCGAGAAGGGCGTGCGCGCGGTCTTGTCGAGAAACAGATAGTCGTCGTTCAGGAACGGCAGCCGCGGCGCGTCGGGCCAGCGGAATGCGGCGACGGCCGCCAGGATCGCCAGGATCCCCGCGGCCGCCGCCCCACCGTTGCGTCTCAGGGCTTCCACTCGGCGATGTACATGTTCGTCTCGCCCTGCACCTTGCCGCCGCGGTTCGAGCAGAAGACGAGCCACTTCCCGTCGGGGCTGAACATCGGGAAGCCGTCGAAGTCCGAGTCGCGCGTCACCGGCACGGGCTCGCCGCCCGCCACGGGCACCATGTACAGGTCGAAGTTGCGGCTGCGCGGGTTCTCCCAGTTCGACGAGTAGATGATCTTCTTGTCGTCGGGCGTGAAGAACGGCGCGAACGATGCGCCCGGCTTGTCGGTGATGCGGCGCGGGTTCGTGCCGTCGGCGTTGGCCACCCAGATGTCCATCTTCGCGGGCTTCACCAGGTCCTTCGCGAGCAGGTCGCGGAACGCGGCCACCTTCGTGGCGTCGTCGGTGCGGTACGTGCGCCACACGATCTGCTTGCCGCTGTGCGAGAAGTACGCGCCACCGTCGTAGCCGGGGCTGTTCGTCAGCCGCATCAGGCCGGTGCCGTCGGGGCGCATCTTGTACAGGTCGATGTCGCCGTCGCGCTTGCTGGTGAAGATGATCCACTTCTGGTCCACCGACACCGTGGCCTCGGCGTCGTACGCCGGGTTGTCGGTGAGGCGCTTGAGGTCGGAGCCGTCGGGCTTGCAGGTGAAGATGTCGTAGGACGGATAGATCGCCCACGTGTAGCCCTGGCTCATGTCGGGATCCGGCGGGCACGCGTCGCCGCCCAGGTGCGTGCTCGCGAACAGCAGGCGCTGGTCGTGGTCGTACCAGTAGCCGCACGTGGTGCGACCCTTGCCAGTGCTGTAGCGCGTGATCTGCCCGGTGGCGAGGTCGATCCAGTACTGCTGATCGCACTTCATGTCGCCGGTCATGGCCTGGAAGCTGATCTTGCGGCCGTCGGCGCTCCAGTAGGCCTCGGCGTTCTGGCCGCCGAACGTGATCTGCCACAGGTGCGCGAAGTGCGACTCGCCCGGGCGGATCAGCGAGTCCTGCTGCACCGCGGTGGGCGGAATCGGACGGAACGCGCCCGTGCCGGGCTTCTTCGCGCCGGCGGACGCGATCGCGACGGTGGCGGCCAGCGCGACGACGGCGAACGATGCGATGCGCATGTGCTTCAAGGCTCCCTCCCGGATGTGACGACGGGCCACACGGCCGCGAACATGTCGATTCACCTGCGTTCTTCCCACAGCAGGCGCATGCCTTTCAAGGTCAGCGCCTCGTCCACCACCTGCACGGTCTCGCATTCGGGCGCGATCACCGACGCGAGGCCGCCCGTGGCCACCACGCGCGGCTTGCCGCCCAGCTCCTTCGCGATGCGCCGCACGAGCGCGTCCACCAGGCCCGCGTTGCCCCAGATCACGCCCACGCGCAGGCACTCCTCGGTGGTGCGGCCCAGCGCTCGCTCGGGGGCGCGAAGGTCCACGCGCGCGAGCCGGGCCGCGCGGCGGAACAGGTCCTCCGACGACGTCACCACGCCGGGCGCGATCGCGCCGCCCACGTAGGCGCCGTCCTTCGCCACGCAGTCGAACGTGGTCGCCGTGCCCAGGTCCACCACGATCGCCGGCGTGCCGTGCAGCCGCGTCACGGCGAGCGCGTTCGCGATGCGGTCCGCGCCCACCGACGAAGGGTCCGGCACGCGCACGGGCAGCGGCGTGTTCGACGCGGTCACTTCGACGGGATCGAGCCCGGTCACGCGCCGCAGCGCGTCCAGCCACGGGCCGGTGAGCGACGGCACCACCGAGCACACCACGCTGCCCCAGCCCGTGGCGCTCGAACGCACGAGCGCTTCCAGCTGCAGCCGCAGCTCGTCGGCCGTCACGCGGCCGCTCGTGAGGCGCCAGAACTCCTCCAGCTCCGTGCCGAAGAAGCGGCCCACGGTGGTCTCGCTGTTGCCCACGTCCACCGCCAGCACGTGCTCGGGCGGAACGGTGCGCGAACGGCGCTTCGGTGCACGCGCGGCGCGCGTGCGCGCGGCGCGATCAGCTCGGGGCACGGGTCTTCTCCTCTCCGTCGTTCAGCCACGCCTCTTCGGATTCCGTGCGCTTCTTCGCCACCAGCGCCGACAGTCCCACGCTCAGGAAGTACAGCGCCGCCATCGGAAAGCCCATCACGAGCTGCGCGCTGACCACGTCGCCCGGCGTGATGAGCGCCGTCAGGATGAAGATGCCCACCAGCGCGTAGCGCCACTGCCGCAGCAGGAATCCCGGCGTCACCAGCCCGATCGCGGTGAGCAGCATGGTCACCAGCGGCAGCTGCGCGAGGATGCCGCACGCGAGCGCCAGGTTGTACGTGAAGTCGAGCAGGAAGCTGAGCCGGATCTGCGTGAGCATGCCCGGCACCACGAACCCCTCGAGCACGTGCACCACCAGCGGCACCACGTAGAAGTACGCCGCCGACGCGCCGGCCACGAACAGCACGATCGAGCCCATCACCAGCGGCAGGATCCAGCCCCGCTCGCGCTTGAGCAGCCCCGGCACCACGAACGACCAGATCTGCCACAGCACGATCGGCAGTGCGATCACGCTGCCCAGGATCACCATCAGCTTGAGCCGCTCGTTGAACGCCTCGAACGGCGACAGCACCGTGACCACCTTGACCGTGCGGCGGATCGCGTCCTCCAGCACGATCGGCGCGAGCCACCAGCCGCCCACCGCGCCGATCGCGATGGCGAACACCGAGCGCATCAGCACCACGCGCAACTCTTCGAGGTGCTGGAAGAAGCTCATCTCGCCGTCGCCGGTGGGGAAGAACGGCTTCTCGTCGTCGGGCCGGAACTCGCGCCACGCACGCGGGTCCGTGTCCTCGGGCCCGCCGCGGCGCGGCTCGCGGTGCGGGAAGTCGGGCAGCGATTCCACGCGCGGATACGAATCCAACGGATGCGGCGGCCGCGGCGGCACGAAGTGCGGCGACATCGGATCGGACGACGCGTGGCCCGCCGTTTGTGCACTTTCCGCGGGGGCCGGCTCGGACGTCGGCGCAGGCACGGCGGACGCAGGCGTCGGCGCTGGCGTCGGTGCGTCCGGTGTGGGCGTCGATGCAGGCGTCGACGCTTCGGCCGCGGCGAACAGATCCGGCTCCGCGGGTGGCGTCGGCCGGGCGCCTTCGCTCGCGGGCGGCGAGCCCTCGGGGCGTTCGTCGCTCACGCGCGCGGCTCCCCGCTCTCGTGCAGCAGCACGTCACCCGCCACCACGGTCGCCTCGACGCCGCTCGGCAGCCGCACGATCAGCGCGCCGTCGTCGTCGAGCCGCCGCGCCTCGGCCTGCGCGGGCCCGCCCGGCAGCGGCACCGTGACCGTTCGCCCCCACAGGTCGCTGCGCGCCGTCCACGCCGCCAGCACGTCGGCGCGACTGCCCTCCTGCAGCTGATCCCAGCGCCGCTCCATCGCGTTCAGGAACGCCGCCGCCACGTCTTCGACGCTCGCGTCGTGGCCTGCCAGCGCGAGCGAGGTCGCCAGGTCGCGGAGCTCGTCGGGAAAGTCCTCCGCGCGCTGGCGCACGTTCACGCCCACGCCCACCACCACCGCATCCCCGCGCGGCAGCGCGCGCGACTCGCACAGGATCCCCGCCAGCTTGCGTCCGGAGAGCAGCACGTCGTTCGGCCACTTGAGCGACGCGCGCACGCCCAGCGCGTCGAGCCCCTCGGCCAGCGCGAGCCCCGTGGCCAGCGCCGCCGCGCCCATGGGCCGCGCGTCGCAACCCAGG
>JBGAOB010000009.1:0-36993 GCA_044222045.1 Candidatus Eiseniibacteriota bacterium
CGCACGTCGTACACCTCGACGCCGGCCTCGCCGGGCCGCGCGAGCGCGAAGGCGAGCCGCGTGCTCACCGCGAACGGCGTGGGGCTGGCGACGAGCGGTCGCGCCGGACCGGACGCCGGCTCCGCGCCGAGCCACGCCTGGTCCACGGCCAGCGCGTACGTGCCCGACTTGCCGCGCTCGGACGCACCGGCCTTGAACACCGCGATCGCGTACCGGCCGGGCGTGTTCACGTCGAACTCCAGGTGTTCGGTCTGACCGGCCGGCGCGAGCCACGCGCTCGCCACGTCTTCGCCGTCGGTGCGGTTCTGGAACGGGCGCGGTCCGCCGTACGCGGCCGCCGCCCAGTCCACGCTTCCCGACTGGTTCACCACGTCCACCACGTGATGGCCGACCGCGAAGTCGATCGCGTGCAGCTGAACCAGGTGGTCGGGCCCCATCGTGAACGGCCCCGAGATGCCGGCGCCGCGCAGCGCGGCGCCCACGATCTCGGCGGAGTAGCTCGACGTGTCGTCACTGGCGCGCAGCACGCCGGCGTCGAACGCGCGGTACGAGGTGGCGCCGAAGTTCACCACCACCAGCTCGGTGGCCTCGCCGTCCCACGCCGAGTACGCGATCGCGTCGTCGAAACCGTGCGTGGCACCGGTCGCCAGCTCGTGCAGCTGCACGTCCACGTCCGAGCCCGGGCGCGGCGCGATCGCGACGGCCGCCCAGCCGGCGCTGCCGCCGGCGTTGAACACCGGCGTGCGCAGACCGTCCACGTCGAACGACGGTGTCTGCGTGGAATCGAGCGTGTCCCAGCCTTCCACCGGGCCGCCGTTCGTGCCGGCGCGCCAGATCGGCGTCGCGAGCGGAGACGCGGGCGGCGTCCACACCCACTGGCGGCCGGTGCGGTTGTTCGTCTCGTCGAGCTCGGGAATGAACTGCGGCGCGTCGGCGTTGAGGCTGAGGACGTGTCGGCCGGCCGGCACCGTCGAGGGGCCGTTGTTCACGGACAGGCCGCGCTGCCGGCCCGCCAGCAGGAACGGCGTGCTGCCGAGCAGCGTGCGGTCGACGAGCCGGTAGATGTTCACGAACCCGCCGGAGGCGTCGCTCGCGTTCTCGACGGCGAGGTTCACCCACGTGGCGGGCGCGTCGCCCGTGAGGCTCACGGGCGCGGCCACGAAACCCGTCGTCGCGTCCGCGGCCGGGCGCGGGATCACCGAACCCGCCCAGCCGGGCACCGCGACCGGGGTGTAGTCCGCCTTGAGCGGGCGCACCTTCACGGTGAACGTGACCGCGCCCCAGCCGTCGCGCGGATGGCGGTAGAACACCAGCCCGTGGACGCCCGTCGCGGCGGGCACCACGTACAGGTCCGCGGCGCCGCTCGCGTCCATGCCGGCCTTGCCGTCGTAGGTGGACAGCGTGCCCACCGTGAACGTACTCGAGAGCCACAGCGTGTAGACGGGGCTCGTGCCCGACACGCGGCGCACTTCGATCGTCTGCGGCGTGGTGGAGGTCAGGTTCAGGTCGCGCAGTGCCAGCATCACGGTGTCGGCCAGCGTGATCGTGACCGAGTCGCCCGCGACCAGCGCGGTGGACGGTGCGGCCGCCGCACCGGCGAAGTAGTCGTGCGTCCCCACGCTCGCGTTCACCACGCCGGCGTCGTACGACGAGGCCGATCGGTTGCGCGTGTTCGACAGCACCGCGTCGAGCTCTCCCGCCGGGCGCGACGAGTACGCCAGCCGCGTGGAGTAGCCGAGCGCGGTCGTGTTCGGCACGTAGTCGTGCAGCGACACGTTCACGTTCTCGGTCGTGTCCGTGGACGTGGCCCACAGGCCGGCGAACGGAGCGCTCAACGGCGGCACGAGGCGGAATTGCGTGAACGTGAGCCCGTCGCAGTTCGCGTACCGCGGCAGCGGGAAGCCCGGCAGTCCGTCGAAGCCCCCGTACGGCGCGGGAGGCGCCGCACGCCGCACGCGCGAGCCGAGCCCCACCGACTGGCCGAGCCAGGCGTACTGGATCGAGCGCGTGTTGTTCGCCTCGTTCGGCTCGGCGAGCACCTCGTCGTCGTCGAGGTGCACCTGCACCGTGTGCATGCCGCCACGCACGACGAACGGTCCGCGGTTGTTCGTGAAGTTCGTCCCGCCCGCGGCCGGCAAGCCCGACGAGGTCGTGGACGAGTCCACCACCACGCCGTCCACCAGCACGCGCGTGCGGCTGGAGGCGGTCGTGTTCGACTCGCCGATGTTCGTGACCGACCAGTTCAGGTAGGTGTTCGCGCTGTTGCCGTTGCGGGTGAGCGTCTCGGTGCAGTTGCCCGACGTGGCGCCGGCGGCGTTGCGCGGCACGATCGAAGCGTCCCAGCCGGTCTGCACCGTGGACGCCAGGTCCGCCGGGAACGGCGCACGGATCACCCACGGGCCCGCCGTGACGTAGGACCCGGCGTTGCCCGCGCGGTCCACGGCGCGCACCCGGAACCACCACGAGCCCACCGACAGGTATCCCGAGTCCACGTGCGTGGCGAGGATCTCCGACGTCGCGACGTTCGTCTCCGGATCGGTCCGCGTGACGTTGCTCCACGGCCCCGACGTCGACGACGCCACCTGCACCGTGTAGTGGTGCACGCCCGAGAAGTCGTCGCTCGCGGCATTCCACGCCAGCGACACGCGCGCGTCGGGCGACGCCACGTTCAGCGTGTGATCCGTGGACGTGAGGCCCGACACGGTGCCCGGCGCCGTGTTGTCCGCCAGCTCGTAGCGGTTGTTCGCGAGCGTGCCCCACAGGTCGTTCGGAGCGAGCCCCGGGTTCAGCTGGCGGAAGCGCGTGATGTACTGCGACGGCGTGTCGATCGGGTAGAGCCGCAGCGGCTCCGCGACCGTCTCCACCGACAGGTCGAGCCGGTCCTGCGCGTCGGCGATCGCCGCGCCGTCCGCCTCGTTCGCGGAGTCGGCCAGGTCGCGGAGCATCGAGCCGTAGTTGCCTTCGGTGATGAACGCGTTCGCGAAGTACGGCGAGCCGTTGCTCTCGCACTGGTCGATGGCCTCGATGTTGCGGTCCTTGTAGGGCGCCGTGCCGTACTTGGCCTCCCACGCGGTCGTGGTGCCGTCGGACACGAAGTTCGCCCAGCCCTCGAGGATCGCGGTGCCGCCGTCCTCCTCGCACCACATGCAGTGGCCGGGGTCGCCGTTCGCGTTGTTGCAGATGCCGTTGTCGTAGTCGAAAGGCGGCGAGTACCCGAGCGCCTCCTCCATGATCGAGTGGCCGTACTCGTGGGAGAGCGTCCCCTCGCGCCACACGTGCATGAAGTTCTGCACGCCCCCGATGTACTCGGGAATGTGGATGTCTCCGCCGAAGGAGTCGTAGTGCGCCCAGTCGCCGCTCGGGAACTCCACCGCCTGCAGCGCGATGGGGATGCTCGTGTTCTGGTGCCACCAGCGCCACGTGCGCGTGACCGTGTTGTGCAGGTGCAGCGCCTTCACCATGTACGGGTCGGCCGGCGTGACCGAGCCGAAGTTGAGGAACGTGCCGGTGTAGTCCTCGTGCACCGAGGTCTCGAACGACCACACGCTGTTCCAGGTGCCGTCCTGGATGTTCACCGCGCCGTTGATGGTGGCGATCTCGAGGTAGAGATCCGGTTCGTCCTCGCTGCTGAAGACGGTCCAGTCGAAGTTGCCGTCGGCGTCGGTGCGGCCCTCGTACAGCAGGTCGTCGAAACCGGTCTCCTGGTCGAACACGCGCACACGCACGCGGTCGGCGCCCACGGTGACGCTGACACCCGAACCTTCGTGTGTGCGGCGCGTGTACACCACGCGTCCCTTCACGCGCACGTTGCGCCCCTGCACGGACTTCGACGCCGTGCCCTGGCCACGCAGGTCGCGGATCGGACGGTCGTGCTTGAGCGTGGACACGTCCGGCCCCGCGCCGGGGTCGTCGTGCGCCGACGGATCCATCGGGATCGTGGGCAGCTCGCCCAGCGACACGGTCTGCTGCGGGCGGTGCGTGCGGTCGTAGTGCTGGCGCGACAGGTCGAAGTAGTTCGTGATCTTGCGCGTGCCCACCGTGAACACCAGCTTGAGCAGCGCGTCGTCGTCGAGCGACGTCACCGTGAGCGGCATCACGAACGGCGTGTTCGCCACCAGGTTCACCGCGCCCGTGGGCAGCCCCGTCACCGGCAGTCCCACGCCCGCCGCGTTGCGCGGAGCGGTGAGCTGGAAGCCCGTCAGCGTGGCGGCATGATCGGAGTCGATCGTGAACGTGACGGCACCGGGCGTGCCCGCCACGAGCGGCCCCGTCGCGCCGGTCAGCTTCACGCGGATGCCGGGACCGAGGTCGGCGAACGCCGGCGCCGCGGCCACGGCCACGGCCAGCAGTGCGAACGTCGCGATCAGCCGGCGGATCATCGCGCACCTCCCGCGGGCGCCACGCCGAGCCGCTGCATGGCCGGCGCCAGCCGCGCGAGGCGGCGGCCGAGCCGCTCCACGTCGTCCGCACGCCCGGCGCGTCGCGCCGTCGCGAGCTGTGCGGCCGTCACCTGCATCTCGAAGTCGAGTTTCTGCGCTTCGATCCGGCGCTGGATCGCCGGGCGCTGCTCCGGCGCCGCCGACGCGAGCTCCGCTCGCAGCGCGGCGAGCGCCGTGCGGTGCGCCGTGAGCCGCGCGCGCACCTCGCCCCTGGCCGACGGCCCGCCGTCGCGACGCGTGGGCGCGAACCGGGTCATGCCGCGCGGGTCGCCGGGATCGGACGCCTCCGCGCCGGCCGCCTCGGCGCGCGCGGGCTCGGCGGCCCGGGCGTCGGGCGGTGCGCACAGCCCCGTGGCGAGGAGCGCGGCCGTGGTCAGGACGAGGAGCGGCGATCGGGGCATGGCGGACCTCCAGGTTCGGTGGGGACGGGTGCTGATTCCCGAACGAACGGCGGGCCCGAAAGCGCACGCTCCCCCGCGGAGGGCGCCCGGCGGACGGCCCGCGCACCGTTCGCGCCCCGGCCCGGCTCCTACCCGTGGAACCCCGAAGCCCCCATCTCCAGGAGCCTCCCGCATGGACATGACCATCACCTTCCCCGGCGGCGCCCGCGTGGACGCCCAGTTCGGCCCCCACGTGCTTCGCACCGACCAGCCCGCGACGGGCGGTGGCGAGGATTCTGCGCCCACCCCGTTCGCCACGTTCCTCGCCTCGATCGGAACGTGCGCCGGCATCTACGTGCTCGGCTTCTGCCGGCAGCGCGGCCTGCCCACCGACGGGATCCGGCTGACGCAGCGCACCGTGAAGGACCCGGAGACCGGGCTCGTGGGCCGGGTCGAGATCGACATCCACGTGCCGCCCGACTTCCCGGACAAGTACTACCCGGCTCTCGTGCGCTCGGCCGACCAGTGCCTGGTGAAGAAGCACCTGGAGTCGCCGCCCACATTCGAGGTCAAGACGGTGGTCGACGGGGCGCCCGCCAGCGCCTGACGGACTCCCGGCCCGAAGCGGCGGTGGGTGCGCGCACCCGCCGCCGTTTCGCGTGCGTGCGAAACGCCCGCTGCAGTGCCGCGCGCGCGACCCGAGACTTCCCGGAGCGGCACCCGCCCGGGACGGCACGACACGCCGCGTCGTCGTGATGGAGGTTTCGCGTGAACGTGTCCGCTCTCTCTCCCGCGCTCGCCACCGCCGCGCGCGCGCTGCGCACGTACGGACGGCAGGTGGACCAGGCCGCGCAGGCGATCGCCCGCGCCGGGCTCCCCGTGGCGGCCGAAGCCACGGGCGACGCCGTGGCCGGCGAGGTCGGGCCCGCCGCCGCGGTCGACCTGTCCGAGGCGGAAGTGCGCATGCTGATCGCGCAGCGGGCGTTCATGGCGCAGTTGCGCACGATCCGCGTGGCCGACGAGATGCTGGCCGAGAGCATCCGACTGGGCGAGGCGAACGCTCCGCGTTGACGACCGCGCGGCGAGGTGGTCCCTTCGCGCCACCCCATCCGCCCCGGAGGTCGTCATGTCGCCCGTCGTCGCCTTCGCGTTGTCGCTGTCGCTGCTCGCCTCCTCCCCTGCCGCGCCCGCGTCGCCCACCGTGCGCGAGATCACGTCGCTTCTGAACGCGTTCCTCGACGGCGCCGCGCGCGACGACGTCGCGCAGCACGACCGTTTCTGGGCCGACGACCTCGTGTACACGGGCTCCGGCGGCCGCCGCGTGGGCAAGGCCGACATCATGGCCGAGGTGCGCGCGACGCCGGCGCCGAAGCCGGGCGACGCCACGATGCGCTACGCGGCCGAGGACATCCGCGTGCAGCCGTACGGCGACGCCGCGCTGCTCACGTTCCGGCTGGTCGCCACGCGCACGCACGGCGACACCGTGGACGTGAGTCGCTACCTGAACAGCGGCTTCTTCGTCCGGCGCCGGGGCGAGTGGCGCGTGGTCGGGTGGCAGGCCACGAAGGCCCCCGTCTCGCCCTGACCCGGCCACGTCCACGCCCCGAGCGCGGAGTCCCAAGCACGCGCTGCGGGACTCGGACACGTTCGCGACGCCGGCGCCGCCCGACCACGGAACCGGCGGCGAACGGAGCCTGCTCGTGGTGCTGCGGTTCGTCGCGAGGACGGTCGCGGCGCGGGTGACTTCCCGCCGGAGTTCGTCGCAGTCGGCGCGGCACACTTGAGCCGTTCCGGCATCCCGCAATCGTCGGCGATCGCCATGGCCCGTGGTGCCCGCGGCTCCTATGCTGCGCTCGCGTCCGCATCGCGGGCGCCGCGCTTCATCCGCGCTCGACGCATCACCGACGGAGGCCCCCCATGCCCGCGTTCGAAACCACGCTCTACGAGGCCGTGCTCGTGGCGTTCGGAAAGGTGCTGGCGCGCTACGACGCGTTCGCCCAGGCCCGCATCCTTCGCGAAGTCGGAGCCGAGATCCTCGAGTACCTCGATCGACACGGCTACGCGTTCGAAGAGAAGGGCGACCTGGGCGATCTGCCGCGCCTGACCGAACTGTTCGTGAAGAACGGCTTCGCCGGGCAGCTCGAGGTGCAGCCCGCCGAGCCCGGGCACAACTACGTGTGGCGGAACCTGTACGGGATCGAGGCCTACAAGGAACTGCACGACGTGGCGGCGAAGCCGTTCCTGTCGTGCCCGCTCAACCTGTGCCTGTACTACCTCGCCGACAAGCACCACAAGACGCTCCGGCTGCACCGCAAGACGTTCGACATGGCCACGCGCACGGCCGAGTCCCAGTACGAAGTCGTGGAACAGAGCGACGCGCCGGTCGGAGACCTCGACCCCCTCGTCATCGAGAACGCCCGGCTCTGCCGGCTCGCGCAGGAGCGCGCGGATCGCCTCGAGAAGGCGCAGCGCGAGATCAAGGCGCTGCGCGGCATCATCCCGATCTGCGCGCAGTGCAAGCGCATCCGCAAGGACGACGGCTTCTGGCAGCAGGTGGAGTCGTACGTCAGCGAGCACACCGACGCGCTCTTCAGCCACGGGCTGTGCCCCCACTGCGCGGAGCAGATGGCGGAGCACTGAGCGAGCACGAAGCGCGGCGCCGGTGCCCGGCGCCGCGCCCCGCTCACGCGGCGCGGTCCAGCCGGTAGTCCTCGAGCAGCGCTTCGCCCTGCTGCGACAGCCGCGCCAGTTCCTCCGCCGTGGACGCGAGCCGGTCGGTGTGCGCCGCCCCCGCCCGGGCGCTGCCGTCGATCTCGCGCACGTCGGCCACCGCGCGCTCGATGGATTCGCGCTGTCCCCGCGCGGAGTCCTCGATGCCCGAGATGCGCTGCGCCGCGTCCTCGGCCGCCTGCGCGATCGTGCCCAGCACTTCGCTGGAGCGGTTCACCAGCTCGGTGCCGCCGTGGATGCGCGCCGCCGAGTCGTTGAGCAGGTCGCGGATCTGCTTCGCGGCCTCGCCGCTGCGCAGCGCCAGCGCCCGCACCTCGGCCGCCACCACCGCGAAACCGCGTCCGCTCTCGCCCGCGCGCGCCGCCTCCACCGCCGCGTTCAGCGCCAGCAGGTTCGTCTGGAACGACAGGTCGTCGATCGTGCGCGTGATCTCGGTGATGCGGTCGGACTGCGCCACGATCAGCCCCATCGCGTGTACCGCCTCGTTCGCCACGCTGCGACCGCGGCGCGCCTCTTCGCGCGCGTGCACCGCCGAACGGCTGGCCGCCGCCGCGTGCTCGGTGCTCTCGGCCACGTGCTGGCGCGTGGTGTCGAGCGCCTCGATCGCGCGCGCCACGCGACGCACCTGCTCCTGCGCCTCCTGTGCCAGCGCGGTCGCCTCGCCCGACAGCTCGCGCGAGTCGGCCGACAGCGTGCGGCCCGTTCGGCGGACGCCTTCCAGCGTGTGCCGCATCGAGCGCAGCGCCTTGCCGAGCGCCTGCCCGAGCCGCGCCACTTCGTCTTCGCCCTCGGCGTGCAGCGTCGCGTCGAGGTCGCCCGCCGCCACCGCCTCGAGCGCATGCACGGTGTCGTGCAGCGGCCCCGTGACGCCGCGCACCAGCCACACGCCGGCGAACGCGAGCGCCGCGAGCGCCGCCGCGGCGAGCGCCGCCAGCAGCCACGCCAGGCGCCGAGCGGGCGCCAGCATCGCGTCGGCGGGCGCCGTCACCACGAACGACCACGGCCGCTCCACGGCGCCGCCGAAGCGCAGCGGCACGAACACGCGCAGCGCCGGCGCGTGCAGCTCGGGCGACCACTCCTGCCCCACCCACACCCGGCCCGCGCGGTTCTCCTCGAGTCCGCGCCGGAACAGCGCGGTGGTCTCGCAGGGCTTCGCGAACCGCGTCGTGTCCGGGTGCGCCACGTACGCCCCGTTCGCGCCGATCAGCGCCGCGAACCCGCGACCGTAGGGCTTCACCTCGTCCAGCACGCCCCGCAGGTCGTCGAGCGACAGGTCCACACCCACCACGCCCACGAAGCGCCCATGCACCTGCATGGGCACGCACGTGGACGTCATCAGCACCGGCTTGCCCTCGATGTCGTAGACGTACGGATCGATCACGAGCGGCTTGCCCGTCTTCCGGGGCACCGCGTAGTACTCGTCGGTGGGATCGAACAGCTCGAGTTCGTGCTCGGGCTTCATCTCGCCGTTCACCCAGCGCCAGTACGGCATGAACTGGCCGCTCGCATCGGAGCCCACCTCCCCCCGGTGCCGCGCATCGGCACGATCCCACGCGTCGCGCTCGAAGCAGATCCACACGCCGAGCCACTCGGGATGCTCGCGGAGCGTCTCGCGCAGGAGCGTGTTCGCCTCCTCGCGGTCGCCGCGCCCGTGGCGGATCTCGCTCTCGAGGGCGTGGCGCAACGCCACGGAGGCGGCGTACGGCTGCATCACGAAGCTCTCGATGCGCAGCGCTTCGCGCCCCGCCTGTTCCGTCATCTCGCGTCGGGCCTGCTGCTGCAGCACGCGCGAGGTGGTCTGCCACGCGACCACTCCCAGCACCGCGAACGCCAGCGCCGTCACGCCACAAAGGAGCACCTGCGTCCGCAGCGCCAGGCTGGAGCGCAACGCACGCGGAAGACCGCCGAAGTCGATGGACACCTGGGCCTGCCTGGTTCGGGACGTCCGGGGGACGAGTGGAGTCTCGGGTCCGAGGCCCGGCGCTGAAGGCGACCGGGCCGGCGAGGTCCGGTCGTGTGCCCGGGCCTCGCGGGGCGCGGCCTCGCGTTCGCGCGCCCGCAAAACCCCGTCACGGCGCGCGGCCTTCAAGGCGCGCCCCGCGCGCCCGACACTCGCCGCGAACGGGTGGAGCGCGCCCGGGGGCTCGCGCGTGCTCTGCAGGGACGCAGCCGACGCACGGGGGCGACATGTTCGGATCTCGCGGCACCACCGACACGCTGGCTTCGCGGATGATGGCCCCCGTCGTGCTCTTCGGCGTGCTGGTCACGCTGCTGGGCGCCGCGTACCTGGTGCTCGAGTCCCGGCGCAGCATCGAGTCACAGGCACGGCAGTCGGCGCGCGCGATCGCCCACCAGGTCGGGCAGGACCGTCAGAAGTACATCCGGCGCATGACCACCGAGGGCGCCGACCCGACGTTCCTGCACGAGATCGGCATGAGCGAATCCGGGCAGGGGCTGTACCAGGTGAACCTGCTGGGCTTGTGGCCGATCAACCCTCGGCACGCCGCGCGCGACACGTTCGAGGCGCGCACGCTGCGGGGCTTCCTCGCGAACACCCTCGCCGACTCGTCGCGCGTGCACACCGTGAAGGGCGAGCCCACGTTCACGTACATGCGTCCCGAGATCGCCGTGTCGTCGCTGTGCGTGGACTGCCACAGCGGCAACCTCGCCGGGCGGTCGCACCAGGTCGCGGAGCAGCGCCCGATCGGCGCGCTCGTGGTGGAGATCCCGCTCGGGGCCGCGCTGGCGGCGGCGCGCGCGAACACGCTTCGCGCGATCGCGATGCTGGCCCTGATCGCGGCCGGCATGGTGGTGGGCATCCTGTGGATGCTGCGACGGCTCGTCGAACGCCCGGTGAGCACGCTGCTGCCCGCCGTGGAGCCGCTCGCGCGCGGCGACTTCTCGCGGCCCGTGCGCGTGCGCGCGGTGGCCGAGATCGCACGCATCGCCCGTGCCGTGGAGGACACGCGCACGCGCGTGGCCTCGGTGCTGGGCGCGCTCGCGCGCTCCGTGGACACCGTGCAGGCCGCGTCGGGCGAGGTGTCGCACCGCGCCACGCTGCTGTCGCGGGGCAACCACCAGCAGGCCGCGGCGCTTCAGGAGACCGCCTCGTCGCTGCAGGCGATGACGCACACCGTGCGCACGAACGCCGAGCACGCGGAGCGGGCGCGCGACCTGGCCGCGCACACACGCGACCAGGCGCAGCAGGGCGGCCAGGCGCTGCGCGAGGCCGTGCAGGCCATGAGCGACATCGCCGCCGCGTCGCGCCGCATCGAGGACATCAGCGGCACGATCGACGAGATCGCGTTCCAGACGAACCTGCTGGCGTTGAACGCTGCGGTGGAGGCCGCGCGCGCCGGCGAGCAGGGCCGCAGCTTCGCCGTGGTCGCGGGCGAGGTCCGCGCGCTGGCCCAGCGGTCGGCGGTGGCGTCGAAGGAGATCCGCACCGTGATCGGCGACGCCGTGGCACGCGTGGACGAGGGCAGCGTGCGCGTGGCGCGTGCCGGCGAATCGCTGGGCGGCATCGTGGACGAGGTGAAGCAGGTGGCCGAACTGGTCGCCGGCATCGCCGGCGCGTCCGCCGACCAGGCGCGCGGCATCGAGCTCGTGAACCGCGCCGTGGAACAGATGGAGGGCGTCACGCAGTCGGCCGCCGGGCAGGCGGGCGAACTCGACGAGACCGCGCGCGCGCTGGCCTCGCAGGCCGACGCGCTGCGCCGCCAGGTCGGTCGGTTCACGCTGGGGAGCGACGGCGTGGCGCACGACGAGCACGACGCGCGAGGGGACGCGGGCGGGGACCGGCGCGCGGCCTGACGTGCGGTGGGGTGCGCGCCGCCCCCATCGCGAGCGAGGACGACGTCAGTCGCCGAACGCGACCGCGGCGGACAGGCCGAAGTAGTCCTCCACGTTGCCGCTCTCGCCCACGAAGGCCGGCATCTCGGTCACGATCGCGTGGTAGCGCGCGTCCAGGCGAGCGGTCAGTCGCGGTGACAGCCGCACCGGGTAGCCGATGCCGAGCCAGCCGTCGGGGCCGGATTGCGTGGCGGAGGCCTTCCGTCCGAGCACGTGGGCGTGCGCGGTCATCTGCGTGACACCGACGCCCGCTTCGACGTACGGCCAACCCGCCCGCGCACTCACCGGGTGCCGCGCGAGCACCCCGACGCGCAGCACGTCCACGTCGGAGGATGACGATCCCGAGGCGTGCACCCCGTGCGCGTCCACACCCCAGGCGCCGAACGGCGCGCTCCACTCCACCGCGCCCCCCACCAGCGGGCCCGACCGGATCGTGTGCTGCGGGCCTTCGAGTGCGCCGCCCACGCGCGCGACGAACGTGACCGAAGCCGCGAACGCCGACGAGGAGGCGAAAGCCGACGCGAACAGCGCGACCGTGACCATGCGGACCAGCGGCTTCATGCGATGCATGCGCTTCATGACGTCCTCCGTGGAACGGGCCGAGTGCGAACCGACGAAGGGAGCATCCGGTCCGGAGGACGGTACGGAGTCAACCGGGGAATACCGACGAGGTGCCCGTGCCCGGCCGCGGAGCCACCGGACCAAGCCGGGGCGATCAGACCGCGAACGCCTCCGCCTGCCACGCGAGGCCCAGCTCCGAGGGCGGCGCCATGTAGCCGAGCATCGCGCTCGCGGCCACCACGCTCGGGCTCGCGAGGAAGCCCTCGCCGCCCAGGCCCATGCGGTTCGTCCAGTTGCGGTTGAAGCTCGTGATCGCGCGCTGGCCGGGCTTGAGCGAATCGGGGCCCTGCCCGAAACACGGGCCGCACCAGCTCTGGCGGATCTCGCCGCCCACCGAGCGGAACACCTCGGCGATGCTCTCGCCGTCCAATCGCGCGTCGGGGCGTTCGATCTGCTGCTTCACGCCGCCCGAGCCGGGGAAGATCACGAACTCCTTCGCCGCCTGCGCGCGGCCGGCGGCGCGCGCGGCGCGCAGCACGAGCGCGGCGGACAGCAGGTCGTCGTAGCCGCCGTTCGTGCACGAACCGATCATCGCCTTGTCGAAGCCGAGCTTCTCCTTCGCCACGTCCTCGGCCGGGAACGCGTTGCCGGGGCTGAACGGCTTCGCGATCATCGGGCGCACGTCCGAAAGCTCCAGCACCTCGTCGATCTCCCACGCCACGTCGGCGCCCGGCGAGAGCCGAGGATACGGCAGGTCCTTCATGCCCTTGGCCGCGAACCACGCATACGTGATGTCGTCGGGCGCGAAGATGCCGTTCCAGCTCTCGGCTTCGGCCATCATGTTGCAGATGGTGTTGCGGTACGCGATCGGCAGCTGCTTGTCCGCGTCCACGAACTCCACGCTCATGCCCTGCGACTGCTTCGCGCCCCAGCGGCGCAGCAGCTCGAGCACCAGGTCCTTGCCCGTCACCCACGGCTGCAGCCGGCCGCGGAACGTGACGCGCCGCGGCTTCGCGACCGTCGTGTAGATGTAGCCGGTGCTCCAGCCGAAGCCGAGCGTGGTGGAGCCCACGCCGATGCCGATCGCGCCGTACGCGCCATACGCACGCGAGTGCGAGTCGGCACCGGGGATCATCATGCCCGGGTACACCAGGCCCTGCTCGGGGAAGTAGAAGTGGAAGATGCCGTCGCCGGGCGTGGCGTAATAGGGCTTCTCGATGCCGTGCACCTTTGCGAACTCGCGGCCGATGCCGGTCTGCTTGTCGTCCGAGTCCACGCCCGTGAACACGAAGTGGTCGTTCGCGATCGCGAGCTGGCGCGGCCAGATCGCGTTGCCGCCGGTGATCTGGTTGAACGTGTGGATCGAGAACGGCGCCGTGCCGTCGGACGCCGGCAGCAGGTCGGCGTACACGCGCACCGTGGCGCCGGCGCGGATCTCGGCGTTCTTGTCCACGCGGTGCGCCCACAGGATCTGCTCGCTGGTCGTGAGGCGGCGCGCCGTGTCGGCGTCGGGCCACACGATGGCGGGCTTCGTCTCCACCGACCGGCGGAACTCGCGGCGGCCGAGCGCGAAGATGCCGCCGCTTCGGCGGATCTCGTCCTCCTTCGCGGTCAGCGGCACGGGCGTGTAGGCGACGCCGCGCGTCACGTTGACGAGCGCACGCGAGTCGGGGTCGTACGTGAACTCGTCCCCTTCCTGGGCGTCGACCACGGCGTCCGGCGCCTGCACCACCTGGAGCCCGAGGTTGAACGCGTTGCGGCGGAAGATGTCGCCCATGTTGGCGCCGCACACGACGACCATCTCGAGGCCCTTCTCCTCCGCCACGCCCTTCAGGCCCGCGGGGCTCATCTCGCGCGAGCTGCCGATCGCGAACCGGTCGCCGGCGATCAGGAACGTCTCGCCGCGGTGCACGCGCGCGCGGAAGTCGGGCATCAGGTAGCGGAAGCTGCCGGCCTTCCAGCGCTCGTCCAGCGTCTCGAGACTCTCGCTCACGCAGTCGGCGGCGGGCGTGATCTGGTCGGTGTCGATCGCGTCGAGCTTCTTCCCCGGCACCTTCGGGTCCCAGAAGATCAGCGCCTTGCCGCGGATCAGCCGCGGTGCGGCGGCGCTGCCCGCCGCGGGCTCGTCGGAGGGGCGCGGCGCGGGCAGCGTGTCGAGCGTGACTCCGGGCTTGAGGCGTGCGGGCTGCAGCGTGTGCATGGCGATGGGTCCTCGCGAACGGCGCAGGGGCTCGAGGGATGGGCGTTTCGAAGCGCGGGGCAGCCTAGCGAGGCCGCGCGGCGGGGCGCAAGGGTGTTGCGTCGGGCGCGCGGCGCGGCCCGGTCAGCGCGCGGAGCGCCGCCGGATCGCCTGGATCGCGGCCTCCAGCGCCTGCAGGAAACGACTGCGGTCCTTCGGCCCGAACGGCGGCGGGCCGGCGGTGATCTCGCCCGCCCCGCGCAGGCCGGCGAGCAGGTCGCGCGTGGCGAGCGCGTCGCCCACGTTGTCCTCGGTGAACGCGCGGCCGTTCGTGCCGATGACGGCGGCGCCCGCGGCGATGCAGCGCGCGGCCAGCGGCACGTCGGCGGTGATCACCACGTCGCCGACACCCGCGTGCGCGGCGATCCAGTCGTCGGCGGCGTCCATGCCCGCGGCCACCACCTGCATCGTCACGCGGCCCTCCGCCGGCACGCGCATCGCCTGCGCGCTCACGAGCGTGACGGGCAGGTCGTGCCGGCGCGCGACGCGGTAGACCTCGTCCTTCACGGGGCAGGCGTCGGCATCCACGTACACGTGCAGCACGGTCGGGCTCCTCGGTCGGCGTCGGGCGGGCGATCGCGCGCCGCATGCGCGATCGCACGCCCGGCCGCCACGCGCGCCTAACGCACCAGCGCGAACCTCGCGGTGCGCGTGCCGTCGCGCGTCACCACGCGCGCCCAGTAGACGCCGTTCGGCGCCGCGCGCCCGCCGTCGTCGAGTCCGTCCCACGGCACGGCCTGCGCGCCCGGCGCGCGCCACGCGGCCGGGAACGCGCGCACGCGCCGGCCGTTCGCGTCCCACACCTCGACGCGCGCCGGGTCCGCGTGCGGCAGCGCGAGGCGCAACGTGCACGCGCCGCGCGAAGGATTCGGCCCCACGGTGAGCGACAGCACGGGCGGCGGGCCGGGCCAGGGCGGTGGCTCCTCGGTGAGCGAGTCGTCGTACAGTGCCAGCGTCTCGGGCGTTCCGCGCGAGGCGCGGTCGGTGAGCACCGTCGCCATCGCCCAGAAGATGATGCTCATGTTCACCACCGACGTGTCGGCGATCGTCCACGGGTACTCGGGATCCTCCGGCGGCGGCCAGTACGCGTACAGATCCTCGAACGTGCCGCCCGACTCCAGCGACAGCAGGAACTGCAGCGTGATCGCCAGCCTCGCATTCGCCATGTGGTCGAACGCGAGCACGCAGTACGAGGGCTCCACGGTCCAGCCGCGCGAGTCGTAGTCGTACCCGCAGCCGGTGGCGCGGCTGTAGAAGTACTCCATGCAGCCGGGCGGCCCGCCCGGGCACGGCTGCTCGTAGATCGCGCGGCCGTCCGCGCCGATGCGGCCGGCGAGAAACGCGGTCATGGACGACAGGAAACCGGGAATGCGCGCGTCGCCGGTCAGGCGGTCCAGGTGGAT
The DNA here is from genome assembly GCA_044222045.1 of Candidatus Eiseniibacteriota bacterium. Lineage (GTDB taxonomy): Bacteria > Eisenbacteria > RBG-16-71-46 > RBG-16-71-46 > RBG-16-71-46 > JBGAMH01. The sequence goes on from JBGAOB010000009.1 coordinate 15,605, forward strand.
CAGCTCCATCGCCATCCAGCCGGTGTAGTGGATGTCGCGCGAGCCGGGGCACCAGTGCGGGAAGCTGCCGTCCGCGTTCTGGTACGCGCCCAGCAGCCCGAGGATGTCACTGGTCTTCTGCGCCGCGGCGGCGTTGCCGGTGAGGTGCGCGTACTCGGCGGTGCCCATGGCCAGCATGAGCCCGCCGTTCAACACGCACTGCTCGGTGGGAATCGCCATGAGGTCGTTCGTCACCTGCGCGCCCACGGTGAGGAAGCGCGTCTCGTGCGTGGCCTCGTACGCGCCGAGCAGCGCGTACGCGAGCATGCCGTCGAACGGTGTGTACGAACGGATGTCGGCGAGCCGCCCGATCATGAAGTCCGCGTGCTGAACGATGTCGTCGCGCACGCGCGGACGCGGCTGCAGGCGGTACAGCTCGACGTACGCGAGCAGCTGGCACACGACGGTCTGGCGGATCTCCTCGGACGGGCTCACGGCGTAGCGCCAGTCCATGGTCACGCCGTCCACCTCGTGCTGCTGCAGGTAGCGGTCCATGCGCGCGACGAGCGGGGCCACGGGATGGTCGACGGTCGCGAAGGCGGGGCCGCGCGCAACGTGGGCGGGGCCCGCGGTCGCCCGTGCGGGAGCGGAGGCCAGCGCGAACAGCGCGACGGCACTCGCCGCACGCGTCAGGGCGCGGAGCGGGGCCAGCGGGCGAGGCATGCGTCGAACCTCCGGGTGTTCGGCCTTCGAGGGCTTCCGGGAATCCCGGGCGCGGCCGATCGTGCGCCCGGGCCGGACACGCGACAAGCGCGGATTTCGGCGCGGGCGCGGCGCGTGACCCGACGACCGCGGGGCCGACCCCGTGCGGCGTGCGCGGCCACCTTCTAAGATGCGCGCCGTTCCCGTGCCGCTCGCCGGCCGCCTCCACCCTCCCGGAAACCCGCATGCGCCCTCTCGCCCGCTTCGTGCTCGCTTCGCTCGTGGCCGCGCTCCTGCCGACCGCCGCGATCGCCGCTCCCGCCGCCGCGCCGCCGCGCGCCGCGGGCTCAGCCGCCGCTCCCGCCGTGCCGCTGCCCGACACGGGGCTGTTCGCGCCGGTCGCGAAGCAGCACCGCGCGCGACTCGACCGGCTCGCGGCGCTCGCGTCCGGACCGGCCACCGCCGAGCGCGTGCTGCTGTCGATCGCGACCGGCGATCCCGACGGCGCGGCGAAGCTCGCCGCCACGCTGCCCGCCACCGACCCGCTCACGCCGATCGCGCGCGGGCGCGCGGCGCTCGCGCGGCAGGACTTCGCGACGCTCGGCGCCACGATCGCCGCGCTGCCCGCGGCGCGGCAGACCGACGGCGCGCGCGCGTTGCGCTACCAGTGGAGCTTCGCGCGCGACGACGCGCGCGGCGTCGACTCGAGCGCCACCGCGCAGCTCGCTCGCGAGGGCGACGAGCGCTCGGCGCCCGACCTGCTGGCCCTGGGCCGCGTGGCGTACGACCGGCTCGACTACCCGAAGGCCGAGTCGCTGTTCACGCGCGCGCTCGCCGCGCTGCCGGCGCCCGTGGACGCGCCCGCGTGGGGCGACGCGACGTCGGCGCGGCGGGCCGCCGCGTTCGCGGGCCTCGCGCTGGTGCAGCAGAAGCGCCGTGAGTGGGACCGGTCACTCGCCACGCTGAAGCAGGCGCTGGACGCCGACGCGAACGCCGACGTGCTGATGGCGCTCACCGAGACGCTGATCCGGCTGGGCCGCACGGACGAGGCGATCTCGGCCGCGGAGTGGGCCGTGCGCCTGGCGCCGTACCACGACGCCGCGCACTACCTGCTCGGCAACGGCTACGCGCGCAAGAACTACACGCAGCTCGTGGCGGCCTACCCGAACGCGTTCGCCGACGCGGCCGGCCGGCGCGTGCTCGCGCGCGCGGATTCGCTGCTCGGCCTGGGCCAGCGCGCCACGGCGCGCGCGGGCTACGGCGCGGTGATCTTCGCGCACGCGGGCTGGGCCGACGCGCGCGTGCGGCTGGCCTCGCTCGACTTCGAGGACGGGCGCTTCGCCGAGGCGCGCGACGGCTGCTTCGCGGCGCTGCGCGCCTGCCCCGAGTACGGCCGCGCACACGCGGTGCTGGCGAAGGCGCTCGAGTCGCAGCGCTTCGCCGTGGACGTGCACCGCGCCGGCTACGAGGCCCGGTTCGCCGCCGCCCCGCTGCCGCACCTGCCGGGCATCGAGAAGTTCGTGGCCAACTGGGCTGCCCTCTCGCCGCGGCACCAGAAGCGCGTGGCGCTGTCGGTGGCACCGTGGAAGGCGTTCCTGCCCGTGCTCGTGGAGGGCGGCGCGACCTACTACATCAAGCCACTGTGGATGCAGTTGTCGGAGTGCCCCAACCTGAACACGCTGCGCGACCAGCGCATCAACTACGACTCGCGCCTGTGGGACGACGTTCGCGGCTGCGGCGGCTACCACACCGTGACGGGCATCGAGGACGTGGAGCGCACGATCTTCGACCGCTACAACACGGTGCTGCACGAGCTGTCGCACCAGGTGCACGCCATCCTGCCGGCCGACGACGGACGCGCGATCCAGGAGCTGTACCGCCAGGCGAAGGAGCGCGACGACGCCACGCGCGACGGCTACCTGTCGCGCTACGCGGGCGGCAGCGTGTTCGAGTACTTCGCCGAGGGCGCGAACGCGCTGTACTCGCCGAAGCGTGACGCGTACGACCCGCGCGAGGTGGTGCAGGACCGGCTCGACCGCATCGACCCGGCGCTGCGCCGCGAGGTGGAGTCGCTGATGGCGCGCACCGACGTGAGCGCGTCGTACCCGATCGCGTGGGCCGCCGGCGGCGACGACCGCGTGGAGCGCGGGCGCGTGGACGACGCGATCGTGCTGTACGAGAAGGCGCTCGCGCGCGACCCGAAGAACGAGACCGCGCTGACCGCCTACGCGCGCGCGCTCGTGCTGGGCGGCCGCGCGGCCGAGGCCGAGAAGGTCGCCGGGCGCGCCGTGCAGGAACACCCCACGAGCGGCGGCGTGCGCGTGCAGATGTCCGAGGCCGCGTGGCACGCGGGCCGCGGCGTGGAGGCCGCGCGCGCGGCATCCGCGCAGAGCCGCGCCGACGTGCGCGCCGAGGACCGCTACCTGGTGGACGCGCAGCTCTCGAACTGGCGTGGGTGGCGGGCGACGCCGCGGCCGCGCTGGCGTCGGCCGACTCGGTGCTGGCGTACCAGTCCGACAGCCCCGAGGGCCAGCAGGCGCGCGCCGCCGCGCTCGCGCTGGCCGGCCGCTGGGCCGACGCGTTCGCGCAGTACGACGACGCCGTGCGCATGCGCACCGGCGTGGTGGAGCTGCGCAACGCGTACGCGCGCGACCTGCTGCGCGCCGGCCGCGTGGCCGACGCGCGCGTTCAGCTGGACGCGGCGAAGCTGCTCGACGAGGAGAACGCCACGTCCGAGGCGCTGCGCGCGTGGGTGGACCTGGCCGAGAACCACTTCGAGCCCGCGCGGCTGCGGGCGCTGCAGGCGCTCAAGTGGGGCCCCGAGTGCGACCTCGCGCGCATCCTGTCCGCCGCGGCGGAGCATGCGTACAAGCGTGACGTCGCCGCGAAGGCGATCCTGCAGCCGCTGCAGGACCGCCTCGACCGCCGGGCGCCCCCGTCGTGGATCTACCGACCGAAGCTCGCCACGTGGGAGCAGGTGCACGTGCTGCCGGCCGCCGAGAAGGCGGTGCTCGAGCAGCTCATGCGCTGACGGCGAAGCACGTCACACGCACGCCCGGCTCCGCGCGGAGCCGGCCGTTCGCGTTCGGCGCGGGAAGCCCGCGCGCGTCACTCGATCACGACGATGCGGCCGGACTCGCGGCGGCCGTCCGCTTCCAAGCGCACGAAGTAGACGCCCGGCGCCACGCGCGCGCCGCGGGCGTCGCGACCGTCCCACGCCATCGCGTGCGGGCCGGCGGCCAGCCAGCCGTCCGCGAACGTCGCGACGCGCGCGCGCGACGCGGCCCGTCCGTGGCGCGGCGCACGCCATCGCGTGCGGGCCGGCGTCCACGCCGTGCGCGCCCGTCCACGTGACGCGCGCGCGACCGGCCGCGAGCTCGAAGCGCACGCTCGTCGCATCGGGTGCGGCGCGGCCGGCAGCGCGCACGCACGCGGCACTCGGCGCGTCGACCGACGCGGCGGCCACCACCTCGATGAAGTCCCACGTGGCGCCGAACGGCACGGCGCCGCGCGAAGTGCCGAGGATGCCCACGGCGAGCGGCGCGGCGGCGCGCACGCGTCGCGCACGCGGCCCGGCGGCAGCGTCAGCAGCGGCCCCGCCGCCGCGCGCGCACCGGCGCCCACGCGGTAGCGCGGCTGGACCGTGCCCGCGGCGGGCTGCACGTCGAGCAGCAGTTCCACGCCGTCCGCGGCGAGGATGCCGGGCACCGGCGTGAAGTTCTCGTCCGCCACGCCCGCGTGCTCGGTCGTGACGGCGATGCCCGGGACGCCGCCGCGGACCGCGAGCGTCACGCTCACGTAGTCGTCCTGCCGGCCGTCGCCCACGAACAGTCCGAACGACATCGAGTCGGCGGGCGCGCCGCCGAACCACGGGATCGACAGCTGCGTGCGTGCGGTGAACGGCGTGCTCGTGGAGTCGGTCGCCACGCCGAACTGGAACGCGTTGTTCTGCGAGTTCGCCGCGCCGCGCGCATCGCCGGCGTCGACCACGTCGACGGTCAGCTTGCCGGCCGCGCCGCCGGGAGTCAGGTGCGCGGGGTCGAACTGCGTGAGGTAGTCCGTCGTGCCGTTCGCCATCAGCCCCGTGAACCCGAGGCCGAAGAACCCGAACCCGGGGTTGCCGCTGTCCCACGTGTAGACCACGGGGATCGTGGTGTTCGCGCCGTTCGTGGCGTCCTGCGCGAACGCGTCCTCGGGGTCCAGCAGGCCGTCGTTGTCGTCGTCGGGATCGTTGCGGTTCGACAGCAGGTCGCCGTCGAAGTCGGCCGGCCGGTCGGCCGCCGAGCACGGGCTCGTGCCGTTGTCGATCTCGTCGGCGTTGCTGAAGCCGTCGCCGTCCTCGTCGAGCGCGGGGCTGTCGGCGCCCGTGCAGGCGTTGCCCGCGCCGTCGTAGTCGGACGGCTCGAACACCCACACGCGGCCGGTCACGTAGTCGGCCACCCACACCGTGCCCGGGAACAGGGCGCCGTCGGGCTGCGCCGTCAGGTCCAGCGGCGTGATGTCGATGTTGCTGAACAGCGGCGCCACGGCGATCGCCGAGTCACCGGCGGCATTCAGGTCGATCCGCTGCACCGAGTTGTCGAAGCTCGCCGCGAGGATCGCGCCCTGCAGCGCGCCGCCGAAGTTGCTCGCGCGGTACTCGACGAGTCCGTTCGTGGAAGCGTTCCACTGCGCCAGCGATCCGTCCGTGCCGGGCTCGCGGTACTCGCACTGCTGCGGATCGCCCGCGGGCACCGGCGACTGCGGGTTCGTGGCGTTGAACGTGTTCGACGTGCTCGCGCGCGTCGGGTTCGGGTGCCCCGCGTAGTAGCCGGGCCCCGGGATCATGTGCAGGTTGTCGGGCAGGCTCGCGCTGTTCGCGTCGTTGTCGGCGTTCGTGCACGTGCCGCCGGGGCCCTCGCCGATCGGCGGGCCGCCCCAGCCCAGGTTCGGGCCGTTGTCCACCGTGTACAGGTGCCCGTTCGAGTGGATCACCACGTCGAACGGATTGCGGTAGCCGCTCGAGTGCACCTGCACCGGCCCGCCCGGCACCAGCTTCGCCTGGTTCTTGCCGTCGTTGCCGCCGAACGGATCGTTGAGGTCGACGACGCCCGCACGGTCCTCGTCGTCCAGCGTGGGCAGGTCGTACGTGGTGTTGCCGATCGCGTCGAGGTCCACCGACAGCACGGCGGCGGACAGCGCGTACTCGGCGAGGAACGAGAAGTTGTACGACGGCGCGCCCATGTTGCACTGGCCGCCCTGCCCCACGTACAGCGTGTTCGTGAGCGGGTCCAGCGCCATGCCGTTGGTGGAGTGGTCGTCCTCGGAGCGCGGCAGGCCGCGCACGAGGTCGGTGCGCGTCCACGTGCCCGACACGCGGTCGATGCGCGAGAGGATGCCCGAGTTCGTGTCCAGGCCGATGTCGCCGCCCACGTTCATGCGCGGGTCGGACGACGTCACGTAGATCACGGGGTCGGCCGCGGTGCCGGTCACGAGCAGGCCCGTCACGAGCCGGTCGGTGATCCCGGGCGCGAGTTGGCCGTCGTCGTCGTGGTTCGGGATGTCGCGCACCACGAGGATCGACTCGGTCGCGACGGCCGTGTACGTGTTCGCCGCGTCACGGCTCACGGTCATCGCCAGGATGCGGCCGTCCTTCTCGGCCACGTACAGGCGCCCGTCGGGCCCGAACTGCAGCGACGTCGGATTGGCGCGGTTGCCGCCGAGCACGAAGCTCTTGCCGAAGCCCACCGGGAAGCTCGTCGCGCCCGTGCCCGAGAGCGCCACCGACACGGGGCTGCCGACGCCGTCGTGCGACACGTCGAGCGTGCCCGTGACGGCGCCCGCGGCCTGCGGCGCGAAGCGCACGTGGAACGTGCGCGACTCGCCCGGCGCGAGATCCTGCGGCGACAGGTCGTGGAGGAACCCGGGGCTCACGGTGATCGAGCCCAGGTGCACCACCGGATCGCCGACGCCGCCCAGGTTCGTGAGCGTCACGCTCTGCGGCGGCGACAGCGTGCCCACGAGCCGCTGGCCGAACGCGAGGTTCACCGGCGTCACGCCGAGCACGCCCGCGGCGTTCAGCGCGCGCACTTCGATGCCGCGCACGCTGGGCGCGTCCACCACGTGGCCGAACTCGATCGACAGCGCACCGTCGGCCACCCACACGTCGAACGTCGCCATGCCGGGCGTGTAGCTGCCGTACGCGGCGACGATGTCGAAGTCGTCCTGCACGAGCACGCCCTCGATGCGCGTGTCGAACACGCGCGCGCCCGGCGTCTGCGTGCCCTGCCACGCGTCGGCCAGGCACAGGTTCACGCGGTAGAGTCCGTTCGCGACCGGGAACTGCCACAGCATGTCGGGCGCCGGATCGGGATCCCAGCGCTCGTCGTCGAACACGGCCGCCGGCACGTACGCCGGCACCGACGGGTGCGGGCTCTGCAGCGGCAGGCTGAACGTGAACGTCTGGTCGCCGGTGGCGGCGGCGTTCACGTAAGGCGACGGGTTCGTCACGCGCACGTCGGCGGACCACGCCGGCCCGGCGTCCAGGGCGGCGATCTCGGGGCCACCGCAGTTCACGCGGTACATCACCGCGTCGGCGTGCAGGACGCCCGGCCGCGCCACGGCGAGCGCGAGGAGCAGGGCCGGAAGCCCCAGCCATCGGGTGAACGGGCGGACCTGCCGGATCAAGGCCAGCGGAGGGTGCATGGGCGGGAACACCTTTCGGAGGTCTCGAGAATCGTCGGAAAACGGGTCCGGAGGCCCTGTCGGGGCCCGGGCCCGGTCGCTGTCGGGCGCGGCGAACGACCGCCGCCACCCGCCCGTGGGGCGGGCGCGGCACGTTACCACGGGCGTTTCCTCGCAAGAGAGGTGCCGGGAGGGCGCCGGTCGCGGCCCTCCGGGCGTTCGTCAGCCCTTCACCGGCAGCGTGCGCAGTGCGTCGAGCACCTTCTGCATGGCGATGCAGTCGTCCTCGTTGTAGTCGAGGATGCGCTGCAGGTCCTCGGGGGCACGGGACCGGAGCCACTGCTGGAACCACTCGATCGACGCCGCACCCGACGGGTTCCGATCGCGCCACTGGAAGCCGAGGTACTTGGCGAGCGACTTGATCGAATAGTCGCGCGTCGGCCACTGCGTGAACGGGCGCACCGCCTGGTGGTACAGGTCGAACGCGCGCGGCGGCTGCATCAGCGCCTCGGCTTCCTCGGACGAGAGCACGTCGGGGTACTTCGCTCCGAGCGAGCGGAACGTGACGCGCTCGTAGGGCGAGTAGTGCACCACGGGTGCGTCCGCGTGCGCGCGCACGAACGCCACCGCCTCGGCGAACGCCCGGCGCTCCTCCGCCGGCGAGGCATCGTTCGTGTGGAACTCCACGAACCGCCCGCGCCCGTGCTCCACCACCCAGAAGCCGTGCAGGTAGCAGAAGTCCAGCATCGGGTCGGTCTCGACGTCGAAGTAGAGAATCGTGTCGCCGACCGGCAGGTCGAGCACCTGGGTCGCGTAGGGCGCGCCGCCGGTCACCTGGAGTCGCGCGCGCGCCTGGAGCTTTCGCGCCTGTTCGAGGCCCAGCCCCTTGAGCACCTCCGGGTGCGCGGCCTGCACGGCGTCGAGGTCCGCCGCCGCGAACGCCGCCAGGTCGGGGCAGACGGACGCCAGCTTGTCCCGCTTCGCCCGCCCCAGTTCGGGCACCAGCGTCAGGTCCATCCTCTCTTCCACCTGCTTCGTGCAAGCCGAGCCCCAGTGGCAGAGCTTGCAGATCGAAGCGAGCGCCGGCCGCGTGGTCTGCTGCCGGGCAGCGATCGCGCGTGCCGCGGCCAGCTGGCGTTCGTAGTACGCCCACCACGTCTCGGGCGTCTTCCTGCCCTGCGGCTCGTCGAACGCGTACTCCACCTCGCGCCGGTGCACGTCCCACACGTAGGCGTGTCGCCGCGTCGAGAAGCCGAGCCGCTCGAGCAGGTGCGTGTAGTGCGCCAGCTGGACGGCGTACTCCTTCTTCGGCTTGCCGGGCTCGTCGTCGCCCTCCCCGTTGCCACCGCCCTCCTTGCCGCGACCGCTCTTGATGTCGATCGCCACGTATCCGCCGCCCTCGGCGCGCAGCAGGTCGGGCTCGCCCACGAGGTCGCCGTGCTCGAGCCAGCCGCCGTAGATGAGCTCCGCGCCGTCGCGCATGGCCGCGAGCGTGGCCGCGCCCCGCTTCGCGCGATCGATGCCCTTCAGGTCGAGCGGAGCGAGCGGCAGCTCCTGCACGATCGTCGTCTCCCACGCGTTGCCGCGGTCCCACAGCATCTCGACGAACGCACTGACCTCGTCCTTCTCGGCGGCGTCGGCGAACAGGTCGCGCTCCACCCGGTGCGGGCAACTGACCAGGTTGTAGAGCATCGAGGCGGTGATGGGCGGGCTCATGGGTCCTCGCACGGGGGCGATCGTCGGCGCGGGGGTGCACGCAGGATCGCCGAGCGGGCCATCGCCCGCCAAGGAGCCGCTTCGCCCCGGTGCGGCCCGGGCCAGAATGAAAATGCCGGGAAGTACGAACCTTCCGTTCTCCGCACGGGCTCACACGGAGCGCCCACCCCCACGTGCGCCACCTGGAGGCCTCCCATGCCGCACGCGTCACCCCGCCGTGTCCTGTCCGTTCCCGCCCTGGCTGCCGCCCTCGTGGCGCTGTCCGCCTCCGCCGCCCTGGCGAACCTCGAGTACTCCCCCGTGCTGTCGTGGAACGACCTCGGCATGCACTGCATGAACAAGGACCACGCCGACTTCTCGGTGCTCCCGCCGTTCAACAACCTGCACGCCCAGGTCATCGAGCGCGGTGACGCCACGCGCCTGCCACGCGTGACCACCACGGGCCTCACGGTCGAGTACTCGATCCCGGGCAACACCTACTCGGTCGGCAAGACCGACTTCTGGACGTACGCGCAGGCGATCTTCGGCGTGACGCTCGCGCCGAACGTGGGGCTCGCCGGCAAGGGACTCACCGGCACGCTCGATCCCGCGGGCGGGCAGTTCGCGGCGATCGGCATTCCCGTGACGCCGTTCACCGACGCGGCCCCCACGGTGGAGGCTCCCTACCAGCAGGCGCTCGTCGTCGCACGCGACGGCGGCGGCGCCGAAGTGGCGCGCAGCACGCCCGTGATCCCGGTGTCCACCGAGATCAACTGCGTGAGCTCGGGCTGTCACAGCAGCATCAACGCGATCCTGAACGGCCACCCGCGCGAGGCCGGCTTCGATCCCGCCGCGCGCCCGATCCTGTGCGCGAAGTGCCACGCGAGCCCCGCGCTCGGCACGCCGGGCATCCGCGACGCGGGCTACTTCTCGTTCCGCATCCACGACCAGCACAAGTTCATCGACCAGCAGATTCCCGGCATGAACGGCTGCTACAAGTGCCACCCCGGCCCGAACACGGGCTGCCTGCGGGGTGCCATGTCGAACCTGCACGGACTCACGTGCCAGAACTGCCACGGCAACATGGCGAACGTCTCGCGCACGATCGAGCAGGGGCGCATTCCGTGGGTGAACGAGCCCGCGTGCGGCACGTGCCACCTGCCGCAGTACGCCGAGCCGGCCGGGCAGCTGTTCCGCAACAGCACCGGCCACGGCGGCGTGGCGTGCGAGGGCTGCCACGGCAGCACGCACGCGGACTTCCCGAGCCGCGTGGCGGCGGACAACGCCAACAACATCGCGCTGCAGGGCCACGCGGGCACGCTGCGCGAGTGCGTCGTCTGCCACGGCACCACGCCGACCGGCGCGGGCCCGCACGGCCTTCTGGCGACCGCGTCGGTCGAGCAGCAGGCGCTCGGCAACGCGTCGAAGCTGCTCGTGAGCCCGAATCCCGTGCGCGTGTCGTGCGCCGTGCGGATTCCGCCGGGCGCGCCGGGTGACGGCCGTCTGCTGGTGTTCGACTCGCAGGGCCGCACCGTGCGCGCGATCGACGCGCCGGCCGGCCCGCAGGGCGGTCATGTCACGTGGGACGCGCGCGACCACGCCGGCGCGCCGGTGAGCGCGGGCACGTACTTCCTGCGCTGGCAGCAGGGCGATCGCCGCGCGGGCGCGCGCGTGACCGTGGTGCGTTAGCGCACTCCCGAACGCGAACGGGCGAGGCGGCCGGAACGGCGCCTCGCCCGTTTCGTTTCGGGATCGCCCGGCGCGAACCGCCGGAGCCGGGTCGCTACGCCGCGCGCTCCACCGGTCGCGGCGAGACGCCGTACACGCGCGTCTCCATGACGTGGTCCTTGTTCACCATCCGCACGCCGCTCTCGCACTCCACCATGAAGAAGTCCGTGGACTCGTTCAGGTAGTCGGAGGCGCGGTTGTACTCGTCGGGCATCTCGATGGGCATGACGCCCTCGAACTCGGCCCCGCTCGTGAGCCGCACGTGCACGTGCTCCAGCCGCGTGGGCAGGAACGTGGCCCGGCGCAGGAACGCGCCGTCCACTTCGGAGCCGGCCTCCACCCAGTCGATCAACGCGCGGTTCAGCAGCAGCACCGCGCCATCGGACGCGCGCTGGAACGGCAGCACGCGCGTGGGCTCGTTCAGCCGGTCCAGGATGGTCTCCGGGCCGGCGTGGTGCTCCGACTGCGGCAACAGCGACACGAAGCCCTGCACGGGGCCTTCCCCCGGCAGCACGACGCTCACGGGCACGCGGAGCTTCTCGACGTAACGGGGCATGCGGGACAGGAGCCTTTCCTCCGGGGGGCGACCCGGCCGGTATCGGCCCCGGCCGGCCTCCAGTTGAGCCCGCCCGCGGGGCGACTTCGGCATGCAGCCCGCGGCCGGAACGTCCGAAAACCCGGCTGGACTCCGCCGCCGCCCACCGGGCCGGCGACACTCGACGCTGGACCCGAGGACGCGATGGCGCGCATCGACGGCATCCTGAAGCTGGTCAAGGAGCAGGGCGCGAGCGACCTGCACATGACGACCGGCTCGCCCCCCATCGTCCGCATCAACGGCGAGATCACGCCCATCCCCTACGAGGAACTCACGAAGGAGATGAGCGAGCTCCTGCTGTTCGAGATGATGGAGCCCGCGATCCGTGCCCGCTACGAGGAGTTCAAGGACGTCGACTTCTCGTACGAAGTGCCGGGCGTGCTGCGCGTGCGCTGCAACATCTACGAGCAGAGCAAGGGTCCCGCGGGTGCGTTCCGCCTGCTGCCGAACCAGATCCTGACCATGGACCAGCTCGGCCTGCCGCCGCACCTGATGAAGCTCACCGAGCTGCCGCGCGGTCTCGTGATCGCCACCGGCCCCCCGGGCACGGGCAAGTCCAGCACGCTGGCGGCACTGCTCGAGCACATCAATCGCACGCAGAAGAAGCACATCCTCACGATCGAGGACCCGATCGAGTACCGCTACGCCAACAAGAGTTCGCTGGTCACGCAGCGCGAGGTGGGCCGCAACACGCCCACGTTCGCGAAGGCCCTGCACGGCGCGCTGCGCGAGGACCCGGACGTGATCATGGTCGGCGAGATGCGCGACACCGAGACGATGGCGCTGGCCATGACCGCCGCCGCCACCGGGCAGCTCGTGTTCACGACGCTGCACACGATGAGTGCCACGCAGACCGTGGACCGCATCCTCGACTCGTTCGAGGGCGAGCGGCAGGCGCAGGCGCGCCTGATGCTGTCCGAATCCCTGAAGGGCGTGCTCGCGCAGCGGCTGATCCGCCGCAAGGACGGCCGCGGCCGCGCGCTGGCGATGGAGGTGCTCATCGGCACGCCCGCCGTGGCAGCGCTCGTGCGCGAGAAGAAGACGTTCCAGCTCGCGTCCATCATCCAGACCGGCCGCAAGGACGGCATGCAGACGATGGACGACGCGCTGACACAGCTCGTGCGCGAGGGCGCCGTGTCGCCCGAGGACGCCGCGCCGCACCTTTCGAGCTAGGACCTGCTGCCGGCGCTGGAGCGGGCGGCCGCTCCGGGCGCGGCGCCGCGCGCCGCGGCCTGATCGCGGGCGGGCCCCGATGACGGCGGCGTTCAGCGGCGAGCTGGGCCTGATCGGCCTGTTCGATCTCGGCCAGCTGCTCATGCTGAACGGCGCCACCGGCGTGCTGGCGATCACCGCTCCCGAAGGCCACAAGGGCTTCCTGTACTTCGAGAGCGGCCAGATCGTGAACGCGCTCGACGAGACCCACCAGGACGGCGAGCTCGCGGCGTTCCGACTGTTCGGCTGGAAGCAGGGCCACTTCGAGTTCCGCCCCGAGCCGCCGGGTGGCGTGCACCGCATCCAGGACAGCACCGAAGGCCTGATGATGGAGGCCGCCCGGCGCATGGACGAGGCCGGCCTCACGGAGGGCGGCGAAGGCGAGACCGCGCGCCTGCGCGAGAAGCAGAGCCAGTTCGAGGCGCTGCGCGAGGCGTTCCAGACCGTGGCGCGCGATGCGCGATTCGCCACCGACGAGGGCGCCGTGCAGGCGCCGGGCGGCGTGCCGCTGGCGACGTTGCGCGACCCGGCCGACCGGCTGCTCTATCGCGTGGGCGAACCGCCGCGGCTGATGCAGAACGGCCGCTGGCGGACGCTCGGCGACGAGCCGCTGGACGCGGCGTCGTACGACCAGATCAAGGCGCGCCTGTTCGACAACGCGCGGCCCGGCGCGCCCGGCGGACCCAACGCGATGTGGCGGCTGATCCGCGACGAGCAGGGCGATGCCTACGCCGCCAGCCTGATGACGGCGCGGCGCGAGCCCGGCGGCGAGGCGCTGTGGATCCGCCCCGCGCACATCGATCCGAACCCGTCGCTGCTGTCGGGCCCCGTCGAGCGCCTGCACGAGTTGCTCGACCAGCCGAGCGGCCTGCTCGTGGTGAGCGCGCCCACGAGCGAGTCGTGCGATCGCACGTTCCACGCCGTGGTCGCGCTGCTCGCGCAGCGCCGCGGCCAGGCGATGCTGCTGGTGGCCGAGGGCGACGCGTGGCGCCACCGCGACGGCAGCGGCGTACTGGTGCGCTGCTCGGCCGACGCCGCGTCGGCCACGCTGCGCGCGATGCAGCCCGAGGTGGCGGCGTTCGACGCCGCGCACGACACCGTCGCGACCGACGCGCTGCACGTGGCCTCGCTCGTGGTGGTGGCGCAGGTCGCGCCCACTCCGGCGGCCGCGGTGCCGCGCTGGCTCGCACGCCACGGCCTCACGGTGGGCGCGCTCGGCGAACTGCTCGCCGGCACGCCCGTGAGCCTGGTGTGCGCGCTGCCGGCGCAGACCGGCGGCCGCGTGCCGTTCGAGGTGATGAGCCTGACCGCGCCGCCTGCCGCACCGGCCGAGACGGCCGCTCCTCCCGCAACCGCGCCCGCCGCGACTCCGGAACGCGCCTCCACGGGACGCGCCGCACGCGCGAAGCCCGCCGCCGAACCGGCGGCGCCCGGGACGCCGGCGCCCGCCAGCGGCGCGCCGAAGGACCCGATGCGCGCGCTCGCCGAGGAGCTGGGGCGCCAGCTGCGCAAGAGCGCCTGACGCGCGGCTCGCGCGCGGGGCCTCAGGTGACGCGCCGGACCGGCCGATAACCCGGCCGCTGCTTCGCTTACCTCGACCATTCTCGAAGGACGCCGCATGACCAACTCCCAACTGATCACGCTGTGCGTGGCCGTGGACCTCGCCGTCACCATTCCCATCCTGGTGTGGGTCCTGCGCAAGCGTGTGAGCGCAGCGATCGCCGGCACCGGGATGGACCTGGGCCGCCTGCGCGAGTTCACCGCCGAGATCGAACGCACCGCCGAAGAGCACCTGCGCACGAACTGGAGCGGCGACGCCTCCACGCTGCCGCTGGTGCTGACCGCGCTCATGGCGCAGATCGAGGCGCGCACGCGCGAAGAGGGCTACCCGATCGAGCGGGCGCTGCTGAAGCGACTGGTCGGCCAGGTGCTCGAGAGCAAGCACCTGGTGGGCAGCCGTGAACTGCGCGACGCGCTGAAGCAGGTGGCGTAGCGGCGCACCCATCTCCGCGAAACGACGCGGCCCGGGCGATCGCTCGCCCGGGCCGCGTTCGTTGCCCGCGGCGCTCGGCAGCCTGCCGCTACTGCCCCGCCGGCGGCGTCGCCGGCGCTGCGCTCGCCTCGGCCATGCTCATGCCCTTGAGCAGCGTGACGAGGTGGTCCTTCATCGCCGGGTCCTTCACCGCCGCGCCCACCACCTGGTCCACCAGGTCCTGGTTCGCGGCCAGCTTCTGCACCAGGCCGGTCGCCACTTCCTTGTTCGCCAGGATCCGGTCCAGCACCTGCGTGCGCAGGCTCTCGTCGGCCATGAGCTTGTCCACGGCCTGCATGGCGACGTCCTTGTTGCCGGCGATCGCCGACATCACCTGGTCGCGAAGCTGCGCGTTGCCGGCGATCTGCTTCGCGAGATCTCCGGTGCAGCCCACGGCGAGCACCGCGGCCACGGCGGCCAGCAGCGCGATCTTCGGGAAACGCATGGGGACTCCTTCGGGTTGCGGGGTTGGGAAGCGGGATCGCGTCGCGAACGTCGGGTGATCACGATGGGCGCTTCGTGCGACGCGCCGGTTTCGCGGCGGCCCGCCGGGCCGCGGGTTTCGCTGCGGGCTTGCGCGGCTTCGCCCGTGCGATCAGCTCTTCCAGCTGGAACCGGTGCCGCATCGGGTGCACCACCGCGTGCTCGAACATGGCCTCCACGGTCATCGGTGCGCCCCAGCGCGACGTGTGCACCTTCGTCGAGTCGAGCACGCGGTTGGGCATCCAGGCCATGTGCCTCTCCCACGCGCGGCCGAGCACGCCGAGGTACGCCGCGCCGCGCGCCGCCACGTCCTCGGGCTTCGGCGCCTCGGGCACCGCCGGCTCGGGCCGGCCGAGCACCTCGCACAGCCACGTCAGGTAGCCGCGGCACGAGCGCAGCGGATGGGCGATCAGCGCGTCCAGGCTCCTGTACGCCGGGTCCTTCGTGGCGGGCAGGCGGACGCCCGCGCGCTTCGCCCGCTTCCACACCGCGAACAACAGGTGCATCTCCTCCATCTGCAACTTCACGAGCGCGCGCACCCCGCGCGACTGGAACGCCATGCCGGCCTCCCGTTGTGAACGGACCCGCCGCCTCAGACGCCGGCGGGCTGCTTCGTGTGCCAGTCGGTGGATTGCTGCATCGTGTAACCGACGCCGGCGAGGAAGCCCTCCGAGAACGGACGCCCGAGGAACGCCACCGACGTGGGCAGACCGTTCTCGCCGAAGCCGTTCGGCAGCGCGATCGCCGGCAACCCGGTGAGGTTGCCGGCCGCGATCACGGGCGGACCGCCGCTCACGCCGGCGTAGACCTTCTGGAACTCGGTGTCCGCCGGGTAGGCCACGCTCGCTCGCGTGGGCGTGGCGATCACGTCGAACCGCTCGAACATCTCGGCCATCGCCTCGCGCATCCGCCGCCGCACGCGCATCGCCTGGATGTAGTCCACCGCCGGCAGCGCCAGCGCGGAGTAGCCACCGGTGCGGTCGGCCGGGCAGCGCAGTTGCGACACCTTGCCCGACTCGATCAGGTCGAGGAACGCCGCGGCTCCCTCGGCGCTGACGATCGCGCTCACCGCCGGCCCCCACGGCAGGTCCGGCCACTCGACGTCGCGCGTGATCACGGCCGCGGGACCGAACGTGGACAGCGTCCTCTCGAAGTTCTCGCGCACCGCCGGCTGCGTCTTCTCCACGCAGCCGCGCGGCACACCGATGCGCAGCGGGCGGCCCGACAGCGCGGGGCGCGGCGCGCCCCACTCGAAACGCCGGCCCGTGCACGAAGGGTCGAGCGGGTCGGCGCCGGCCATGGCGGCGAGCACGATCGCGCCGTCGTCCGCGGTGCGCGCCATCGGGCCGAGCTTGTCGAGCGTCCACGACAGCGCCATCGCGCCGTGCCGAGACACGAGACCGTACGTGGGCCGCAGCCCGGTGACGCCGCAGAACGCCGACGGCGTGAGGATGCTGCCGCTGGTCTCCGAGCCGATCGCGAACGGCACGCAACCCGAGGCGACCGCAGCGCCGGGGCCGCTGCTGCTGCCGCCGCTCCAGAACTTCGTGTTCCACGGCGTGAGGCCCGGTCCGGTGAACGACGCGTCGGCGTGGTTGTAGCCCATGCCGCCGGCCAGCTCGACCATCGCGAGCTTCGCCACCAGCACGGCGCCCGCGGCGTTCAGCTTGTCGATCACAGTGGCGTTGTAGTGGAACACCTGGTCGCGGTACGGCTCGGCGCCCCACGTGGTGGGCACGCCGTTCGTGGCGAGCAGGTCCTTCACGCCGTACGGCACGCCGTGCAACGGCCCGCGCCAGCGCCCGGCCTTGATCTCGGCTTCGGCCGTCCGTGCCTGCTCCAGCGCGGAGTCGCGCATCAGCGTGACCACGGCGTTGAGACGGCGCCCCACCGTGTCGAGCCGAGACAGGCTCAGCTCGGCCAGCGCCACGGGCGACAGCGCGCGCGAGCGCAGCTTCGCGCCCAGCTCGCGGACGGGAGTGAACAGCAGATGCTCGTCCATGGCGGGCCTCACGCCTCGAAGGTCACGTCGGGTTCGTCGGCGTTCCCGAGCTTCGCGCCGCGGAGCGCCTTGCCCAGGGACAGGTCGCCGTCCACGTCGCGCATCACGCTTTCCCACTGGGCGTCGTCCAGCGGGTGCGCCGGGTACCGGCGGCGCAGCACGCCGGCAAGCGCGCGCGCGTCCTCGGAGATCGGCTCGGGCCCTTTCGGCGCCGGCGCGGCGGCGGGCGGCGTGGCCGGAGCGGCGGGCGTCGCGCCCGACTGGGCGAGCCCGTGGCCGCCGGCGGCCGTCACGCCGAGCCCGGCGAGTGCCACCACGCGCAGGAATCGACGCCGATCGAGCGCGTCGGGCGGGGAATCGTGCATGAACTCCTCCTGTTGTCCCGGACGGCGAACGTCGCGGCCACCCTGCCCGCACCGATGCACGCGCGGGCGAGCCGGCAGCCTAGCGGCGGGGCACGACAGCGGCAACGGGGCATGTCGGCGCGCTTCCGCCATAGGCCACGCGTCGCCGCGGTGCTATATAGAGGCGACATGCCGAAGCGTCGGGGCTCCTCTCTGCTTCGGGCCGCCCTGTTCCTGGCGACCTACCTGCTCACCGCACGCCTGTTGCACGGGCACGCCGTGTTCCAGCAGGCCATCGTGTGGCTGCCCACGGGCGTGGCCGTGACCGGCCTGTGGCTGATGGGCCTGCGCATGTGGCCCGTCGTGGCGCTGGGCACGCTGCTGCACCGGTTGTCGGCCGGCTACGCGTTCCCGTCGTACCTCGTCGGCATGCTCGGGAACACGCTCGAAGCGGTCACCGCGGTGGCGCTGCTGAAGCGATTCGACTTCCGCCCCGACTTCCGACGTCTCCAGGACGTGATCGCGATGGTGGCCGCCGCCGTCGTGGCGCCGTTCGTGAGCGCCACGATCGGCCGGACCGCCTACCTGGTGCAGCCCGACCACCTCACGTTCTTCGAGGGCTGGGCGGGCTGGTGGCGCATGAACGCGCTCGGCATCCTGGTGGTGGCCCCGCTCGCGCTGTCGTGGGTCGCGCTGCCCCGCCCCCGCATGCGGCCGCGATCGGTGCTCGAGATCGCGGGGCTCGGCGCGGCCGTGCTGCTGCTGATCGCGTTCATCGTGTCCACGCCGGGAAGCCGCGACCAGAGCGGCATGGTGCTCTCGTACCTGGGGCTGCCGCTTGCGCTGTACGCGGCCATGCGCTTCGGCGTGCGCGGAGCGGCCACGGCATCGGCCGGCGTGGTGCTCCTGCTCACGCTCGGCACCGTCAACGGGATCGGGCCGTTCGTGTCGCCGATGGGCCCCCTCGGCCCGTCGGCCACGCACGAGCTGGCGCTGCAGGCCGTCGTGGCCATCGTCACCGTGACCCCGCTGCTGATGGGCGCCGCGCGCACCGAGCGCGAGTCGGCGCTGCGGGCCGCCGAACGCGAACGCGCGAGCCGGCTCGACCTGATCGCCACGATCAACCGCAACCTGAACGAGGGACTGTTCCGCTCCGACTCGAACCGCCGGGTCGTGTTCGCCAACAACGCGCTCGCGCAGATGCTGGGGTATGCGAACCCCGAGGAGATCGTGGGACTGCCGACCGATTCCCTCGTGGCCGACCCGGCGCAGCTGGCCGAAGTGCGCGGACGACTCGAATCGTACGGCGCGGTGATCGACGAGGAACTGCTCGTGCGCCGGAAGGACGGCGACACGGTTCCGGCCCTGGTCCGCTGCACGACCGTGCCGGGCGAGGACGGCGCGGTGGAGTTCTTCGACGGCTCGGTGACCGACATCACCGCGCGCAAGCGCCTCGAGGATCGACTCCACCAGGTGCAGAAGATGGAAGCGCTCGGCCAGCTCGCCGGCGGCGTGGCGCACGACTTCAACAACCTGCTCACCGCCATCGGCGGGTACGCGGCCATGCTGCGCGACGACCTGCCGGCCGGATCCGCGCACCGGCGCGACGCCGACGAGATCCTGGGCGCCACCGAGCGCGCCGCCAGCCTGACGCGGCAGCTGCTCGCGTACAGCCGCGGGCAGCGGCTGGATCCGCAGGTGGCCGATCTCGGCGACATCGTGGTGCACATGAGCGGCATCCTGCGCCGGCTGATCGGCGAGACCGTGGATCTCCAGGTCCGGCGCCCCGCCACGCCCGCGTGGGTGCGCGTGGACCGCGGCCAGATCGAGCGCGTGCTGTTGAACCTGGCGCTCAACGCGCGCGACGCCATGCCCGCGGGCGGCACGCTCACGCTGGGCGTTTCGGCGCTCGACGTGGCTGCTGCCGTCGTGCCGGAGCCCGACGCGCTGCCCGAAGGACCGTACGTGAGCCTGGTCGTGCACGACAACGGGCTCGGCATGAACGCCGAGACGCTGAATCGTGCGTTCGATCCGTTCTACACCACGAAGGAACCCGGCAGGGGCACGGGCCTCGGATTGTCGACGGTGTACGGGATCGTGCGCCAGAGCGGCGGGCGCGTGAGACTCGAGAGCGAGCCCGGGTGCGGCACGACCGTGCGCGTGCTGCTGCCCCGGCTCGCGCACGGCCCCGAGCCGGTGCGAGAACCGGCGACGCCGGCACACGAGCCGGTGAGCCGCTGCACGATCCTCGTGGCGGAGGACGAGGCGAACGTGCGCGAACTCGTGTGCCGCGCGCTGCGCGAAGAAGGCCACGAGGTGATCGAAGCCGAGGATGGCCAGCGCGCGCTCGACCGGGCGGACCGCGCGGACCATCCCGTGGAACTGCTCGTGACCGACGTGGTGATGCCGCGGCTGAGCGGCACCGAGCTCGCGGCGCGCCTGGGCGAGCGCTGGCCCGGGCTTCCGGTGCTGTTCATGTCGGGCTACGCGAGCGAGGCCGATCAACCCGAGGGGGGCTCGGCTCAGCACCTGCAGAAGCCGTTCACGAAGTCGGCCCTCCTCGCCGCGGTGCGCGCCAGCCTGGCGCGGAGGCCCTCGGGGCCCACGCACGCTCCAGGGTCCGAGAAGATCTCGCCCATCACCTGAGCAAGCCCTCGCACCCCGCTGCGGGACAACGGCCTGCAGGCGGAGGCCTCGGGAGCACGTGCGGCGCCCGCCGCGGCGTTTCCTCCGGCACGCGCTCGCGGTTCTCCCCACGGCGGTGCGGCCTCGCCGCAAGTGCCGGCAAAGGGAGCACTCTGCCGCTCGGCCGTTCCGTCCACCGCGAATCCTCCACCCCGTGACCGGCCTCCCACCCACGCCATGACCCGAACTCCTCCTGTATCGATCGGCGCCGCCTTCGCGGCGCTCGCGACCGTCACCGTGCTCGCCGCTCCCGCGGCGGCCGGCGCCTCGTGGACTCCCGAACGCGTGCTCGACGCCGTGCGCCGCACCGACCCGGCCGTGCGCGCCGTGCACGCCGACGCCGCCGCCTCGCGCGCGCAGGCCTCGCAGATGTGGGGCATGCTGCTGCCGCACGTCTCGCTGTCGTCCGGCTTCACGCGCACCGACGACCCGGCCGTGCTGTTCTCGCAGAAGCTGTGGCAGGGCCGCTTCACGCCCGCCGACTTCGCGGTGGACCAGCTCAACCAGCCCGACGCGGCGAGTGCGCTGCAGTGGGGCGTGACCGTGGACCAGCCGCTGTTCAACGGCGCGCGCGAACTGTCGGCGCCCGCGCAGGTGGCGCGCTACTCGCGCGCCGCGACCGCGATGGAGCAGGCACACGTGGCCGGGCAGCTGCTGGCCGCGCTCGAGTCGTACGCCGGCGCGCTGCAGGCGCGCGAGAACCTGCGCGCCGCCGAACTCGGACTGGCCGCCGCGCGCGCGATGCGCGAGTCGGCCGTGGCGCGCTTCCACATGGGCCAGGTGGCCGAGCTCGACACGCTGCGCGTGGTGGCGCGTGCGGCCGACGCGCGCGTGCGCGCGATCGGCGCGAAGCGGCAGCTCGCCGTGGCGGTGGATCACCTGTCGCGACTCGTGGGCGAGACCGTGGCGCCCGAGGACCTCGCACCCGCCGGCGATCCGCCGCCCGCGCCGGGCGACGCCACCACGCATCGCGGCGAGCTGACCGCGGCACGCGAGATGGCCGCGGCCGCCGGCACCGAGGCGCGCACCGCCGCGCTGCGGCTGCTGCCGTCGCTGAACGGCCGCTTCGCCGCCACGCAGTACAAGCCGTGGGACGGCGACTCCTGGCAGCCGCGCTGGATGGTGGCGGTGATGGCCGAGCTGCCGCTGTTCGACGGCGGCATGCGCATCGCCGAGTGGCGCACCGCGCGCGCGAAGGCCGAAGCGGCGCGCGAGCGCGCGAAGGCGGCCGAGCGCGACCTCGCCACCGGGCTCGCCGCCGCGCGCGTC
>JBGAOB010000348.1:0-4282 GCA_044222045.1 Candidatus Eiseniibacteriota bacterium
TCCTCCGCGCCGATGTCGTTCCCGGCATCCGTCCACTGCTGGCGTCGCGTGATGTGCGCGTCGTACCCCATCGCTCGCGCCTCCCGGTCCGACGACCCGCGTCCCTCAGCACTCCCCACAGCCAAGTTATCCCCATCCACTGGTTCCGGAACCAGTTCGCGTGACTCCGCCTGAACATCCGACGGCCCCACGGCGCGCCCCGCCTCCCTACACCCGCCCCCGCTTCCGCTCGTCCCCCACGCGCACGGTCCAGCCCACGCGGTCGGCGTGCTCCAGCAGCGGCACGGCGTACTTCCGCGACGCTCCGGTGAATCCACGCAGGTCGCCCACGGTCAGCGTGTCGTGCGCGGCGAACCACTCGCGCAGCAACGTCTCCAGCTTCGCCATCTGCGCGGCGGTGTACGTCAGCTCCTGGTTCACGCGCACCAGCCGCCCCAGGAAGTAGCCGAGCCCCGCCACTTCGGCGGCGCCGGCGCCGAGCCGCGCCTGCCACGCGCCCACCTCGGGCACCAGGTAGCCTGCGTCCTCCAGCTCCTTCTCCACCGACTGCAGCTTCTTCATCACGTCGGCGGGCGGCTCCCACGGCATGTCGGCGCATCGCACGCGCTCGCCGCGCTGCTCGATCACACCCTCGCCGGTCAGCGACGCGAACGCGGCGTCGAACACGGCGCCGTCCATGCCGGCCTTGAGCGCGCTCTTCAGCTCGCCCTTCATCACGCCCCAGCGCGCGGGGTGCTGCTCGGCGTGCGCGCGCACGTCCTGCGTGATGCGCTCGCGGGCGCTGGTCCACGCGTCGTCGCTCATCCACTTGCCGGCGGCGGGCACGGCCACGCTGCCCTCGGCGGCCAGCCGCGCCAGCGCGTCGGCCACGGCGATTACGGGCTCGCCCACGGCCTGCGCCAGCACCTCGGTGCTCGCGAGCTTCGCGAGCCCGCCGAGCTTCTCGAGCAGTCGCGCTTCCAGCGAGCCGCTCTCGTGCACTTCCATCTGCTCGAGCCCGGCTTCGGCGCGGCGACGGCGCTTCGCCACGGGCTCGATCACGGTGCCGCCCCCCACGGTGCGGCTGGGCGAGTACGTGCGAATCACGAACCGGTCGCCACGCGCGGCCACGGTGGCGCGCTCCAGCCGCAGCTGGCCCAGCGCGCTCTCGCCGCGACGCAGCGGTGCGTCGGCAAACAGCACGAGCCGCCCGATGATCTCGCTGGCGCCCAGGTGAAAGCGCACGCGCTGATCGACCTTCCATTCGCGCGGGTCGTCGTCCAGCAGCTCGAAGCGCACGTCGAGAATGCGGCTCTCGTGCAGCAGGCCGGGCGCGAGCAGCCACTCGCCGCGCTCCACCTGCTCGCGGCTCACGCCGTGCAGCGCGACGGCGGTGCGCTGGCCGGCGTGCGATTCGTCCACGGTGGCGCCGTGCACCTGCACGCGGCGCACGCGCACGTCGCGCGCGTCGGGCAGCAGCTGCAGCGCGTCGCCGGTGCGGATGCGGCCGCGCCACAGGGTGCCGGTCACCACGGTGCCGAAGCCTTCCATGGTGAACACGCGGTCCACGGGCAGCCGCGCGGGCTCGTCCGGCGATCGCGCGGGCAGCCCGTCCAGCGCGCGGTCGATGGCGTGCGGCGGTAGCCGGTGTAGTTGCTGGATCACCGGCGCTGAACTCATGATGGGCGCTTCGGCCAGCGCGGTGCCTTCCAGGGCTCGCACGTCGCCGCGATCATGCCGACCTGTTCGTCGTCCATGCAGGTCGCGCTTGGTCAGCACGATCACGCCGCGCTTCACGCCCAGCAGCCGCACGATGGCCAGGTGCTCGCGCGTCTGCGGCATCACGCCCTCGTCGGCGGCGATCACCAGCAACACCACGTCCACGCCGCCCACGCCGGCGCATGTTCTTCACGACCTGCTCGTTCGGGCACGTCCACCAGCCCCACGCGCACACCAGCGGGCGTCCACCAGCGGCGAAGCCGAGGTCGATGCTGATGCCGCGCTTCTTCTCCTCCAGGCAGGCGGTCGGTGTCCACGCCGGTCAGCCGCCGCACGGTGCGGTCTTGCCATGGTCGATGCCGGCGGTGCCCGACGATGGCGAGGCGTTCGAGGCGCGGGCGAATTCATGGCGGCGGATAGTAGTGCATCGCCCGCCGTCCCGCTGCCGCCGGCGGCCTACTCCCGCGCACGAGCTTCTGCACCTGCTGCCGCTCTTCGCGTGGCCGGGCACTCGCAGCATGGCGACCTCCCGAACCGGGCTATGCGCGCCGCAGTTCGTTCCCGCCGCCTGAGCCCGCCATGCCCCACCCCGCCGATTCCGCTGCCGCCACCGGCTCGCGCACCGATGCCCTCGCGATCCCCCTCGCGTTCGCGGCGCTCAAGCTGGCGCTGCACGCGCTGGCGATCACGCACTACGGCTGGTTCCGTGACGAGCTCTACTACCTCGCGTGCAGCCGGCACCTGGCGTGGGGCTACGTCGACCACCCGCCGCTCTCGATCGCGCTGCTCGCGCTGGTGCGCGGCACGCTCGGCGACTCGCTGTGGGCCGTGCGTGCGCTGCCGGCGCTGGCGGGCGCGGGCACCGTGGTGTTCACCGGGCTGCTCGTGCGCGAGCTGGGCGGCGGCCGGTTCGCGCAGGCGCTCGCGTGCTTCGCGGCGGTGCTGCCGCCGGTGTGGCTGGCGGTGGATCACTTCTTCAGCATGAACGCGCTCGACACGCTGTTCTGGACGGTGGCCGCGTGGCTGCTGCTGCGCGCACTCGACGGTGGCCGGCCGCGCACGTGGATCGTGCTCGGCGTGGTGCTGGGACTGGGGCTGCTCAACAAGTGGAGCATGGCGTGGTTCGCGGGCGCGGCGGCGCTCGCGGTGGTGGCCACGCCGCACCGGCACGTGCTGCGCACGCCGTGGCCGTGGGCGGCGGCCGGCATCGCGGCACTGCTGTTCGCGCCGAACCTGCTGTGGCAGGCGCGGCACGACTGGCCCACGCTCGAGTTCATGCGCAATGCCACCGAATACAAGATGGTGCGCACGGGCTTCGCCGACTTCTGGAAGCAACAGTGGATGGTGATGAGCCCGGTCACGGTGCTCTTGTGGCTGCCGGGGCTCGTGGCGCTGCTGCGCGGTGCGCGCACGCGCGTGCTGGGGCTGGTGTTCGTGCTCGTGGCCGCGTTCCTGACACTGACGGGCACGAGCCGAGCCAACTACCTGTCGGTCGCATACGCGCCGCTGCTGGCCGCCGGGGCCGTGGCCGTGGAGCACGTCGCGGCGCGACGCGCGTGGCTGCGGCCACTCGCTTTCTCGGTGCTCGCGCTGCTCGGCCTGCCCATCGTGCCGCTGGGGCTGCCGCTGCTGCCGGTGGAGCGCTCCATCGCGTACATGCGCGCGCTCGGCGTGCAACCCCGCTCCGAGGAGCACACGGCCGTGAGCGACCTGCCGCAAGCGTGGGCCGACATGTTCGGTTGGGAGGAACTGGTCAAGCGCGTGGCGCACGCGTACCACGCACTGCCGGCCGACGAACGGGCCAGGGCCGCGATCTTCGCCCACAACTACGGCGAGGCCGGCGCGCTCGACTTCTTCGGGCCGCGCTACGGGCTGCCGCCGGCGATCAGCGGACACAACAACTACTGGCTGTGGGGCCCGCGCGGGGCCACGGGCGACGTGGTGGTGATCGTGGGCGGCGGCCGCACCAGCCGCCACGAGGACTTCCGCAGCGCAGTGAAGGTGGATTCCACCGACTGCCAGCACTGCATGCCGTACGAGAACGGCGCGCCCATCTGGGTGTGCCGCGGACTGAACAAGCCGCTCGCCGAGCGCTGGCGCGAGATCCGGATGTACGACTGAGCGCGAGCGCCCGCTTCGATCGTCACCTGCGCCTGCTCGGCGTGACCGCGGGGCCGCCCGCGTTCGATGCGCTCGCCGGGCTGGTCGCCGCGCAGCTCACGCGCGTGCCGTTCGAGAACGTGTCCAAGCTGCTGCACCGGCGCGACCCGGCCATGCGCCTGCCGCCTCACGAGCGCTGGCTCGACGGCATCGAGCACCAGCGGCTGGGTGGAACGTGCTACGCGAACGCCAGCCACTTCGCCGCGCTTCTCGCGCACCTGGGCTACGACGTCCGGTTGTGCGGCGCCGACATGGACGAGCCCGACGTGCACCTGGTGAGCGTGGTGCGGCTGGAAGGACGCGAGTGGCTGATCGACGTGGGTTTCGGCGCGCCGTTCGACGCGCCGCTGCCGCTGGACCTGGCTGACGACGTGGTGGTGGAGCGTGGCGCGGAGCGCTACCTGCTGCACGCGCGTACGGCGGA
>JBGAOB010000349.1:0-4364 GCA_044222045.1 Candidatus Eiseniibacteriota bacterium
CTCGCAGCGACTCGCGGAAAGCGTCCCAGCCGTTCGACCAGAACGCGGGGCCCTTCGGGTGCAGCGGCAGCCGCACGCCCAGGCCGCGCTTGAGCGATTCGCGCAGCACGCGGTACGCGAGGCCCGGCACCATCCAGTCGCCGTACGTGCGCACGACCTCGAGCCCGGACTCGCGGCAGCGCCGCTCGAGTTCGGCGGGCGTGAACTGGGTCTCCCAGCCCGCGAACCACTGGTTCAGCGCGATCAGCGTCTGCTTCATGAGCGTGTACAGGTGGAACGTCTGCGGCACGTCCACCACCACGCGCCCGCCGGAGCGCGTGACGCGCGCGTTCTCGCGCAGCAGCGGCATCGGATCGCGGAAGTGCTCGAGCAGGCCCTGGTGGAACGACACGTCGATCGTGCCGTCGCGGAACGGCATGTTCGTGGCGTCGGCGCGCACCAGCATCACCGGCACGCCTTGTTCGCGCGCCTTGTCGCGCACGATCGCCAGCGACGCGGGCGAGTAGTCGAGCACCACGCCCTTCGCCCCCAGGCGCGCGAGCTCGATGAGGTCGCGGCCCGATCCGGCGCCGATCTCCATCACGACGCGACCCTGCACCGGTCCGTCCGCGAGCACTTCGCGCACCAGCCGGCCGCCGGTCGAGTACGTGTCGTCGATGTCCTGGCGATGCCCCTTCCAGTACGACTCCCAGTGATCCAGCGTGGACACGCGCGCCATCGTCACTCCCCCCACTGCAGGCGGTCGGCGAGGAACGCCGGCAGGCCCGCGCCGAGGATGCGCTGGCGCGCCGCCTCGATGTCGTAGTCCACGCGCACGTGCTCGATCGTGCCCGCCTCGTCGTCCCACACCAGGTACGCGGCGCGCGGATCGCCGTCGCGCGGCTGCCCCACGCTGCCCACGTTCACCAGGTAGCGGCAGCCCGGCTTCATGCGCACGAGCGGCTCGCGCCCGTACGCCACGCGCAGGCCCTCGAGCTCGAACGTGCCCGGGTAGTGCGAGTGGCCGATGAAGCACAGGCGCTCCTCGCACTCCTCCATCTCGATCGCGGCGTCGTTCGGCGAGAACACGTAGTGCCACTTCTCGGGCGACGACGGCGACGCGTGCACGAGCCGTGCGCCGCGCCAGGGCACGCTGAACGGCAGGCTGCGAAGGTACTCGGTGTTCTCCGCCGTGAGCGTGCGCGTGGTCCAGTGCGCGGCGCGTTTGGCGTCGTCGTTGAAGTAACTGAGCCGGATGCGCCCCGATGCCGCGAGGTCGTGGTTGCCCGCGACCGCGGCCTCGATGCGAAGCCGCAGGCGGTCGATGCACTCGTTCGGCGCCGCGCCGTAGCCCACGAAGTCGCCCAGGCACACCATGGTGTCGACGCCGGCCGCTTCGACGTGCGCGAGCACCGTGTCGAGCGCCTCGAGGTTGCCGTGCACGTCGGAAAGGATCGCGTGTCGCATCAGAACTCCGCCGGCCGCAGGTGCCGCGCGATGCGGTCCAGCACGCCGTTCACGAAGCCGCCCGACTCGTCGCTGCCGTAGCGGCGCGCGATCTCGATGGCCTCGTCCAGCACCACGCGCGCCGGCGAACCCGGGCGCGCGAGCAGTTCGGCCACCGCCACGCGCAGCACGGCGCGGTCGGTGGCGGCCATGCGCGCGAGCGGCCAGCGCTCGGCGGCCGCCTGGATCTCGGCGTCCACGTCGGGCAGGCGCGTCTCGAGCAGCTTCACCACGTCGGTCACCAGCTCCAGGCCGTCGCCCGAGAGCGGCTCTTCCTCCTGCCGCATGCGCATCGCGGCCTCGTATCCGTCGCCGGCCACGTCGGCCTGGTACGCCGCCTTGAACGCCGACTCCCGCGCGATCCGGCGCGCGCCCGCCACGGGGCCGCTCACGATGCGTGCACCCGGTGCTGCGAGGCCATCTCGAACGCCGCGAGCGCCACCTCGGAACCGCGGTTGCCCATCTCGCCGCCGGTGCGCGCGGTGGCCTGGTCGGCGTTCTCGCACGCGAGCACGCCGTTCAGCACCGGCACACCGGTGTCGAGCGACACGCGCAGCAGGCCCTGCGACGACGCGTCGGCCACGAGCCGGAAGTGCTCGGTGCCGCCTCGGATCACCACGCCGAACGCGAGCACGGCGTCGAACGCTCCCGAACGCGCGGCCCACAGCGCGGCCACCGGCAGCTCGAAACTGCCCGGCACGCGCCGCACGTCCACGTTCTCGGCCGGCACGCCGAGCCCCGCCAGCGACACGCGCGCCGCGTCGACCAACCGGTCCACGTGGTCGGTGTTCCAGCGCGCCGCGATCACGCAGAAGCGCAGCGTGCGCGGGTCCGGCTTCGCTACGGTGGTGGCGTTCACGTCTCCCCCAGCTTGAGATCGAGCAGGTGCCCGAGCTTGTCCCGCTTCGTGCCCAGGTAGCGGCGATTGAAGCGCGTCGCCTTGATCTGCAGCGGCACGCGGCGTGCGATCTCCAGGCCGTGGGCCTCGAGGCCCACGATCTTGCGCGGGTTGTTCGTGAGCAGGTCGATCGTGCGCACGCCCAGGTCGGCCAGGATCTGCGCCCCGATCCCGTAGTCGCGCAGGTCGGCCGGGAAGCCGAGCTTCAGGTTCGCGGTCACCGTGTCGTAGCCGCGGTCCTGCAGCTGGTAGGCGCGCAGCTTGTTCGCGAGCCCGATGCCGCGGCCCTCCTGGCGCAGGTACAGCAGCACGCCCGCGCCGCGCTTCGCGATCGCGCGCATGGCCGCGTGCAGCTGCGGCCCGCAGTCGCAGCGCGCGGAGCCGAACACGTCGCCCGTCAGGCACTGCGAGTGCACGCGGACGAGCGTGGACTTGCCGCCGCCCACGCGGCCGCGCACGAGGGCGATGTGGTGATCGCCCTCGAGCAGGCTCTGGTACAGGTGCAGCTGGAACACGCCCTCGGCCGTGGGCAGCGGCACCTGCAGCACGCGGCGCACGAGGCGCTCGCGCTGGCTGCGCCACTCGATCAGCGAGCGGATCGTGAGGATGCCCAGGTCGTGCTCGGCGGAGAACTTCTGCAGCTCGCGCAGCCGCATCATGCGGCCGTCCTCGGCCAGGATCTCGCACAGCGCGCCCACCGGCTGCAGGCCCGCGAGCCGGCACAGGTCGGGCACGGCCTCGGAGTGGCCGGCGCGGCGCAGCACGCCGCCGGGCACGGCGCGCAGCGGGAAGATGTGCCCCGGCCGCGAGAAGTCGGCGGACTTCGCGCCGGGCTTCGCGAGCGAACGCAGCGTGAGCGCGCGGTCGAACGCCGACACGCCGGTGGTGGTGCCGCGGCGCACGTCCACGGATTCGGTGAACGGCGTGCCGAACCGCGACGTGTTCTGCGCCACCTGCAGCTTGAGCTCGAGCCGGTCGGCCACCTCGGGCACCATCGGCGCGCACAGGATGCCGCGACCGAACTTGGTGGCGAAGTTCACCATCGCGGGCGTCGCCTTTTCGGCCGCGAACACGAGGTCGCCCTCGTTCTCGCGATCCTCGTCGTCCACGACCACGATCATGCGCCCCGCCCGGATGCGGCGGACGGCTTCCTCCACGCTCAGCAGCTCGCGCGCGGGGCGAGACTCGGCGCCGTTCACGGACCGGGCCCCCGCGCGGCGGGCCGGCGCGCGGCGGCGCGGCGCGGTGCGGGTGGACAGAGCAGTGGGCTTCACGAGTTCCTCCCCAGCCGGCCGGACTCTTCCAGCAGTCGCGCCAGGTAGCGCGCGAGCAAATCGACTTCCAGGTTCACGCGAACGCCCGGCGCGTAGGCCCCGGCGTTCGTCACCGCGAGCGTGTGCGGAATGTAGGCGATCTCGCAGCCGTCGTTCGTGAGCGAGGCCACGGTCAGGCTCACGCCGTCCACCGACAGCGACCCCTTCTCGGCCACGTAGGGTCGCAGCGACTCCGGCACGGCGAGCCCCACGCGACGGCCGTCGCCCTCGGCGCGCACCGCGCTCACCACGCCCACGCCGTCGACGTGCCCCTGCACCAGGTGCCCGCCGAGGCGGTCCTCCAGGCGCAGCGGGCGCTCCAGGTTGACCGGGTCGCCGGTCACGAGCGCGCCGAGCGTGGTGCGGCGCAGCGTCTCGGGCACCGCCTCCACCGCGAAGCGTCCGGGCTCCAGCGCCACGGCCGTCAGGCACACGCCGTTCACCGCGATGCTCGAGCCGATCTCGGCGTCCTCGAGCACGCGCTGCGCCGAGAGCCAGAACCGACGGCCGTCCGAGCGCTCCTCGATCGCGGCCACGGCGCCGCGCTCCTCCACGATCCCCGTGAACATCAGCACACCTCCACGAGCGCGCAGGCGTCGTCGCCGGCGCGGGACAGCGAGAGCAGCCGGCCGCGCGGAGAGGTCTCCAGCGTGCGGCCCAGGGCGCCG
>JBGAOB010000350.1:0-4337 GCA_044222045.1 Candidatus Eiseniibacteriota bacterium
CGGCAGTTCGAACGCGAGCGTGGCCGCACCGCGCGACGGGTTCGGCCACGGCGCCGCCAGCCGCAGCCGGGCCGCCGCGGCGCCCGCAGGCGCGTCGGTGGTGTGCGAGGTCTCGCACTCGTAGCAGAACGAGTGCGCGGCGTCGTAGCCGTACATGGGCCACGAGCCGGGCGAGGTGGGCATGGTCGTCGCGCCCACCATGTCCCACACGATCATGCCGCCGCGATGCAGCTGCACGAGCTCGGGCCAGCCGTCGCCGTCCACGTCGCCGATGCCGGCGTCGTAGTCGGTGCCGTAGCCCACGTAGGTGGGCCAGCCCCACTCGGGACTGCCCGCGGACGTGAACACGTCCATGGTCGGGTCGTCCTCGCCGAACGCGATCACGGCGGGGATCGTGTAGCTGCCGTCGAGGTCGCCGGCCACGAGCCCGCACGTGGGCAGCGGCGCGCCGGGTCGTGGCGTGAACGTGGCGGGCTGCGTGCCCGTGCTCGTGCGCACGTGCAGCGTCGTGTCCGCCCACGCCACGGCGTGCACGTCGGCGGACGTGAACCGTCCGAAGATCGCGCCGGCGTTGCTGGCGGACGCGGCGCCGGCCACGGGCCAGCCCGCGCGGTTCGCGAACGCGGTGTGGTCGGTCAGGAACACGAGCCCGTTGTCGGACCGGAACAGCGCCTCGAGGTCGCCGTTGCCGTCGACGTCGGCGAGCGCCACGGGCGAACGGAGCGCGGAGCCGCCCACGTTGCGGATCGAGCCCAGCGTGCCGTCGGCGCGCAGCCAGCGGATGTTCATGTCGGAGAGCACCACGAGGTCGCGCGAACCGTCGGCGTCCACGTCGCCGATCGCGGCAGGGCACGGAATGTCGAAGCCGGTCGTGGTGAACGCAGGGAAGCCGGGCAGTTCGCTGGCGCCGGCGTCGAGCAGGTGCACCTGGTTGCCGGCGCACGCCACGATCTCGAGTCGCGAATCGCCCTGCAGGTCGCCGAGCGACACCCAGCACGGGTGCAGCAGGTTCACGGTCTTGGGGAAGCCGGCCAGCACCGTGCCCGCACGGTCCATGGCCCACACGCCGCCGCCGGCGGTGCCCACCACGACCTCGTTCCGCCCGTCGCCGTCGAGGTCGCCCACCGCGATCGAAGCGCGCGGACGCAGGGGCCCGACGCTGCGCGGCCAGCCCGCGAGCGCGCTGCCGTCGCCGTTGCGCGCCCACACCTGGCCGAGCGTGTCGGCGTAGACGATCTCGAGCGCGGGATCGTCGTCGAGGTTCGCGAGCGTGGGCGGCGTCTTCGGCGGCGTGAAGAACGTTCGCGACGCGCGCTCGCCGAAGCCGCCGTGCGCACGGTAGGTCGCGTCGAAAAAGAGCGTGTCGGCGCCCGCGACGCCGGTGCGCAGCCACAGCGCGGCGGGTGACTGCACGAGTTCGTTCGCGATGTCGACGGCCACGCGGTCGTCGGCCGCCCACGGATACAGCGCGTTGCTCACGGTGTCCTGGAACGCGAGCGACGCGTTCACGTCGAGGTGCCGCGTCGCCACCACCACCTGCCCGCCCGGCTCGTGGTGCGAGGTGATCCAGCCGCGCGACAGCGGCAGCGCCTTCACGTCGGGAGCGCCGCGCAGGTTGGGAAACGCGAGCGTCTGCACGTTGGCGCCGTCGCTGCTGAACGTGGCGAACACCTGGCCCGGGCCGAAGCGATTCGACACCCCGGCGATCAGGATGTGCCCGTCGGCGGAGGCGCCGAGCGACGGAGCCCACGCGCTGTCCGCGGCGGTCACGGTGCCGAACCAGTTCGCGAGGCTCGCGGCCGAACCGTTGGCGCGTCGGTAGCTGATGTGCGGGGCGCCGAGGAACGGGTAGCGCGTCCACGCCACGTGCACGAAACCGGTGCGACCGCACGTGATCCGCGGATACCGTTCGTTGCCGCCCAGGATGCTGGTGACCTCGGCGATCTTGTAGCCCGCCTGCCACGTGTTGCCGTTGTCGAGCGAGCGCGCCACCCAGACGTCCGTGCCGGTGCCGTCGAGGCCCTCGCAGGTCACGAACACCTTCGTGCCGCCGGTGACGTCGTCGCACGCGACGTCGGGTCGGCGGTACGTGACGTCCGTCGCGCCGACCACGGTGGAGCCGGTGAAGCTGCCCAGGAACAGCCCGCCGTACGACGCCTTCTGCAGCTCGATCGTGCTGATCGGCGTGCCGAACAGCACGGCATCGTGGCGCATGACCACGTGCAGCGTGGGATTCGCGCCCCTGGAGAAGTAGAGCGCGGGATCGGAGTAGCCCGTGGCGGGGTCACTGTCGGAGTCGGTGAACGAGCGGACGAGGTTCCAGTGGAGCCCTCGGTCGGTCGACGAGTACACGCGCACGCCGGGCCCGTTCGTGGCGTCGTCCACCTGCACCGCGGCGAACACCGCGGCGTCGTCGGTGTACGCCAGGTCGAGCGCGTAGGGCGAAGCGAGCGTGGTGCCGGTGGTGACGACCACGTCGTCTTCGTGCGCGGGCTGGCCCGCGTGCGCCGGGGGAACGAGCGCCGCGACGCCGAGAAGGAAGCACAGGAGCAGGACTCGCGAACCGCGCATGGGATCTCCCGGAATGGCGGACCCCGGCCATCGGGGCCCGCTCTCCCAACGAACGCGGCGCGCGAAAGCGCACGCATGGGGCGTCCGTGACGCGTGCAGCACCGGCGAACGCCCCGCCCGGGCGACTCGCGGCGCGCCGAACCGAGCGCTGGACCTGCCCGAGCGCGTTGTCTAGCTTGGGCTTCCGAACCCGAGGCCGAACCCGGAGGAATCCCATGCGCCCTGCTTCCGCACTGTTCGCCGCGCTGCTCACGCTCGCCCCCGCCGCCGCGCTCGCCCAGCACGAAGGGCACGCGCACGAGGCGCCCGCCCCAACCGCGGCCTCGCCCGCAACGCGCGATCCGAAGCTGCCGCCCGGTGAGGACACCGCGCTCGACGCGCTCAATCACACGCCGCGGCACGGCGAGTACGTCGACATCGCGGTGCCGGGCGACGTCACGCTGCGCGCGTGGGTGTCGTATCCCGAGCGGCCCGACAAGGCGGGCGTGGTGATCCTGATCCACGAGATCTTCGGGCTCTCGGACTGGATCCGCGGCGTGGCCGACCAGTTCGCGGCCGAGGGCTTCATCGCGGTGGTGCCCGACCTGGTGACGGGCCTGGGCCCGAACGGCGGCGGCACGGAGTCGGCCGCGAGTCGCGACAGCGTGGTGGCGATGGTGCGGCGCATCACGCCGGAGATGGGCACGCGGCGCCTCGACGCGGTGCGCGCGTGGGCCGTGAAGGAACCGGCGGCGAACGGACGCGTGGGCACGGTGGGCTTCTGCTGGGGCGGGGGACGCAGCTTCGCGTACGCGGCGGCGCCAG
This sequence comes from Candidatus Eiseniibacteriota bacterium, assembly GCA_044222045.1. Classification (GTDB taxonomy): domain Bacteria; phylum Eisenbacteria; class RBG-16-71-46; order RBG-16-71-46; family RBG-16-71-46; genus JBGAMH01. Next base: position 3,376 of record JBGAOB010000350.1, read on the forward strand.
GCACGCTGGACGCGGCGGTCGTGTACTACGGCACGTCGCCCGACAGCGCGGCGGTGACGCAGCTGCACGCGCCGGTGCTGGGCTTCTACGGCGGCGACGACGCGCGCGTGAACGCCACGATCCCGCCGGCCGAGCGCGTGGCGAAGGCCGCGAAGAAGAGCTACGAGGCCGTGGTGCTCGAAGGCGCGGGCCACGGCTTCCTGCGCCAGCAGACGGGGCGCGACGGCGCGAACCTGCGCGCGACGCAGAAGGCGTGGCCGCGCACGGTGGCGTTCCTGCGCGAGAAGCTGAAGACCGGGGCGAAGAAGTAGCGAAGCGGATTCGACGGGTCCGTGCACGGCCATCACGCTCGCCACGCATGCTGGGATATCCCGCGAGTGGTGCATGACCGCAGGGGCGCCCGGGCTTCGCCCGGCGAGCGTTACCCAGTCGGTTGGATGCGCCTCGTCGGGTGCTCGCTCCGTCGTTCGTTCGCGAGTTTGCTGTTGACGCGCCTTGGGCGCCTGCTTCGCTTACTTCACGATTCGCTCCCTGGCGTCACTTGTGCGCGCCGCTCGCGCGCGTGGACGGCGCGATGCGCGCTCTTCCTCGCGCGTTGTCGCGATGCGTGGCGTTCGCGTACATGCGGGCGCGTGCGGCGGTCGAAAATGCGCGTGATACAAAGCACGCGTCCCCGCGACGACTCGCCCCCGACGCGAGTTCCGCGATGCCGAGCTACACGCTTTCGCACCTGGAAGACCACGACGTTCAGAAGGGCCTGCTCGCTGCCGTTCCGGTGGAACGAACCGCGACGGCCGCGGTCCTCGCACACATCGCGGAGTTCGACGCGCGGCAGCTGTACCGGGATCAGGCGTGCTCGTCGATGTTCGTGTACTGCGTTCGGGAGTTGGGCTACTCGGAGGACGGGGCGAGCAAGCGGATCCACGCCGCCCGAGCGGCGCGGCAGTTCCCCGTGCTGTTCG
>JBGAOB010000351.1:0-4307 GCA_044222045.1 Candidatus Eiseniibacteriota bacterium
CAGTACGTGGAGCACTTCCTGCGGCCGCTCGGGTTCGCGGGCTTCGACCCGCCGCTCACCGTGCGGGTGCACGAGCCCATCTGGCCGCCGTACACCGCGATCACGGTGGGCTCGTACGTGATGCTGGCGCCCGAGGCGGAGTACTACTTCCGCGACCCCGCGAAGGCGCGCGACCTCGTGTGCCACGAGATCCAGCACGCGGTCACGTACGCGGCGGGGGTGCAGGCGAGCGGGCCCACGCGGCACCCGGCGGCGCTGCACGAGGGCCTGTCGGACTACTTCGCGGCCGCGTGGACCGCGGACCCGGCGGTGGGCGAGTGGGTGTACTTCCGCTTTCCGAACGGCGCGACGCGCGTGGACATGCCGGCGAGCGACTTCCAGTTCTCGCGCTGGGACACGGTGAGCTTCGGGCCGAACCTGCCGCGCTCGCCGTGGGCGAACGGCATGATCCTCTCGGGTGCGCTCTGGGACCTGCGTGCACGCATCGGCCGCTCTGCGGACAGCCTCGCGCTCGAAGCGCTCGCGTGGTGCCCGACCGAGCCGCTGTGGAGCGACTACGCGAACGGACTGGTGCTGGCCGACGCCCGCCATCACGGCGCGCGCCATCGCGACGCGATCGGCGCGGCGTTGGGCGCTCGCGGCATCCGGGGTCGGACACCGCTCTCGATCGTGGGACCGAGCAGCGCGGCGCCGAACGTGTCCGCGCGGTTCGTCGCGCCCTCGCTCGCGGTGGCGCTCTCCGCGTCTCTGCGCTGGCTGGTCCGTCGCGAGTGCCGCACGGGGCCCTGCCCGGGAGGCTGGGTCGAGGCCGGCACGCGCGACACGCTCGAGCTCGCCGTCGACACGGACTACACGCTGCGGCTGGAGGTGGTGGACGTCTGGGGGGACACCGTGTCGACCGAGCGGCTGGTCAACGTGCTCGCTCCGCAGGTGACGATCGTCGGACCGCTCGAGGTGCCGAAGGGCTCCGTGAACCGCTGGCGCGCCGTGGTGGTGGGACTCGGCGGCGAGAACATCAACTGGGCGCGCTGGCTTCGCCGCTACGGGGCCCCGCGCCAGCCGCTCGGTGCGGGCGAGGAGGTCTCGGTGCCGGCCGAGACGAGCTTCGTGCTCGAGGTCACGGTGCAGGACCGGCTGTTCCGCTCGGTCACGCGGCAGATCGAGGTCACCGCGAAGAACGTGGCGGTCCCGCCGGGGCCGCTGAACCTGCCGACCGCGCTGGCGCTGGAGTGCCGGCTGCCGCCCGGCACGCGCGAGGCCGAACTGCGCTGGGCCGTTCCGCGCGACGGAGACGCGGACATCGACGTGTGGGACGTGTCCGGGCGCCGGCGTGCGGTCGTACGCCGCGGCTTCGCGGTGGCGGGGCACCACGTGCAGCGGTGGGACACCGGGGCGCTGGAGCCCGGCGTGTACCTCGCGCGACTGCGCACCGCGGACGGGGCGAGGCAGCGCAAGTTCGCCGTGATCCGCTGAGGGCTCAGCGGAAGCGGTGCTTGAGCGCGCCCCAGGTGGTGGCCGACGAGGGTGTGCTCGCGTCCACGAACGGCGTCACGCGGTGCGCGCCGGTCTCGACCACGTACACGTCGCCGAGCCCGTTCAACGCCACGCCGAACGGGGTGGCGAGTCCCGTGAGCGCGATCGTCGCCGCGCCGCCCGGCGCGTCGAACCGCGTGACGCGCGCGTTGCCGGCCTCGGTCACGAACAGCGGTCCGTCGCCGACGATCGCGAGCGCCACGGGGTAGCCGAGGTCGCCGACGCCGGTGCCCGGCTGACCGAAGGCGCCGAGCGGCGTGCCGTCGAGCGCGAAGCGGCGGATGCGCTGCGCCACGTAATCCGCCACCAGCAGCTCGCCACTTCGCGTGATCGCGAGCCCGGCCGGCGTGACGAGCGGGTCGGCGTCGGTGTCGCCGAACGTCCCGAGCGGCGTGCCGAACGGATCGAACACCTGCACGCGGTGGTTCATCGTCTCGCTCACGTACACGCGGCCGTCGGCCGCGATCGCGATGCCGAACGGCCGGTCGAGCTGCCCCGGCCCGGTGCCCTGCGCACCCCACTCGCGCACGTAGACGCCTCCGGGCGTGAACACCTGCACGCGGTAGTTGAGGTAGTCCGCCACGTACACCGTGTCGCCCGCGCCGACGGCGAGGAACTCCGCCTGCGCGAACTGCCCCGGGCCCGAGCCCGGGGTGCCCCACGTGTCCAGGAACGCGCCTTCGCGTGTGAAGCGCTGCACGCGGCGGTTGTTGGTGTCCATGACGAGCACGCGACCCTGCGAGTCGCAGGTGACGCCGGTCGGGGCGGCGAACTGGCCGTCGCCGGTGCCGGCGGATCCCCACGGGTCGATGGCGTGGGCGGGAGCGGCGAGGGTCAGCGACAGGGCGGCGAGCAGCAGCGGGAGTGGGCGCATGCGCCTCGTACCCCGCGGGCCGGCGCGGGTGTCCCGCGAAACCCCCGGCGCGGGTGGCGAGCGGCGAACCGTCCGGGCTAGACTGCGCGCTCCCTTTCACCACCACGCCCGATGGGCGGCCCGCAGCCTCCGGAGTCGAACGTGAGCGACACACAGGCCAGGAAGCAGTTCGTCGAGGACCTCACCGACCAGTCCGACGACTTCTCGCGCTGGTACAACGAAGTGGTGCGCAAGGCGCAGCTGGCGGACTACTCGCCGGTGCGCGGGTCCATGGTGATTCGACCGTACGGCTTCGGGCTCTGGGAGAACATGCAGGGCCTGCTCGACCGCCGCATCAAGGCGACCGGGCACCAGAACGCGTACTTCCCGCTGCTGATCCCCGAGTCGCTGCTTCAGCTCGAGGCCGACCACGTCGAGGGCTTCGCGCCGGAGTGCGCGTGGGTCACCGAGGGCGGGCGCGAGAAGCTCGAGGAGCGCTACGCGATCCGGCCGACGAGCGAAGCGATCATCGGCCACATGTACTCGAAGTGGATCGAGAGCTACCGCGACCTGCCGGTGCTGCTGAACCAGTGGTGCAACGTCATGCGGTGGGAGAAGGTCACGCGGCTGTTCCTGCGCACGGCGGAGTTCCTCTGGCAGGAGGGGCACACCGCGCACGCGACCGAGCCGGAAGCGCGCGAGGAAGTCCTGCGCATGCTCGAGGTGTATCGCGACTTCGTCGAGAACGAGCTGGCCATCCCGGTCTACGCGGGCAAGAAGAGCGACGCCGAACGCTTCGCCGGCGCCGAGGACACGTACACGATCGAAGCGCTGATGAAGGACGGCAAGGCCCTGCAGGCCGGCACGTCGCACCACCTGGGCCAGCACTTCGCGAAGGTGTTCGACATCACCTACCAGGACGAAGCGGGCAAGCGCCAGCACGTGTGGCAGACGTCGTGGGGCGTGTCCACGCGGCTGATCGGCGCGATCGTGATGACGCACGGCGACGACCAGGGCCTGCGCCTGCCTCCACAGGTGGCGCCGATCCAGGCGGTGGTGGTGCCGATCTGGCGCAAGGACGAGGACCGCGCGCAGGTGCTGGAGTTCGTGGCGAAGGTGCGCGAGGCCGTGGGCGGCAACGTGCGCCTGCACGTGGACGACCGCGATCAGTACACGCCGGGCTGGAAGTACAACGAGTACGAGATGCGCGGCGTGCCGGTGCGGCTCGAGGTGGGACCGAAGGACGTGGCGAACTCGGCCGTGATGAGCGTGCGCCGCGACCAGCGGCTCAAGGAGTCCATCCCGCTCGCGTCGCTGGCCGAGCGGCTGCCGGCGCTGCTCGCCGAGGTGCAGGCCTCGCTGTTCCAGCAGGCGAAGGACTTCCGCGATGCGAACACCGTGCTGGCCGAGGACAAGGCGGCCGTCCTCGCGCACTTCGGCGCCGACAAGCGTGGCTTCGTGGCGGTGCCGTGGGACGGGTCGGCGGGGTTCGAGGCCGAGGTCAAGGAGAAGACGGGCGCCACGCTGCGCTGCACGCCGATGGACCTGTCGCGCTTCGGTGCGCTGGAGCGCCCGGGGCACCGCGTGGCGTTGTTCGCGCGCTCGTACTGAGGCCCGTGGCGTGACCGCGGAGCGCATCCTCGTCCGGTTGCCGAACTGGCTCGGGGATGCGCTCATGGCCCGCCCGCTGACCCTGGCGGTGCGCCGCGCTCACCCTGCTGCCCGGATCACCGCGTGCGGCCCGGCGGGCCTGCTCGCCCTGCTGGCGGGGGACGGGGCATGGGACGACGCCTTCCCGTGGCCGGCTCCCGAGGGCGCCCTGGGGGCCCTGATGCGCGACCCCGCGGACGCCGCGATCCTCTGCCCGCCATCGTTTTCCAGCGCCTGGTTCGCGTGGCGCGCGAGGTGCAGGCGCCGCATC
>JBGAOB010000352.1:0-6376 GCA_044222045.1 Candidatus Eiseniibacteriota bacterium
CGCGACCGCCACCGCCAGCGCCGCGACGCGCGCGGCGTTGCGTCCGGGCAACAGCGCGGCGCACAGCACGGCGGCCGGGATGCCGAGCAACCGGAGCAGGTCGAGCGTGCCGAGCGCCTTCCAGGCGGCGAGCAGGTGCATGGGACCTTCCGGGCGAAACGGCCACGCGGGACGCGCGGCGCGGTGGACGGGCCCCCGCGGCTACTGCGGGATGTGCACGGCCTCGGCCGCCTTGAGCGCGGCCAGGAAGGCGTCGGGGCTGCCGGCCTCGCGCAGCGAGCGGCGCACCGACTCCTCCTTGAGGAGGCGCGAGATGTTCGCGAGCACCTTGACGTGCAGGGCGCCGCCGCTCTCGGGCGCGACCAGCAGGATGAAGAGCGTCGCGGCCTCGCCGTCGACGGACTCGAAGTCGATGCCCTCGGCCGACACGCCGCAGGCGGCGACCAGGCGGTCGACCATGCGGGCCTTGCCGTGCGGGATCGCGATGCCGTTGCCGATGCCGGTCGACATCATCGCCTCGCGGCGGAGCACGCGGTCGAGGATCTCGCCGTGGCTGGCGAGCCCGTGCGCGCTCTCGAGCAGATCCACCAGCTCGACGATGGCGTCGCGCTTGGTGCGGGCCTTGAGCCGGGGCGTGATCGCTTGCGGATTGAGCAGTTCGGAGAGCCGCATGGCCTTCGGTCTCGCGGGATGGGTCGTCAGGGAACCGGTTCCGCACCGTACGGACGCGCCGTCGCACCGTCAAGCGCGAGACGCCCGCGAGGGCATCGCGATGGGGCGAATCACCCGCCCGCGGCGAGGGCTCGCGGGAGATTCCGCGACCGGCGCGCGGGAACGCTGTGCTAGACTCGACCGCGTCCAAGTACCCCGGGGACGACATCTCGCACGACATCCCCTCGAGGCATCCCCCATGACCCAGGGCACCCCGGACGACGCCGGCAGGGCAACCCGCAAGGAGGCAGGTGGGCCCATGAAGCAGAAGCACATCGGTTTTCGGGATCTGCTCGAACGGCTGCTGCCGATCGAGGAACTTCCGCCCGTCGATCGCATGCGCGTGCAGCGGGCGTTGCGGTCCGGCGTCGGCAACGAAGTCGAGCGTGCCGCGATGCACGCGATCGACCTGCTCGAGCAGCAGGGCGCGCTGCGCCGTCTGCCGGCCGAGTCGCTCGGCGGCCAGCCGCTCGTGCGCTACCAGCCGCGGAATCGCCACGACATCATCACGCTGCAGATGCCGGGGCCGCGCCAGCACGACGGCGTCACGATCCAGCCGCGCACCGCGCTGCCCACGCAGGCGCCCGCGCGCCTCGACCAGGTCCGGCGCCTGATCCGGCTCGACGATCCGCTCATCTTCAGCGACCCGCGCACCGGCACCACCCGCGCCGGGCTGCACACGCAGCTCGAGCAGGCGGGCCGCGAACTGCTGGGCTCGGCGCACGTCGCCTACTTCGGCAAGGACGAGGACGACGAGCGCCAGGACGACCGGCCGCTCGCCCCGGCGCTCGTCGCCGACGCGCTCGAGCACCACGGCATGGTCTTCTACTGCCCCGACGTGTCCAAGAGCGCGTCGCTGTCCGCGGCCAGCCGCGGGCTCGGCATCCGCGCCGTGGTCGTGGTCGCGGTCACCGACTCCGAAGGCCAGCCCATCGGCCACCTCGAGGTGCGCGGCGGCGAGACCGAGCCGTACACGCCCGCCGACCTCGCCATGATCGCGCTGCTCGCGGACTACTGCGGCGGCGTGCTCGAACGCGCGGCGCGCATCGAGAAGCTCGTCTTCGTCGATCCGCACACGGGCGTGTACAACCGCTCGTACTACGACCTGCAGATCCGCAACGAGATCGCGCGCGCCACGCGCGAGGAGAGCTCGCTCGCGCTGCTCATCTGCGACATCGACGACTTCAAGTCGTTCAACACCTCGTTCGGGTTCGAGGCCGGCAACCAGGTGCTCGTGCAGGTGGCGCAGACGCTGCGCGCCGGCGTGCGCCCGTTCGACACCGTGGCGCGCTGGGGCGGCGAGGAGTTCGCCGTGCTGCTCACGCCGCCGGTGGCGCAGGACGACGTGGCCGCGATTTCCGAGCGCCTCCGCTCGTCGGTCGAGCGCACGCCCATGCGGCTCGAGGGCCTCGACGGCCGCGCGCACCGCGTGCACGTCACGGTCAGCGTCGGCGTCGCCATGTTCCCCGACCACGCCGAGACGCCGCAGGACCTGTGGCGCGCCGCCAACAGCGCGCTGCTGCTGGCCAAGCGCCCGCCCAAGAACCAGGTCGTGTTCCACCACCGCCCCAAGGGCGGCGCCAAGCTCGGACTGCATTAGGCGCCGTTTGAACGCAACGAGGCCCGGCCCCCGCGCGGGGACCGGGCCTCGGTGCGTTCGGGGCGGTGCTACGCGCGGGCGCGGCGCGCGGTCAGCTGTGCGAGGTGGCCGCGGCCAGGATCAGCACCAGCGGGCGCACGGGTTCGAAGTAGCGCGAGTTGGTGTAGAAGATCGACAACGCGAGCGCGTTGACGATCACGGCCACGAACAGCGCCCCCTGCAGCGAGGCGCGCCGCCCGGCGCGCGCAGGCCGGCGATCCCGGCGGGAATCGCGAGCGCGTAGAGCGCGAGCAGGACCACGAAGAAGCCCACGCGCAGCAGCGAGCGGTCGCCGGTCGTGACCGGCAGGAACACGAGCCGCCAGAAGCGCTTCGCGGCGATGGTCGCGCTGCCGGCGAAGTCGCGGCGCCAGTGGTCGACGCCGGCGCGCAGCAGCGCGCGGTCCACTTCGAGCCCGTCGAGCGGGTGGCCGACGCGCGCGGCCTCGGCGCGCAGCACCTTGCCGCGCAGCTCGCCCCACATGTCGTGGCTCCAGCGCCCGTCCGTCTCCGGGGTCGAGCCCATGTAGAACAGCTCGCCGCCGCCCGTCGAGACGGGGATGAACGCGTGGTAGACGCGCCAGTTGCGCAGCGTCCACGGGGCCAGCACGAGCAGCGCGCCGAGCGCCAGCGCCGCCAGGCGCGGCGCACGTCGGTGAACAGGTGGCGCAGCCGGTGCACCATCCAGCCCAGCACGAGCCCGGCGAGCGGCGCGAGCCCGTTGGGGCGCACGAGCGAGGCCACGCCCGCGGCCAGCCCGGTCAGGAACGCCGCCAGGTACGACGGGCGCGCGGCGAACTTCACGAACGCCGCCACCGTGAGCATCACGCTGAGCGTGAACAGCGGCTCGGTCTGCATGAAGCGCGCTTCGCGGAAGAACGGCGGCCAGAACAGCGCGAGCACGAACGCGATCGCGCCCGCGCGGCGCGCGCCGGTCACCTGCGCGGCGGTCCAGCCGGCGAGCAGCGCGGTGCCGCTGTCGAACAGTCCCTGCGCGAACACGACGCCGACGCGCCCGGGCCCGAACACCTGGTGCAGCCCGGCCAGCACGATCGGCCAGCCCGGCGGCTTCCACACCCACGGGCCCCCGCGCGCCCAGTAGCCCTGCCCGGAGGCGATGTTCGCGGCCAGCTCCTCGTAGAGCGGCTCGTCGCCGGTGATGGGCGCCGGGTGGCGCACGCTCCACAGGAGCGCCGCCATGCGCACGGCGAGCAGCAGCACGGCCGCGATCCAGAGCGCGGGCGTGAGGGATTCGGGTTTGCGGTCGGTGGCGGGAGCGGTCAACGCGGCCTCGGGGTGAGCGTGGTCCGGACGCGCGCGGGCGCGTCCGGCGCGCGGCAGCATGCGCGCGGTGGCGCGGCTGACAAGGCGGAAGGACTCACGGCGCCGGCGCCTCGCCCGCCCACTCGCCGCGCGCGGATCGAGCGGGCAGCCAGGCCGGCGGGGCGTCCGGCCGCCGCTGGTAGATCGTGACGCCGGGGGCGATCCACATCGGGTTCAGCCACTCGGCCACGGCCGGGCGCGGGAAGTGCGCGGCGAGCACGTAGGCGCCGGCGGTGTCGTGCACGGCGTCCCACCACACCGCCTTCACCTCGGGCCGGCGCACCATGTACACGGTGTCGATCGACGACAGCACGACGAAGTCGGCCAGCGGCCCGCGCGGCGTGGCCTGCAGTACCCGCTCGTTCACGCGCAGCACGGTCGCGCGCGGCGGCGGCGCAGGTTGATGTGGGCGTTGCCGGCCAGCTCGACCGAGCGGCCCGCGGTCGCGCGCGCGTGCAGCCAGCGCTCGGCGGCCAGCCGCGGATCGCCCAGCATGAGCGCCGAGACGAGCGGCGCGCCGCTCGCGGCGAGGAGCAGCACGAGCACGGCGACGGCCGCCCGCGCCCGCCCGCGGACCGCCAGCCCGCGGGCCGCGAGCGGCACCGCGAGCAGCAAGGCGGCAGCAGGAAGCGCGGGAACACGTAGCCGATGCGGCCGATGAAGCCGCCGGCGTGGACGAGCGCGACGCACGTGCGCAGGCCCAGGCCGCGCATCGGGGCGCGGCGCGCGAGCGCCGCCACGAGCCCGGCGAGCACCGGGAAGCCGAACGCCAGCGGCAGGTACGACGCGCACTGCGCGGCCAGTCCCGCGAATGCCGGAGCGTCGCCAGGTACTTGCGGCCGCCGAGCGCGTCGGCGAAGAAGAGGCGATGGTGCGCCTTCCAGCCCGCCGGAGGTTGAACGGCAGCTGCCAGAGCAGCGCGTAAGCCGCCACCCGCCGCGAGCCGGTCAGCGCGACCGCGCGCAGCCGCGCCACGGTGCCGCCGCCAACCGCCAGGCCTGCCACGCCGCGCGCACCAGCACCACGGCCGCCGGGCCCGACTGTTCCTTGCAGCAGACCGCCGCGGCCGCCAACGGCGGCGCCGAGGCGCAGGCGCTTGAGCAGACCGCGCGGCGCCTCGATGAGCGCCGCGGCAGGAACAGAGAACAGCGCGTACGTCCACGTTCGAGGTGCGGCCGTAGAAGCCGAGCTGCGCCGAGCCCAGGAAGAGCAGCGGCTTTGACCAGCCGGGCGTCTCCGGATCGTCCTCGCGCACCGCGCCACGCGGCCACCCACGCGGTGCCGAGCGCGCTTGCGCCACGGTGGTCAGGCGCGCGGCCTGCGGCGCCGCGATCGAGGAACTCGGGGTGGCGGAAGCCGAACGGCCACGCGCCCAGCTCGGGTGTCCCAGCTCGTGCGTGAGCTTGAGGACCACGAGCACGGGCAGGTAGAACAGCGCCATCAGGTAGTAGGGCAGCGGGCCGTACACCAGTACCAACCGGGCCCGAAGTGCGCCGCGAGCCCTTCAGCACCGAGCCCGGGCAGGTTGTCGCGTGTCCACGGGAACGTCGGGTCGGCGCCCCACCACACGGGTACGAGCAGCGTCGCGGCCAACAGGGCCCACGCCAGCCACTCTCCACGCGAACGTCGCACCGCGGCCTCCTTGCGAACGGTGTTCGTCCGTCGACTACGGATTCGCGCTCAGGTCGGTGATCGCCGCGGGCGGAGAAGTGTCGAGCGCGGTGGTCGTGCCCGAGGGGCTGTTGCTCGTCCCGGACCAGTTGCCCGCTTCGTCGCGGGCGCGCAGGGCGAAGTAGTAGGTCGTCGCGGGCTGCAGGCCCGTGGCGACGAACGACTGGAACGTGCCGCCGGCGACCGGATCGGGGATCGTCGCGAACGCCACGGCGGACGCGAAGTTGGCGTCGTTGATCGGCGACGAGGACCAGCGGATGTCGTAGGCGGTCGCCGTCCCGGTCACGCCGTCGTCACCGGGCGCGGTCCACGTCAGCGTGATGGTGGAGCCGGTCGGCGCGGCCGTGGCGAGGCTGGAGACGGTGTTGGGGGCCGTGGCATCTCCTACGAGCGAGGACGCGTCGTAGGCGCCGACGTAGCCGTCCTTCCAGCTCGCGAGGTACGCGGGCGAACCCGTGCGCGGGCGCAGGTCCATCGACGCCCACGTCACCGAGGTGAGCGTCGGGTCCGACCAGCGCGAGTTGCAGTCCTTGCCGTAGCCGGTGCACCAGCTGGTGCCGCTGCCGACGCCGGAGAGCGACGAGCTCGAGCGGATGAACATGGCGTGGGTCGCGTCGTTGCCGGTCGCCCACACCAGGTTGCTGTCGCAGCTCACCGAGGCCACGTCGGGCAGGTAGTTGTGCGCGCCGCCGGCGGTGCCGGTCGCGTAGAACAGGTTGGACACGATGCGCGAGTTGGTGAGGTCGGTCTGCTGCGTGTCCCAGGTGAGCGTGCCGGCCAGGTTGCAGAAGGTGTTGTGCCGGAACACGAGGCTGTCGCCCTTGGGCTGGAAGCTGGTCTTGACGGCGTAGACGTTGCCGAAGTGCACGTCGCCGCGGCCCGGGTTCTGGTAACCGAACGAGCCGTCCACCTTGATCAGGCAGTTCTTCCAGGTGTTGTAGCGGCAGCTGTTCGGGAACGCACCGGCGGTCGTGAACTCGAACTTGACCGGGCCCGCGCTCGACGGGTCGACCTTGAACGTGTCGCGCTCCCA
>JBGAOB010000353.1:0-4419 GCA_044222045.1 Candidatus Eiseniibacteriota bacterium
CGAGCGCCGCCGAGGCCAGCGTCATGCCCTCCCACGCGACCAGGAACAGCAGCGCGTGTCGCGCCAGCAGCACCGCCGCCAGCGCCAGCACGAACGCCGCGTGCAGCGCGAGTCGCGCGGCGGCGCCCGCCGGCGAGCCCTCGCGCGCGTGCGCCGCGAACGACGCCGCGGCCACGAGCCCGGCCAGCATCACGAACGGCGCGGCGAGCGCGTCCAGACCGAGCGCGAACGGCTCTCCGGGCAGGCCGGGCCACCACATCAGCGGCGCGGGCAGCTGGCCCGCGAGACCGAGCGCGCCCGACGCCGCCAGCGCGAGCGAGCCCACGATCGCGAGCGTGCGCGCCGGCAGCAGCGAGCGAGACACGCCGCCCAGCCCCCGCGGCGCGAGCGCCATCAGGAGCGGCAGCAGCGCCGCCGCGCCCAGGCACCACACCGCGCCGTTCATCAGCGCGCTGGGGACCGTCGTGGCCATGCACCGTCCGTGGTGAAGGTGGGAGGCGGCGCGATCTCACCGCCGCAATCGCGAACGCGCGCGATTGAAACAGAGGGCCGGGGCAGCGGCAAGGATCGCGGCGCGCGCCGCGCGGCCGTTCGGTCGTCGCGATGGCGGTGGACGTCAGTTGCGCCCGATGCGCTCCAGCACGTAGCGGGCCGCGAGCTCCGGCTCCAGCGGCAGCACGTCGTAGCCCAGCGTCTCGAGCGCCGTCTTCTGCTGGACGGCCGCGGGCCCGCCCGCGAACACGCGCAGCCGGCGCGAGCGCTCGCTCAACTGGCGGCGCGCCTCGGCGAGTGGCTCGAACGGCGGCGGCACGGTGGTGGACAGCACCACCGCGCGCAGGTTGGCGCGGTCGGTGCCGAGCAGCAGCGCTTCCACCGGCACGTTCGCGCCCAGGTACAGCGTGCTCACGCCCTCGAGCCCGAACTCCAGCGCCAGCAGCATGAGCCCGATCTCGTGCTGCTCGCCCGGCGCGCATGCGCACAGCACGCGCGGCTGCTGGTGCAGCGGGCGCAGGCCCGCGAGCGCGGCGATCAGCTTCTCGCGCGCGAACGCGGTGAGGAAGTGCTCCTCGGCCACGCTGCCGAGGTTGCGCAGGTAGCGTTCGCCCACGCGCGCGAGCGCCGGCGCCAGCGCGCGGCAGAACGCGTCGCGGAGCGTGTAGATGCCGGTGGCGCGCGAGAACGTGCGTTCCAGCGCCATGCGGTCGAAGCGGATCGCCGCCTTCTCGATCTGCTCGGCGAACGTGTCGAGCGTGCCCTGGTCGGCGGCGCCGCGCGCCGGCAGCTGGATGGTGGTGGTGCCCGACAGCCCGCAGTCGGCGAGCGACACTTCCACCGTGCGCGAAGGCCGGGACGGTCTCGACTCGCGCTCGAGCCCTTCGAGCATCTTCTCGAACGACTCGCTATCCTCCAGGTGCTCCTTCACGCGACCCACCGAGAGTCCGCCCTGCAGCGCGCGCTGGATGAGACGCAGGCGCTGCACGTCGTCCTCGGTGTACAGGCGGTAGCCCTTCGGCGTGCGCTCCGGGGTCACCAGTCCGTAGCGGCGTTCCCAGGCGCGAAGCGTGTTGGGGTTGATCCCGGTGAGCGCACTGGCGGCCCGGATGGTGAATCGCGGTGGACGAGGCATGCGTGGGTGTCTCCCGCTCCAGCCCAATGGAGATCGTCGGTGAACACGGGTGTAGACGCGCCGATGCGATAAAGGTTGCGCAGGAGTTTTGCACAAGTGGTGCAGACATTGTGCAAACGAATTCATGGGGGTCGTCCGATCTGGCGGGCCCGACCACGGAATCAGCCCCGACCGGAAGGCCGGGAGAGAGAGGCAAGACCATGTCCGACAAGCGATTCGTTGGGAAGTCCGCCCTGGTGACCGGGGCCAGCAGCGGCATCGGGCGGGCGACGGCTCGCCGCCTGGCGGCCGAGGGAGCGAAGGTGACCGTGGTCGGCCGCCGCCGCGACCGGCTCGACGAGGTGGCGCGCGAACTGGGGACCGCGGGTGCCGAGGCGGCGGTGGCCGTGGGCGACCTGCGCGACGAAGCCGCGTGCGCCGCCGTGGTGGCCACGGCCGTCGAGCGCTTCGGCCGGCTGGACCTGCTGGTCAACGCCGCCGGCGTGATCGGCAACGGCGCCGTGGACGCGACCGAGCCCGCCGAATGGGACCGAGTCATGGACTCCAACCTGCGCTCGGTGTGGCTCATGACGCGCGCGGCCGCCGCGGCGCTGAAGGCCGCGCAGGGCGCGATCGTGAACGTGTCGTCGGTCACCTCGATCCGCCCGTACGCGAACCTGGCGTCGTACTGCGTGAGCAAGGCCGCGGTGGACATGCTCACGCGTTGCGCCGCGCTGGACTTCGCGCCGCACGGCGTGCGCGTGAACGCGGTGCTGCCGGGCGTGGTGGTGACCGAGCTGCACACGGTGACCGGCGCGGTGGCCGACTACCCGGCGTTCCTCGAGCGCGGCAAGGGCACCCACCCGCTGGGCCGGGTCGGGCAGCCCGAGGAGATCGCGGCGCTGATCGCGTTCCTGCTGTCGGGCGAGTCGGGGTGGACCACCGGGGCGTGCGTCAGCATCGACGGCGGCAGGGCCCTGACGAGCGCGCGCTGATCGTCGTGCGCGGAAGATTGCAGTTGGGTGGGAGCAAGCCATTGATGTAGAGCGTGTTAGGCGATGTCCGGGCGCGGGACGCCGAACCCGTTGGGCCGTCGCGGGCTGAGCGCCGCCATCCACAATCTTCCGCGCACAACGCAAGGTCGGGGGAGGGGCGGCCGATAACCCGGCCCGTCATGACGTTCCCCGTCCTCTTCGAAGTGACGGCGGTGGGGCTCGCGGCTTCGCTCGCGGCCATCGTCGCCGGCGCTCCCGTGTTCTCGTCCGGGTGGCGCGCGCTGCGGTTGCGGCGCGCGGTGCGCTCGCTCGTGCCCGCGGAACTGGCCGAGTCCGCCGACGGGCTGGTGATCGCTCGCGGACACGTGCTGCCCGACGCGGCGCGCGTGGCGCCGCTGTCGGGACAGTTGTGCGCGGGCTGGGAACTCGTGGTGCAGGCGCCGCGCACGCGGCTGGCGGCCCGCGCCGCCGAGCACGACGACTTCCGCATCGACTCGGGCTTCGCGCTGGCCGAAGTCGACGCGGCCCGGGCGCAGTGGCGGATGCCGGTCACGGCCGAACGATCGATCGCCGCCGGCGAAGCGCTGCCGGCCGCGTTCGCGAAGTGCTTCGAGAAGAACGCGGACTTCGCGTGGCTGCGCGGGCTGGGCGTTCCGCTGCGTTGCACCGAACGCGCACTCGCGGTGGGCTCGCAGGTGCACGTGGTGGCGGTCGCCGCGCACGCGGAGGCCGAGGTGCAGGTGCTGCGCACCGGCACGTCCGACGACGCGGTCGAGGTCGCGGGACCGCGCCTGCACCTGGGCCGCGGCGAGTGGCTGGACCGCGTGCTCGTGTCGGGTGAGGCGCCTTCGGCGGCCGCGCTCGCGCCGCCGTCGTGGCGCGCGGCGGGCGCCGTGCTGGGACCGGTGCTGACGCTGGGCGGCATCGCCTACCTGCTGTTCGCGATGCTCACGTCGCTGACGGGAGTGTTCGGATGAGCGAACAGGTCGTGTTCATGATCTTCAGCGGCATCGTCACGGTGGGCGGTGCGCTGTGGTTCGCGCAGTCGTTCCGCGACCGCCGCGTGCAGCGCCTGATCCAGGACACGCCCACGGCGCGCATCCGCTCGATGGCCATGGGCATGGTGGAACTGTCGGGCCACACGCTCGCGCGCAGCATGGTGAACGCGCCGTTCTCGGGCCGGCCGTGCGTGTACTGGGAAGTGGAGATCTCCACCCGTCGTGCGGGCAAGGACCGTCGCGGCTGGAACATCGTCCATCGCAACCGCTCGGGATCGCCGTTCTTCATCAAGGACGACACGGGGCTCGCGCTCGTCTACCCGCAGGGCGCCGACTGCCGGCTGCCGTTCGGCGTGGAGGAAGTGACCCACGGTCTCGGCGTGCCCGAGGTGTACTCGGAATACATGCGCAGTCAGAACCTCGGGATGGCCGGGTTCTGGTCGATCGGCAGCATGCGCTTCCGCGAGCGCACGCTCGACGAGTCGCAGGTGGTCTACGTGCTCGGTCGTGCGCACCCGCGCTCGCGCTCGGTGTCGCTGGCCGACGAGGACGAGCCGGCACTGCAGGCCACGGGCACCGAAGGCCTGCGCACGCAGCGACTGGCGTCGCTCGATGCCGAAGTCCGGGGCGTCGTCCGCAAGGACGCGAACGACCCGGTGTTCCTGATCTCCCCCAGCTCCGAACGCAGCGTCGCGACGGAATACATGATCCGCGCCGTGGCCGGAACGGTGCTGGGGCCGGCGCTCACCGTGGGCGGGCTCGCGTTCCTGCTCTGGGTGGCGTCGCAACGCTGACACCCGATCCATCCCCGCCGGCCCCG
>JBGAOB010000354.1:0-5336 GCA_044222045.1 Candidatus Eiseniibacteriota bacterium
CGGCTTCCGGCGCCACACCCGTCGTGCCCACGGCGTCGAACGCCACCGCGACCGGGGGCAGCGTGCAGTGCAGGTCGGGGCCGCTCGGCACGTCGGTCGCGATGGTGTACACGCGCAGCGCCGAGCCGCTGAAGCTGTTGCGGCACACCCACAGCTCGCCCGCGTCGTTCGCCTCGGCGTCGCTCAGCGAATAGCCGCCCGGCGCCCACAGCGTGTCGAGCACCGCGCCCGCGGCACTCCACGAGACGAGCGAGGTGTTGAACGCGAGGTCGGCGACGATGGCGTACGACTTGGCCGGCCCCACCCACACCACGTCGCTCACGTCCCCTCCCAGCGTGCCCTCGCCGATCGCGACGCCCGCACTGCGCAGCGTGTTCGTGTCGATCCACTCGAGCCCGCCGTCGAGCACGCCGTAGGTGCCCGCGCAGCCGACCAGCAGGCGGCGCGTGGCGGCGTCGAACTGGAACGTGGTGACGGGATTGGCCAGCTGCAGCGCGATCGCCTGCGTGCCCGGCAGGGCGGGGTCGCAGTCGACGAGCGCGTCGGTGCGCGTGTCGATCACCGCCACCAGCCCCGGCCCGGAGGGCACGTAGCCGCCCGGCCGGTCGATGCGTTCGATCGCGACGAACAGCAGGTCGCCCACGAGCGCGAGCCGGTCCATCTCGGGCAGGCCGTCGGCGTCGGCGAACGCCGCGAGCGACACGGTGCCGGTGTGCGCCCCGGTCTGCGGGTTCACGATCCACAGGTCCGCCGACTCGTAGCGCGTCACGTACGCCTTGGTCGGCGACACGAGTGCGATGTCGTGCGGGTTGGCGCCGTTGCCCACGGAGAACTGCAGCACGGTCCCGTACGTCGCCGGGTTCACGACCTGGATGTTGTCGCCGCCGAAACGGTTCACCACGTACAGCCGGCCCGCGAAGAAGCGCAGCGACGCGTCCGAGTTCGGGCTCGCCGCGTCGCAGTGCGCCGAGCGCGCCGGCAGGTCGTAGCCGGTCAGGCTGCCGGTCGTGTAGTCGGTGCCGAACACGAACGCCTTGGACGGCGCGGCGGACGCCGGCGCCGCCGCCAGGCACAGCAGGGCGAGGACGCGGGCGAGTGCGAGCGGACGGAGCGGGACGAATCGAAGCATGCGGGGCCTCCGGGAGAAGTGAGTGGTCACGGGTGAGCGGTGCCGGAACCGGGCGCGTCGCAGGCGACGAACAGGCTGCGGCCGGGAAGCGGGTAGCCGCCGACGTCCTCGGCGTGCCGGTCGGTGAGGTTCTTGCCCTCGGAGCGCTTCGCGCACGGGGGCCGAACGCGCGCGAGAGCGACGCACCGAGCGTAAGGCGCCGACGCGCTTGAAGTTGATCGGGTCCAGGTAGTCGTCGCCCAGGTCGAGCACGTCGGCGGCCGCGCGCCACGGGCCGCGCGCGGCGTCGAGGCGCGCGTACGTCTCGTGCGCGGGCCGCTGCGGGATGCGGCGCCCCCAGTAGAGCGACGCCGATCGGTCTGCAGCGCGGAGTAGGTGCGCGTGCGCGCCGCTGAACGCGGACGCGCCGCGCCACGCACACCGCCACGCCAGTCGCCGCGATCTCGCGCGGCCCGCTACAGTTGCCGGGCCGGGCGCTGCGCTGCGACGCGGGCAGGAACACGATCAGGTCGCGCGGGTGCGAGGCGAACGTGGTCCATTCGATGAGGCGGCGACACCGCGCGCCGCCAGGCGCACCCGGCGTCCCAGTTCTCGCCGCTCTCGGGCACGAGCTGGTTGCCGAGCACGTCGCCCTGGTTGCCGAACAACTCGAGGAACTCCGGCGCGCGCGCCGAGCGGGACCAGTTGGCGCGCGCTTCGAGCCCGCGCGGCAGCCGGGCGCGTGCGCCCAGCTGCGGCGCGTCGAGCACGCGCACCCGGTCGAGCGCGTAGGCCTGTCCCGCCACGAGCGTGGCGCGCAACTGGTCGCTCTGCGCGGTCCCAGCGCCGTGCCGCGTGCACGAGCAGTGCGTCGCCGGCACGCAGCTGCAGGTCGGCGCCGAGCGCAATGCGGCGGCTGGGCGGCGGCACGCGCGTACTGAGCGTGGGCGGCGACGGCCACGCGTCCTCGCGCCGCGCCGCCACGCCCGCGCTCGCGGTGACCAGCGCCAGCCGGCGGGCGAACTCACGTCGAGCGCGCCGCCGTGGTCGGTGAACCGGTCGTCGGTGTCCTGCAGGCCTGTGTGCAGCTCGCCTCGCGGTCGCGGAATCGCGAGCTCGCGCTGCACGTGCGCGCGCAGCGATTGCCGGGGCGCGCCGGCCCGGGCGCGAGCGCGGCCTCGAACGCGCCCAGGTCGCGCGCGAACGCGAGCCGCGGGTTCGGCGCCTGCGTCGCACCGCGGCCGGGCACGCCCTGCGCCTTGCGGAACGTCTCGGCGCGCACGCTCAGGTGCAGCGCCTCGCTCGCCGTCCACGCCACGCGCGCCAGCGCGGTCGAGGCGTCGTAGCGCGCGTTGATGCGCTCGGCCCACGCGTCGTCGGCGGCGTTGAACGGCGTGTCGTTGTCGTCGAAGAACGGGTAGTCGCCGTCGGCGCCCTGCCAGCCCGCGTGCGCGAGCAGCGCGAACGCCCCGCGCGTGGCGCCCCACGTGCCGCGCAGCTCGCCGGTGCCGAACGATCCCGCGGCGGCGCGCACCGCGCGCACGTCGCCGGCCTCGGCGGTGACCAGGTTGATCGCGCCGCCCGGCGTCGCCGCGCCCAGCCCGAGCGGGGCCACGCCGCGGTACACCTCGGCGCGCTCGACCGCGGTCACCGGCAGGTCGGCCAGGTTCACGACGCCGTGCGCGGCCGAGGTGAGCGGCACGCCGTCGAGGAACACGCTCACCTGCCCCGGGGGCGCGCCGCGCAACGACAGCGTGCTGAACGCGCCGAGCCCGCCGTACTGCGTCACCCGCACGCCGGCGCTCGCCGCCAGCACGTCGGCGAGCGACTCGAGCGCCCGGTTGGCGNAGCGCGCTACCGCACCTCCGCCGTGCTCCCGGCCACGGCGCGCCACGGCTCGGCGCGGCCGCCGAGGTGCTTGGCGAGGAACTCCTCGGCGCGCCCGTAGAAGTCCTGGTTGTTCTCGCTGCGCCCGAAGCCGTGGCCCTCGTCGGGGTAGACCACGAGGGTCACGTCCAGGCCGTGCGCGCGCATCGCCGTCACCATGGCCTCGGAGTTCGCGAGCTTGACGCGCGGATCGTTGGCGCCGTGCCCGATCAGCAGCGGCGCGCGGATCGCGTCCACGTGGTAGAGCGGCGACAGGCGGCGGTTGAGTTCGGGATCGCCCTGCACGTCGCCCATGCGCCGCTTCCAGCGCTCGAGCCGCGCCGCCCAGTAGGGCGGGAACGACGCGAACAGCGTGGCCAGATCGGACGGTCCCACGCCGTCCACGCCGCACGCGAAGCGGCCCGGCGCGAACGCGAGCCCGGCGAGCGTGGCGTAGCCGCCGAACGACCAGCCCATCAGGCCGACGCGCTTCGGGTCGGCCAGGCCCTGCTTCACGGCCCAGTCGACCGCGTCGAGCAGGTCGGTGTGCGTCTTGCCCGGGCCGTACTCGTGGTCGCCCGCGTTGAAGAGCTCGAGCCCGAAGCCCGTCGTGCTGCGGAAGCCGACCTGAAGCACCGCGTAGCCGCGGTTGGCGAGCCACTGCACCTCGGGGTTCCAGCCCCACTGGTCGCGGAACCACGGCCCGCCGTGCGGATTCACGACGAGCGGCAGGGACTTCGCGGGCACCCCCACGGGCAGCGTGAGGTAGCACGGCAGTTCGAGACCGTCGCGCGCGCGCACGGTGACCGGCAGCATCTCGGCGAACGTCCAGCGCTTCATCTCGGGCGCCGCCTCGAAGAGCGGCGTGGCTCGCTTCGCCAGGCGGTCCCACAGCACCCAGCGGCCGAGCGAGCGGTCGTCGTACAGGCCGACGACCCAGCGGCGGTCGGCCGCGTCGCGCGATTCGATCGCGACCCGGGCGCCCGCCGCCAGTTTCGCGAGCGCGGCGAAGTCCGGGCGCACCGCCGGGTCGAGCACCTGCCACCGGGTCCTGAGGTGCTCGAAGCACACCGCCAGCACGCGGTCGCCGGCGGGCGAGAGCAGCACGTTGGGGATGTCGTGCGCGCCGTCCAGGTTCAGCTCCGGGTCGCACTCGGGGTCGCTCGCGAGCGTGCGCAGGACCGCGCCGTCGCGCACGCTCATCGCCACGATGCGCGCCGTGTTGCCGCCCGCCCACAACTGCACCAGCATCGTCGTGTCGTCGAGGAAGCCGAGCACCTTGCGGGCGCGGTCGAAGCCGGCCTCGGCCATGGGCCAGGTGACGAGGTCGCGCCACGGCCCGCCGGCCACGTCGCGCACGCGCACGATCGTGGCCGCGTCGCTGTCGCGCAGCGCGGTGCAGGCGCGCACGCGGAACGCCCGGTCGGTCGCCCAGTCGGTCACGTCGCCGGGGTTCTGGGCCTCGAGTTCGGGCTCGCCGCCCGCGAGCGGCACGCGCCACAGGTCGAACGCGCGCGGGTCGCGCTTGTTCATGGACACGAGCAGCACGTCCGGGTGCAGCGGGTCGAGGTGCACGTCGTCGCAGCGCACGCCCGGCCACGGGGTCAGGTCGCGCGCCTCGCCGGTGGCGAGATCGGTCGCGAGCACGTGCAGGTTCTCGTCGCCGTCGCGGTCGCGCAGGAACAGCAGACGCTTCGAGTCCGGCGTCCACCAGCCGCGGTGCACGCCGCGCACCGTGTCGCGCGTCACCTGCCAGCTCGTGTCGCGGTCCAGCGCGCGCACCCAGACGTTGACCAGCCCGTCGGCGCCGCGGCGGCCCCACGCCAGCCAGCGGCCGTCGGGCGAGAGCGCGGGGGCCTCCTGCTCGGCGTCGCCGAACAACACCGCGCGCGGCACGAGCGGCGCGGGCTCCGCGAGCGCGGCGAGGGGAGCGAGGAGCAGGACGGCGAGGCAGGCGGCGGACCGCAGGGGAGCGCGCATGGGGGAGTCCTTTCCGGAACGGGGTGCCGGCAAGGTGCACCCCGGGTGGCGCGGGCGTCACGCCCGAGGTGACGAGCGCGGCGAATGGCGCTAGCGTGCGCGTCCCCCGCTCGCATCCCCGGAGGCCGCATGTTCGTCCGCCGTCTCGCCGTTCTCGCGCTCGCCGCGTTCGCGCTGGCGTGCGCCGCCCCGCGGCCGGGCGCCGCCGCGCCGCCTTCGGGCGTGGCCGCGGTCGCCGACAGCGTCGCGTTCGATTCGCTGCGCACCGAGGTGCCGCCCGCCGCCGCGCCGGCCGCGCCCGCGCGCGACTACCTCGCCGAGGCGCGCACGGCGTTCACGCCGGTCAACCGCTCGTATCAGCGCACGCGCGTGGTGCTGCAAC
>JBGAOB010000355.1:0-4659 GCA_044222045.1 Candidatus Eiseniibacteriota bacterium
GACCGTGAACACGGCGGTCGAACCGAACAGCCACATCAGGCTGCGCTTGGCGTCGGGCGCCATGCCGGCCGAAGCGACGATCATGATCACGAAGCCAAGGCCGAGCATGACCGCGCCCATCGCCATCTTGGTCAGGCTGGTGGGCTCCTGGTTCTTCTTGGCCTGCTGGGCCCACAGCCACATGAGCGCGGGCGTGAAGAACCAGATCATGAACGGGTTGAACGCCTGGTACCACGTCGACGGAATCGTGAAGCCGGCGATCGTCGGCCAGAACGTGTTCTGGTCGGCCCACACCTGCATGGTGTTGCCCTGCTGCTCGTACACGGCCCAGAACGCGGCGACGATCACGCACGCGACCACGATCGCGAGCACGCGCGGCTTCTCGTCGGCGGGCAGGCGCATGATCCACAGGATGGCCGAGCCGACCGCGATGATCGCGATCGTGAGCGGGATCCAGGTGGGCAGCGTGAGCAGGAACATGAGCGCCAGGATGCCGATCGGCACGCCCACCAGGTAGCCGACGAAGCCGGCGATCGGGGCGGTCTTGGACTGCGTGGGCGCGGGCTCGACGGGCAGGTACTTCTGGTTCATGAGGTAGAACGCGAGGCCGAGGAGCATGCCGATGCCGGCCGAGGCGAAGCCCCAGTTCCAGCCCACGCGCTGGCCGAGCGTGCCGCTCACCAGCGGCGCGAGGAACGCGCCGACGTTGATGCCCACGTAGAAGATCGAGAACGCGCTGTCCCGCCGCCGGTCACCGGGCGCGTACAGGCCGCCGACCTGCGTCGAGATGTTCGGCTTGAAGCAGCCGTTGCCCAGGATGAGCATCACGAGGCCGGGGAAGAACAGCGTCGGCGCCATGAGCATGAACTGGCCGATCGCCATGAGCAGCCCGCCCAGGATCACCGACCAGCGGCGGCCGATGAGCCGGTCGGCCATGAGGCCGCCGAACAGCGGCGTCAGGTACACGAGGCCGGTGTACAGGCCGTAGATCCAGGACTGCAGCGGCTGCGGTTCCCACGCGGTGTGGAACAGGTTCTGGTACACGCCGCTGACGAAGTTGAAGCCCAGCACTTCCTTGCCCACCTCGGGCTTCACGAACAGGAAGTTGATCATGTACAGCGCGAGCAGCGAGCGCATGCCGTAGTAGCTCATGCGCTCCCACATCTCGGTCAGGAACAGCACGAACAGGCCCTTGGGATGTCCGAGCCAGTTGCCTTCCTGCGGAGTCGCGGCCGAGGCCGGCGAGGCGTTCGACATTCGGATGTACCTCCGGCGGGGATGACGAAGTGGAGAGAACGACGCGGCAGCATAGTCCCGCGCGCCCCGGGCCCGCCAATCCCCCCGGCCACCAGCGCGGTGGAACCGCCGCTCGCCGCGGCCCCGTCGAGCGTTCGATCCTTGCCGGGGCCGCCGCGCCGGGCCTAGCCTGTCCCGGTCGAACCGCGATTCCCGACGGCCGCGCTCTCCAAGGACTCCCATGAACGCCACCATGCAGACCACGGTGCTCGAGCGCTTCCTGCGCTACGTCACCTTCGATACCCAGTCGGATCCCAACTCCACCGCGGTGCCCAGCACCGCCAAGCAGCTCGTGCTGCTGGACGCCCTCGTCGCCGAGCTGCACGCGCTGGGCCTGAAGGACGCGGTGCGCGACGACGCCGCGATCGTCATGGCGACGCTGCCCGCCAACACGAAGAAGGCGAACGTGCCCGTGGTCGGCCTGCTCGCGCACGTCGACACCTCGCCGGAGATGAGCGGCGCCAACGTGGTGCCGGTCGTGCACCGCGGCTACCGCGGTGGCGACCTGGTGCTGCCCAAGGACCCGACGGCGGTGATCCGCGCCGCCGAGAACCCGGACCTCGCGGCCAAGCTGGGCGAGGACATCGTCACCGCCTCGGGCGACACGCTGCTGGGCGCCGACGACAAGTCGGGCGTGGCGGTGATCATGGCGCTCGTGCAGTGGCTGAAGGAGCACCCCGAGGTGCCGCACGGTCCGATTCGCGTGGCGTTCACGCCCGACGAGGAGATCGGCCGCGGCGTCCGGTTGTTCGACGTGAAGCGCTTCGGCGCGCACTGCGCGTACACGCTCGACGGCGCGGCCGCCGGCACGTACGAGTGCGAGACGTTCTCGGGCGACTCGATGAGCGTGACGTTCCAGGGCTTCAACACGCACCCCGGGTTCGCCAAGGGCGTCATGGTCAACGCGGTCAAGGTCGCGGCCGACTTCGTGAGCCGCCTGCCCAAGGACGGCCTCGCGCCCGAGACCACGGACGCGCGCCAGGGCTACGTGCACCCCAACGCGATCGAGGCGTCGGTGGACCGCACCACGGTCAAGTTCATCATCCGCGACTTCGTCACCGCCGGGCTGGCCGAGAAGGAGGCGTGGCTCGAGAAGCTCGCGCGCGAGACGGTCGCCGACTGGCCGGGCTCGAGCGTGAGCGTCGAGGTGAAGACCTCGTACCGCAACATGCGCGAGGTGCTCGACCGCCATCCGGACGTGGTCGCCAACGCGCGCGAGGCGATCGCCCGCACCGGCCTGACGCCGGAGATGACGGCGATCCGCGGCGGCACGGACGGCTCGATCCTGTCGGAGATGGGGCTGCCGACCCCGAACCTGTTCACGGGCCAGCACAACTTCCACTCGCGGCTCGAGTGGATCTCGGCCCAGGACCTCGAGCGTTCGGTCGCGACCTGCCTCGAGCTGGTGAAGCTGTTCGAAGAAAGGCCTGACATCACGCCCGCCCGCCCGCGGATCGCTCCGGGCGAACCGTCGTTCCAGGTGGCGCTCCGCGGGCTCCAGGCCGCCGAAGTCGTCGATCTCGCGCTTGATCGTGAACGCCGGTTTGGCGTCCGCCGCCGCGCCGGCGCCGGGCGTCACCGACTGGGCCATCTTCACGCGCAGGCGCAGGTTGTTGGCGCTGTCGGCCTGGCGCAGCGCCTCGTCGAGCGTGATCTCCCCGCGGCGGTGGAGCTCGAAGAGCGCCTGGTCGAACGACTGCGAGCCGTCGGGCGCGTTGTCCTCGATCGCGGCCTTGATCGACCCGATCTCGCCCTTGGCGATCAGGTCGGCGACGCGCGGGGTGTTGAGCATGACCTCGATCGCCGCGACGCGGCCGTCGCCGTTCGCGCGCGGCACCAGCCGCTGCGAGACGATGCCGCGCACGTTGAGCGCGAGCTGGGCGTAGACCTGCTCGTGCACCGCCGCGGGGAAGAAGTTGAGCAGCCGCTCGACCGCCTGGTTGGCGTTGTTCGCGTGCAGCGTGCCCAGCACGAGGTGGCCCGTCTCCGAGAAGTGGATCGCCGCCTCGACGGTCTCGAGGTCGCGCATCTCGCCGATCAGGATGACGTCGGGCGCCTGTCGCAGCGCGCTCTTCAGCCCGCTCGCGAACGACGCCGTGTCCACGCCGATCTCGCGCTGCGTGACCACGCAGCCGAGGTGCGCGTGCACGAACTCGATCGGGTCCTCGACGGTGAGAATGTGGCCGCGCGTGTGGCGGTTGCGGTGGTCGATGAGGGCGGCGAGCGTGGTCGACTTGCCCGACCCGGTCGCACCCGTCACCAGCACCAGCCCGCGCTTCTGCATGACGAGTGTCACGAGCGCGGGTGGCAGGCCCAGTTCGTCGGCGGTCGGGAAGCGGATCGGGATCAGGCGCGCGACCAGCCCGACCTGCCCGCGCTGGCGGAACACGTTGAGCCGGAAGCGGCCGACGCCCTTGATCGCGCGCGCGGTGTTGAGCTCGTGCGTGCGGTCGAACTCGGCCTGCTCCGCGGCCAACAGCGTGGCGCGCACGAGCGCCTCGACCTCGTCGGCGCCGAGCGGCCGGTCGGTGGCCTCGATGGTCGAGCCGTCCACGCGGATCAGCGCGTGCGCGTCGGCGGTCAGGTACAGGTCCGAGCCCTTGTTCTCGCGGATCGCGGTCAGGAGGTCGTCGAGGGTCATGCGCGCTCCTAGCGGCCGAACAGCCCGGGCTTGGCGGCGGGGGCCGGGGCGGGTGTCGCGAGCCGCGCGGCCGGCGCGCCTCCGGGGG
The DNA here is from genome assembly GCA_044222045.1 of Candidatus Eiseniibacteriota bacterium. GTDB lineage: Bacteria > Eisenbacteria > RBG-16-71-46 > RBG-16-71-46 > RBG-16-71-46 > JBGAMH01. Next base: position 4,026 of record JBGAOB010000355.1, read on the forward strand.
CCGCGCCGGGCGCGCCGGCGGCCGGGGCCTCGAACAGGCGCGGGTTCGACGAGCGCTTCATCGCCACCTCGCGCGACAGCTTGCCCTGCATGACCAGCTCGCGCAGCGACTGGTCGAGGCTGATCATGCCGTCCTTGGCGCCGGTCTGGATGACCGACAGGATCTGCGCGGTCTTGTCCTCGCGGATCAGGTTGCGCAGCGCGGGCACGCCGACCAGTACCTCGAGCGCGGCGACGCGGCCCTTGCCGTCCTTGCTGGGCAGCAGCGTCTGCGCGACGACGCCCTCGATCGACTCCGAGAGCATCGTGCGGACCTGCGCCTGCTGGCCCGACGGGAAGATGTCGATGATGCGGTCGATGGTCTTGGACGCCGAGTTGGTGTGCAGCGTGCCGAACACGAGGTGCCCGGTCTCGGCGGCGGTGATCGCCAGCTGCGTGGTCTCGAGGTCGCGCAATTCGCCGACCAGGATCACGTCCGGGTCCTCGCGCAGGGCGGCGCGCAGCGCGTTGGTGAACGAGCCCGTGTGCGGGCCGACCTCGCGCTGCGTGACGATCGAGCGCTTGGGCGTGTGCACGAACTCGATCGGGTCCTCGATGGTGAGGATGTGGCAGCGCTCGGTCTCGTTGATGAAGTC
>JBGAOB010000010.1:0-35866 GCA_044222045.1 Candidatus Eiseniibacteriota bacterium
ACGCACGCGGCGCCGGTCAGGAACACGCACCGCCCCGAACCCGCAGGGCGGGCGCGGGGCGGTCGATCCGGCGCGAGGCGCTCGGGGCACCCGTCCGGAAACGAAAACGCCCGGCTGGTCGCCGGGCGATCCGCTGTGGGCGAGCTTGCTTTGGCCCGCCACATGTTCGAGCAGGAAGGCTCCTTCGTCGGCGGCGCTTGTGCCGCTCTCATCGGGATCCGGCCCGTCCCGTCAGCAGGGGCCTCGCTGGGCCCGACGCTTTACTAACCGACGGAGGGGTTCCTGCTGCGTGTCGAGGAGCCGGATCTCGGTCCGGCATCCGGTACGAAGAGTGGCAAGGACCGTTCCTCGCGGCTCTTCGACCTCGACCATCGCGTAACTGATTGTCGGTACGTGGTGGGTCGGGCTCAAGGTAATTCTTGGTGTGGCCCTGCACCGTGCACGCTGGCCACACTCTGATCGCGGAGTGCACGGTCGCCGGCCGGCAGGTGGCCCTCCCGGAAACCACCGGACCGACCAAATGGCGGGGCCGCTGTGGCCTTCGGCCACCCGGAAGCTGCCAATCCGTCCGGAGCCGGGGTAGTGCCGGGGCTCCGCGCCGCCGGCGGCCGGGGTCGGCGCCGCCGCGAAGCAGGTGCGCCCGGCGGCGCCGCGAGCGTCCGCGCGCGGGCCGGCCGTCGCTCCGCGGGCGCGGCGGGCCCCGGTCCGTCGAGCTGCCGTTACCGGGCTCGTGGCGGTCGACACGACGTGGAGCCTCGAACCCCACGGATCGTCGAGAGCGTCGCGGGCGCCCTCGACCATGACGCCCGAATCGGGCTTGTTCGCCGCGGGCTGGATCGGCGAGCCTTGGTCGGGACGCCCGCCGCCGCGCCATCCGTCCCGGCGCGGCCACCTCCGAACCACGGAACGAAGGGAGCGATTCCATGCGAGCGATTCGGCCGACGCTCTTCGCGCTTCTCGCGCTGTTCGTGCTCGCGGCCAGCCGTGGAATCGCAGCGCTGGTTTCGGTGCGTGACGTAGTCACGGTTCACTGGTTCGGAAGCGACGTCACCCGCATCTTCGCGCTGCCGGCGCCCGTGCTGCTGGCCATGGGCGGCGCCTCGCTCGCCGCGCTGCTGGCGATGTTCGCCCGGTCCGGGCGTGGCCCGGCGATGGCCATCGTGCCGGGCGCACTCCTGGTCGGATCCGTCGTGGTGGAGGCGCTGGCGCTCGGGCGCGCCTCGCAGATCCCCTTGCCCGTCGGCATCGCCTACTCCGTGCTGGGGTTCACCGTCGTGGCGCTGGCCTCCGTACTCGGCAGGCGAGTCGCCGTCGTCCGGTCACGCCTGTCGTAGATCGTCTTGCGCGCGGAGGGGCACGGGCATTCCCGTAGACTGCCCCGGCGGTGCGGACGCCAGCGGGCTCGAGCACGCGTCCGAACCAGCGCCGCCGGTGAGCACTCGAGCAGTCCCAGGACCCAGTACGACGAAGGAGCCGCCATGGGCATCTGCCTGGTCGTCTACGGCGTCAGCGACGCGACCCTTGCCGAAGTGCTGAACGATCCGCCGCTCGTGTGGAAGGTGGTGGAACGCGAAGACGACACGCCCTACCTCGAGGCGCTCGCCGATGGCGCGAAGAAGCCGCTGCTCGCGCGGCTGTTCGGTGGCGCGCGGGCCGCGCCCGCACCGCGGGATCTGGCGCTGAACGAGTACGAGCAGCGGTTCGTGGACCTGGACAAGTCGTGGGACGGGCTCAACGCGTGCCTGCGTGCCCTGCGTCCGGGCACGCCCGACTTCTTCGCAGGCGGCCGTGAGATCGGATCGGTCGACGTGGGCTACGGGCCCGCGCTCTCCCACGACGCGAAGACGATGGCCGCGATCGCGCGCGGCTACCGGGACGTGTCCGAGGCCGATCTCCGGAAGGCGCTCCAGACCGCGGACTTCACGGGCAAGTACCTGGAAGAAACGTGGCGAGCGGGTGACGAGGAGGCGGCCGAGTACCTCACGGAGAACCTCGTCCAGCTGCAGGACTTCCTCGACCACGTGGAAGAACACTCGCTGGGAACCATCCTGCAGTTCACTTAGCCCGGAGTGTCACGCCGGATCCGAGAACGGCAACGGCGGCGCGGACGCGGGGCGGGGCGCGTCGTGTCGCGGAAAGGAAGCGCATGGCCACGCAGAAGCAGCCCGCCGGCTACTCGGGCACACCGCTGGCGAAGAAGCTCGGCATCGTGGAGGGCGCCACCGTGTGCACGTACGGTGCGCCCGCGCACTACGAGCGACTGCTCGCGCCGCTGCCGCCGCGCGTGCGCTTCGTCACCCGGGGCGCCGCCGGCGCCGGCCTCGTGCACGTGTTCGCCACCCGGCGCGCGGAACTGTCGCGCCGGCTCGCCGAGCTCTATCGAACGGTGAAGCCGGCCGCGGCCGTGTGGGTGTCGTGGCCGAAGAAGGCGGCCCGGGTGGAGACGGACATCACCGAGGACGTGATCCGCGAGATCGCGCTGCCGCTGGGATTCGTGGACGTGAAGGTGTGCGCCGTGGACGACACGTGGTCGGGGCTGAAGCTCGTGATTCGCGTGGAGAACCGCGCCGGAAGGAAGTAGGCGCCGCAGGGCGCCCGGGTCGCCGCGATGCCCCTCGGTTCTCGTCGCCCTGGCGCAACCCGGGCATTGCACCGCGCGGCGAGCCTGCCTATGGTGCGATGGGCGGCGGCCTGCCATGCCCGTATCGCTCCCCGCGATCCTGCCGCCCTCGCCAGGAGCACCCCATGCCTTCGATCGACGATTCCCCGCGCGCCTACGCGCGCGCCGGCGGCTTCATCTACCTCGCGATCATCGTCCTCGGCGCGTTCGGGGCGATGTTCGTGCGCGGCTCGCTGGTGGTGCACGACGCCGGAACCACGCTGCACAACATCCAGTCGGCCGAGGGCCTGTGGCGCGCCGGCATCGTCGGCGACCTGGCGATGCACGTGCTCGATCTGCCGCTCATCGCCACGTTGTACTTCCTGCTGCGACCGGTGGACCGCTACCTCTCGGTGCTGGCCACGCTGATGAACCTGGTCCAGACGGCCGTGCTCGCGTTGAACAAGCTCGCACTCGTCGTTCCGCTGGTCGCGATCGACACGCTGCGAGGCGCGCCCGCGGGCACGGACCCCGCGCTGCTCGCACGCATCGCGCGCATGGCCATTTCGCTGCACGAGTACGGATTCGGGATCGGGCTCGTCTTCTTCGGCATGGCGTGCCTCGTGCGCGGCCACCTGATGTTCCGATCGGGCTACTTTCCGAAGCCGGTGGGCGTGCTGCTCCAGGTCGCGGGCATGAGCTACATCGTGAACACGGCCGCGTTGCTGCTGGCGCCGGCGCTGGCCGACCGGCTGTTCCCCGTGATCCTGCTGCCGGCGCTCGTGGGCGAACTCACGTGCTGCCTCTACCTGATCATCAAGGGCATCGACGTCCCACGATGGAGGGAGCGGCTCGCGAGCACGCGTGGCTGATGCCCTTCGACACCGGGGTTTCCTCATGCGATTCACCACCCCGCATCTCGACGAGCAGCTTCGACAGTTCCGCACCCGCCGCTTCCTCGCGTTTCCCCTGGCCGGATCCATCGCCTGGGCGGTCGTCGGCGTGGCGGGCGTCTTCCTGTCCGGGTTCGCGATCGCGATGGTGCTCTTCTGCGCCACCGGCAGCATCGTCTACATCGGCCTCGGCCTCTCGCGATTCACGGGGGAACACGCCACGGGCAGGAGCCAGCCCGGGAACTCGTTCGACGTGCTCTTCTTTCTCGCGGTGGGCAGCGCGCTGCTGGTGTACGCGATCGCGATTCCGTTCTTCATGATCGAGCCCAGCTCGCTGCCGCTGTCCGTGGGCATCCTCACCGGGCTCATGTGGCTGCCGACGGCGTGGATGATGGGCCACTGGGCCGGGATCTTTCACGCGGTGGCGAGGACGGTGGGCATCCTGGTGCTCTGGTACGCGCTGCCGGCGCTGCGGTACGTGGCGATTCCGTTCTACATCGTGCTGATCTACGCGATCACCATCGTGTTGCTCGAACAGCGCTGGCGGCGGGTGATGGCCGCGCCGCGAGCCGACTGAGGGTCGTCCCACCCGTATCCACTCCGAGAGGTCGAGCATGAAGGCAGCAGATCGCACGAAACTCCTGCACACGCTGGAAGGGCGCTTCGACAAGCACGCGCGTCGGCACGAGGGGATCGCGTGGGCCGACGTGCGGAAGCGGCTGGACGCGCACGCCGACGCACTCGAGTCACTGCACGCGATGGAGTCGACCGGGGGCGAGCCCGACGTGATCGGGCACGACCTCGAGTCGGGGCGGATCGTGTTCTGCGACTGCTCCGCCGAGAGCCCGGTCGGGCGGCGGAGCCTGTGCTACGACCGCGAGGCGCGCGTGTCCCGCAAGGAACACCGCCCCGGGGGCAGCGCGGTCGAGGTGGCCGCCGAGATGGGCATCGAGCTGCTCGACGAGCAGCAGTACCGCGAGCTGCAGTCTCTCGGGGAGTTCGACCTCAAGACATCGAGCTGGATCCGCACCCCGGACGACGTGCGTGCGCTGGGCGGCGCGCTGTTCTGCGACCGCCGCTACGGCAAGGTGTTCACGTACCACAACGGCGCGCAGTCGTACTACGCCGCGAGAGGGTTCCGGGGCATCCTGCGGGTCTGAGTGCGATGGCCGCGGGCGCGGCCGTCCCGGGCGCCCGGCCGATGTTCTCCCCCGGGCGTCCAGCCGGGCGCGGATCGCCGCACGCCCGCGCTACAGTCGCGGGCGTTCGACATCTCGATTCGACAATCCCGCGGCGGCGCGCCTCGTGCTCTTCGCGGTGTCCGCGGCCGTCGTGATCGGGGCCCGACGGGGAGCCACGATGCCCTCGCGATCCACGGTCCTGCTGCTGGGCGGCACCGGCCGCACCGGCGGCCGCGTGCTCGTGCAGTTGCTCGAACGCGGAGTGCCGGTGCGCGCCATCGTGCGCTCCCGGAGCCGGCTACCCGACAGCGCGGCGAACCACCCGCAGCTCGATGCGATCGAAGCCGACCCGCTCACGCTTTCGTCCGAAGCCATGCAGCGCGACCTGCGGGGCTGCGCCGCGGTGATCTCGTGTCTCGGGCACACGCTGACGCTGAAGGGCGTCTTCGGCCCGCCGTTCGACGTGGTGACCGGAGCGTTGTCGAGGTTCGCCCGGACCGCACGAACGATGCGCCCCGCCACGCCCGTGCGCTTGGTGCTGATGAGCAGCGTGTCGGTGAACCGTCCGGCGCGAGCCGACACGCGGCGTGGCGCCGGCGAGCGCCTGCTGCTGTGGGTGCTGCGCGGCGCGGTGCCGCCGGCGCGGGACAACCAGCGCGCGGCCGACTTCCTCGTGCGCGAGATCGGCCCCGACAGCACCGCCGTCGAATGGGTGGTCGTGCGCCCCGACACGCTGTTGGAGGGCGACGTCTGCGGGTACCAGCTGAGCGAGGGGCTGGTGGACAGCCTGTCCAGGCCCGGCCGGACGAACATGGCGAACGTCGCGCACTTCATGTGCGAACTCGTCACCGACGACGAGGCGTGGCGCCACTGGAAGGGCCGCATGCCGGTGATCGTGAACGAGCCGTAGCCGGGCGCCTTCGTGGTGGCGGCCGCACGCGCGGAATGCTCCAATGCGTGCGCTGTGCGCGGAAGATTGCAGCTGGCGCCGGGCAAGCCCTTGCCGTGGCGGCGACTGACCCGCCCGGGGGCCGCCGGGGGCGTAAGCGACTGCGGCGCATGGGCCCGGAGGCCGCCAGCTGCAATCTTCCGCGCACAAGGCCATACGTGCCGCATCGCGCCGTTCGCGCCCCTTCGACTCCGGAGAGCATGCCCGTGTCCCCAACGCCGACCCCTGGTGTGGCGCCGTCCCCTTCCGACGCGTCGCGCGCCCGCCGTCGACAGGGCGGGTCCGTCGCGTGAACGCCCGACTTCGCCCGGCGGTTCCGGCCGACGCGGCGGCCGTCGCGGACGTGCTCGTCGAATCGCGGCGCGTGTTCCTGCCGTTCGCGCCGTCGGTGCACGCACCGGCGGAGGTGCGCGCGTGGGTGGCGGGGCAGCTGGTGCCCACGGGACGCGTGCACGTGGCGGAGGTGGAGGGGCAGGTCGTGGCCGTGCTGGCCACGTCCGACGGCGCGGAGGCCGCGTGGATCGACCAGCTCTACGTGCGGCCCGGCTTCGAGGGCCGCGGGCTGGGCACGCAACTGCTGCAGCACGCGCACGCCACGCTGCGCCGGCCGATCCGGCTGTACACGTTCCAGGCGAACGCCGGCGCCCGGCGCTTCTATGAGCGCCACGGCTACCGGGCGATCGCGTTCACCGACGGCGCCACGAACGAAGAGAAGTGCCCCGACGTGCTCTACGAATGGAGCGGGGAGTCGGCGACGGAACGCGGGGGGGCGCGTGACGATGCGCCGAAGGGATGAAGTATCCCGCGACAGGCCGAACGTGAAGGTCTCCGGAACCCAGACGACCCCGCTGGCGATGGTCGCGCGTCGATCGGATGCGCCGATCGATGCTGACTGGCGGAGGGATCTCATGGTCGATCGTTCGAGGCGTCTTTGCCCACGCGCATGCAAGCCTCTGCTGGCATTCGCGTACGCCGGTGCGGACAAGCGGCGGGTTCGCGCCCGGGAGCGCCTTCACGGCGATGTCGCGGAGTGGCGACGCAACCCGGGCGGCGGCCGAGGTTCGGCGAGGCGGGTGACGAGACAACTGATCGCGCTCGTCCGCTGGGCCGACTCCGTGTTCCGCCAGGGCACGGTGGAATCCGTGAACGAGTCCCTGCAGTGGTACTTGCTCGCCGCCGCTCTCATGGGCCCGAGCCCGGCGCGGCCCGGGGCGGCCATGACCTCCGGAAGTCCTCGGGCGAGGGTGATGGATCGCCTGGGGAAGCTGCGGAACGGTCAGACCATCGACGGAGCCAGGCGGAAACTGCCCCTGTGGGATCCGCCCGTCGATCCGGCTCTCCTCGAGCGCGCTGCCGCGGAAGGGATCGACGTCGAGACATGGCCCACGGACCATGCATGACCCCGCGGCCGGCCTGAAGCGAGGCCGACTCGACGACGATGCTCACGGGACCGGACGCGTGGACGGCCCGGCGCAGCGTGGTGCCCGCGTGGACGAGGCCGCGTGCCGCCGGCCCGGGCGGCGTGTTCCCGGCAGCGAACGCTTCGCGCGCTGGCGTGCATCGCGGACCGGCGCGCAGCCTCGTGTGCCCAACGCATGGCGGTTGCTCTTGACCCCTTCCGAGCCCGCGCACCAAGCTGCCGATGCGTGACCGCGCTCGAGTCGGGCCATGCCGTGACTCGCGCGGTGCGTGAGTGGCCTGCGCACACGAAAGGCGTCTGCCCGCCGGCCTCGATGCACCGGGCGGGAATGTGCGGCAGCGTCCACGACGGCTTCCACCGCGCGCCGGGCGCACGCGAGGCGGGAGCGAAGGGAGGCAGCGATGAAGAGCCTGGCCCTGGCGATCCGTCTCGCCCTGGTGCTGGTGGCTGCGGCGGGCATCACCGGCTGTGGCGCGGGGTCGGTCGCGCCGCTGGTGTCGGATGCCGACGTCCAGTACGACGCGAAGCTCGTGGGCTCCTGGCGGGACTCCAGCACCAGCGAGACCCTGGTCGTCACCAACGCGAGCCCCAACCGGTACGCATTCGAGTTCACGGATTCCGACGGGAAGGTCGGGCACTTCCAGGGTGTGCTGGGTCGGTGGGGCGCGCTGCGTGTGGTCGACGTGGAGCCCGAGGATCTGCCCTCGAGCATGAACGACGAATACCGCAGCCTGCTCCTGCCGCTGCACGCACCCGTGTTCGTCGACGCCGTCGAGCCGGTGCTCCGCTTCCGCCTGCTCCAGGTGGATTCGCTCCGGAACTACCTCGAGAGGCAGCCTCGCGCCGTCGCCCACGTGATGCGGGACGACGCGGTGGTCTTCACCGCGCCGACGGCGGAGCTGCAACGGTTCCTCGTGGGTTACGTCGCTCGGAAGGGCGCGCTGGGCGAACCGAACGTCCTGGTGCGGCGCGCGCCGTAGAACGGCCCGGGGTCCGCGAGCAGGGCCCGTTGATCGCCGGTTTTCGGTCTGAACAGGGCAGGCGCGTGTAGTAGCATCCGCGCCGCCCTTTCCTGCCTTGCATGCTCTTCGGCTCGAGACCTCGCGGCTCGCGCCCTCGAGCGAGCGGGGCCGCGCGATGGGCGCATCGGAAGTCGCACGCCCGCCGCCGTGCCGCAGGGCGCCGACCCGCGGGTCTCCCCACCGACACTTCGAGGGCTGTGCCATGCCGATCACCGTCGCCACGACCATCGCCGCGCCGATCGCCGACGTCTGGAGGGCGTACACCACGCCCGAGGACATCGTGGCCTGGAACGCGGCCTCGCCCGACTGGCACACGACGGCGGCGACGGTCGACTTGCGCGTCGGCGGCGCGTTCTCGTCGCGCATGGAGGCGAAGGACGGCAGCATGGGCTTCGACTTCGCCGGCACGTACACGAAGCTCGATCCGCCGCGCCTGATCGAGTACTCGTTCGGGGAGCGCACGGCCCGGGTCGAGTTCTCGGAAGGGCCGCAGGGCGTGACGGTGACCGTCACGTTCGACGCCGAGTCGACGCACTCGGAGGAGCAGCAGCGCGCGGGTTGGCAGGCGATCCTGGACAACTTCGCTCGACACGTACGGACGAAGCGGTAGACCACGCGCGGCCGGGCTCGATCGCTCCGGTGTCCGCCAGACCCACCCCATCAGGAGGTCGTTGATGAAGCGCGTCACCGGCATCGGCGGAGTCTTCTACAAGGCGAAGGATCCCAAGGCGCTCGGCGAGTGGTACAAGACGCACCTCGGGATGGACGTTCAGAGCTGGGGCGGCGCCTCGTTCGACTGGGCCGACGATCCGTCCGGCGGCAAGGGCACGACCGCGTGGTGCCTGTTCAAGCAGGACACGAACTACTTCGAGCCCAGCACCAACGCGTTCATGGTCAACTTCCGCGTCGCCGACCTGCACGGCCTGCTGGCCGCGTTGCGGGCCGAAGGCTGCAACGTGCTCGACAAGGTGGACGAGTCCGAGTTCGGCAAGTTCGGCTACGTGGTGGACCCCGAAGGCAACAAGCTGGAGTTGTGGGAGCCGCCGGCGGGCAAGTGATCGCGCGTCGGTGAAGTCGCCCGCGCGCGGCCGCCGCGCGTGGCCCGGGACACCGCGCGCCGTCGGACTCGAGAGGAACGGAACCATCGCCATGGATCGCAGGGAGCTCAAGCGCCAGTACGTCGAGACCGCGCGCCCGATGGGCGTGTTCCGGGTGTGCCACAAGGAGACGAACCGCTGGTACATCGGCGCCAGCCTCGACGTGCCGGCGATGCTCAACCGCCAGCGCTTCCAGCTCGAAGCGGGTTCGCATCCGAACGGCGCCCTGCAGCGCGACTTCCGGCGCCACGGCGCGGACGCGTTCGCGTTCGAGACGCTCGATCGGCTGGAGCCTCGGAAGGACCAGCCGGCCTACGATCCGCGCAAGGACCTGCGCACACTCGAAGCGATGTGGCACGAACGCCTGCACGCGCTCTACGGCGCGGGCTATCACGACGAGAAGACGCCCGGCGTGTAGTGGCGAAGCCGCGACGGCCCGGCGCCGGCACGCCGAGTTCGGCGACACGTTCGCCAGGAGTCCCCGGAGTCCACGATGAGCACCGATGACCGAACACTGAGCACGTCGCGCACGCTGCCGTTTTCACCCGACGCCGTGTACGGAGCATTCGCGGCGCCCGACGTCCTCGCCTCGTGGTGGGGGCCGGACGGATTCACGAACACGTTCGAGGTTTTCGAGTTCGAGGTGGGCGGGCGGTGGAAGTTCGTCATGCACGGGCCCGACGGCAAGCACTACGCGAACGTGAGCGTGTTCACCGCCCTCGAGCCGGGACGCCGGGTGGTGATCCGACACGACTGCGCTCCGTACTTCACGCTGACCGTGCGGCTCGCCCCGGTCGCGGGCGGCACGCACCTCACGTGGGATCAGGTCTTCGACGACGCGGCGACGGCTCGGGCCGTCCAGCAGATCGTCGGGTCGGCCAACGAGCAGAACCTCGATCGGCTGACGAAGGCCCTGGCCAGCCGGGGTGCCGCATGACCCGGGAGTGCGACCGGCCGGACGACCAGCTCCGGCGCGTGCTGGAGGGCGAAGCATGGCGTGGGCCTGCCGTGCGGGCGCTGCCGGGGGGCGCTTCCGGCCCGGCGCCCGGAGAGTGGACATGACACAGCATCGCATCTATCGCATGAAGTTCTCGGGCGTGTACCCGATGTACGTACAGAAGGCCGAGCGCAAGAGCCGCACGAAGGAAGAGGTCGACGAGATCATCTGCTGGCTGACCGGTTACAGCCGGGCCGAACTGCAGCGGCACATCGATCGCGAGAGCACCTTCGAGACCTTCTTCGCGGAAGCGACGGCGTTCCATCCCAGGGCCGAGTTGATCAAGGGCGTCGTATGCGGCGTGCGCGTGGAGGAGGTCGAGGACCCGCTCATGCGCAAGGTGCGTTACCTCGACAAGCTCATCGACGAGCTCGCGAAGGGAAAGGCGATGGAGAAGATCCTGCGGTAGCAGCCGGACCCCGTACCAGGCAGCGAAGCGACGCAACGGGTCGACGATCGGACTCACGCGGAGTCGCCGTGCAAAGCCGAGGCCATCCTGACGAGTTCCACGAACTCGCGTGCGACGAGGTGCAGCGCCGTGCCGTGGCCGAACGGCATGGTTCCGGTGGAGTTCGGGACGCACCGGCGGACGCTCGCCGACGCGCTGTTCGTGCGTCGGCGAGGCGGGCGCCCGAAGACACGCCGGCGGTCTCGGGCCTCGGGTCGCCCTCATGACGCTCACCGGGCTCTCGGTCGCGTTCGTCGCGGCCGTGCTGTTGCACAACGCGGAGGAAGCGCTCTTCCTGCCGGCGTGGTCTCGACATGCCGATCGGTGGTATCGCCCGGTCGGCGCGTGGGAGTTCCGGTTCGCAGCGGTCGTGCTTTCGCTGGTGCTGATCGCCATCGCCTGGCTCGCGGTGGCCCTTGGCCCGAGATCGGTGGGCGCGTACCTGTTCCTGGGGTTCGTCTTCGCCATGGCCGTCAACGCCATCGTCCCGCACCTGGCGCTCACGGTCGTCCAGCGTCGTTACATGCCGGGCACCGCCACGGGGATGCTGCTCAATCTCCCGCTCGGCGCGTGTGTCCTGCGCGAGGCGGTGCATCAACGTTGGGTCGCCGCGGGAACGCTGGCCTGGTCGGCGCCCGTCGTGGCCATTGCGCTGGGCTCGAGTCTTCCGCTATTGCTGGCCGCGGGGCGCCGCGTCGCGCCGGCTCATGAATAGTCCGGGCTGGAGCCCGGGCGTTGCCGGCGTGGCGGCCGACGCCTCGACCGTTCTCGCGCCGATGAACGGATCCGCACGGGCCGCCACCCAGGCAGCATTCCCCACGACGCGTTGGACGCCGAGGAGACAGCATGACGGTCAAGCGCATGGACAACGTCGGCATCGTGGTGGAGAACCTCGATGCCGCCATCGAGTTCTTCATCGAGCTCGGCCTCCAGCTGGAGGGGCGTGCCTCGATCGAAGGCGACTGGTCGGGCCGCGTCACGGGATTGCGGGATCAGCGGGTCGAGATCGCCATGATGCGCACGCCCGACGGCCACAGCCGGCTCGAGTTGTGCCGATACCTCGCGCCGCCCGTGGTGGCCGACCACCGCAAAGCTCCGGTGAACGCGCTCGGCTACCTGCGCGTCATGTTCGCGGTCGACGACGTCGACGAAACGGTGGCCCGACTCGCGAAGCATGGCGCGATGCTCGTGGACGAGATCGTCCAGTACGAGGACACGTACCGGCTCTGCTACATCCGGGGTCCGGAGGGCATTCTCATCGGGCTGGCGCAGGAGCTCGGGCAGCGAGTCACCCACTGAGCAGGTGTGAAGAGGTCCGACTGGAGGGAGTCCGCATGCGGAAGACCGTCGACATCAAGAGCATGATCCTCGGTGCGGCGTTGGCCACGGCGGCGCTGCTGTCCATCGCGGCGGCCACGCACAGCGGTGAGTCGGCGCGCCCGGTCGCGGCGGCCGCGCCGGACTCGGTCGAGCGGGTGACCGGTATCGGTGGCGTCTTCATGAAGGCGCGCGATCCCAGGGCGATGGCCGCCTGGTATCGGGATCGTCTCGGCATTCGCAGCCGCGGTGGTTTCGCCGACTTCGCGTGGCGCGAGAGCGACCACCCCGACCGCACGGGCCACACGGCATGGGCCCTGTTTCCCGACAGCACGAAGTACTTCGGGCCGTCGTCGTCGCGCCTCATGATCAACTATCGCGTGGCCAACCTGGACCGACTGCTGGAACAGCTGCGTCGCGCCGGCGTGACCGTGGAGAAGGTCGAAGAGCAGGACTACGGTCGGTTCGCATGGATCACCGATCCCGAGGGCAACCGGGTCGAGCTGTGGGAGCCGAAGGGCGATTGACGTACCGGCCGAGCGACCAGCCCGAGGCCTTCGAATGGTTCGTCCGGACGGGTTCCGCGCCATGGGGCAGCCCGGGGTCCCGCATCGGCGTGCACGCGCGGGGCGTCGTGGGGCGGGACACCGAGTGGCTCGAGAGGCGTCGCCGCGGGCGGCCCCCGGGCGCCGGCCCGAGCGTGGAGCGCACACCATGAGGAGCGAAACGATGACCGGAGCAGACACGTGAGCGCCCGCCCCTTGCCCGGCCTCGTCCTGTTCGTCACCGAGGTCGATCGCGTGGCGGCGTTCTACGAGGCCGTGGGAGCCATGAAGCGCATCCACGGCGACGGCGATCACGCCGTGCTGGAGATCGAAGGCTTCCAGCTCGTCGTGCACCGCATGAACGGCGAACCGGAGCCCGAGCGCGATGCGCACGGTGACGTGCGCGTTCGCGAGGACTCGTATGCGAAGCTGTGCCTTCCGGTGGAGAGCATCGAGGCGGCACGCGCCAGGGCCGCTTCCCTGGGCGGCGGCATCAAACCCGTCGAGCACGAATGGCAGGCGCGCGGCTTTCGGGCCTGTGACGGGAACGACCCCGAGGGCAATGTCCTCCAGGTGCGAATGGGCTCGGACTGACGCGCGTCGCCCGCGGCCGCGCGGGCACCCGCACCGGGCTCGTGCCGGAGCGACGGGCGGCGTGCTCTCCGATGAGCGCGTGACGTCCAACGACCCGCCGCGCGAACACCTCCATCCGCGAAGAAGGGAAGTGGCATGGCCAAACTCGTGTTCGGAATGAACCAGTCGCTGGACGGCTACGTCGACCACATGGAGTTCGGCCCCGACCCCACGCTCTTTCGCCATTTCGTCGAGGAGGCCGGGGCGCAATCGGGCAGTGTCTACGGCCGCCGGATGTACGAGATCATGCGCTACTGGGACGACGATCAGCCCGGATGGAGCTCCGACGAGCGCGCGTTCGCGGAAGCGTGGCGCAAACAGCCGAAGTGGGTGGTCTCGCGCACGCTGAAGTCCGTCGGCCCCAACGCGAGCCTCGTCGAAGGCGATCTCGAGCGCGCGATCCGCATGCTGAAGACCGAGCGTGACGGGGAGATCGAGGTGGCGGGCCCGGTGCTGGCGCAGAGCCTCACCGCGCTCGGCCTGATCGACGAGTACCGCATCTACCTGCACCCCGTCGTGCTGGGGCGGGGCAGTCCGTACTTCGCCGGACCGCGGCCGCCGCTCCGCCTCGTGACGCACGACCGCATCGGCGAGAGCGCGCTTCGGTTGAGCTACGTTCCGGCCTGACCCGCGGGTCGCCGGGCGGCGTGCGCCGGCCGAGGGTCGTGTCATGAAGCGGTTCACCGGACTTGCGGGGCGGGTCACGGTCGTACACATCGTCACGGACATCCCCGCGGGTGCGCTCGCGTACCCGCGGCGGACCAGGAGATGCTTCGAAGGCGCGGATGCCCTGGCCGCGCAGCCGATTCGCCGCCGAACGCCAACGCCCCGGGGGCTCCTCCATGCGCCGACTGCCGATTTCGACACCGTCGCTCCAGTTGCGCCATATCGTGCAGGACGACGCCCTGGAGATGATGGCTCTGAATGCGGAGCCCTCGACCAGTCGCTGGCTCCCGTCTCACGTCTATGCGTCTGCGGACGAAGCACGGTCGAGGATCGCCTACCTGATCTCCTGCTACGCGGAGCCCGGGCATCCGCAGCGTGGGCCCTACGTCCTCGCGGTGGCGGAAACCAGCACGTCGCGACTGCTCGGCCACGTCGGGTTCAGTCCGCTCGACGACGAGGTCGAAGTCTCCTACGCCATCGCGGAGTCCGCCCGCGGGCGTGGCTACGGCGTCGAGTCACTGGCGTGCGCCTGCGACTGGGTCGCCGAGGCCTTCGGGCTGCCGCGCGTGCTGGCCATCACGGACGTCGAGAACCTGCCCTCGCGCCGGATACTCGAGCGCGCGAAGTTCGTGCACTTGCGGGACGAGGACATGATCTTCCAGGGCGTGCCCCAGTCCGTCCGTCGCTACTGCTGGTACGCGCCTGCGCAATACAGTGGCGCCTGACCGGTGGATCGGCCGCCCTGCAACGCGGCAGGGTGCCGAGTGCCATGCCGACGAAACCCGGCGCGTTGAACGAACCATCCACGGGAGACTCTCGATGACGTCGCGATACCGGATACGCACGGGTCTACTGCTGATGCTGACATTCGCGGCCGGAACGCCTCGGCTTGCCGCAGGGCAGGCCGCCTGGCAGCCGTCACGGGGCCACGTGCAAGTCCCGATCTGGCCGGGTGCCGCTCCGGATGCGCGGCCGGTCGAGGGCCCCGAGGTCTCGGGGACGGTCGTGGACGCCGCGGGGCGTCCCAAGCTCGTCGGCGGCAGACCCTGGACCTTCGTGGCCAGGGTCTCGCAACCGACCATGACCGTGTACTCGCCCGTGGAGGGCAACACGGGCGCGGCGGTAGTGGTCTTCCCCGGCGGGGGCTACAACGTCCTCGCGATCGATCTCGAAGGCACGGAGGTCTGCGACTGGCTGACCTCCAGGGGCATCACGTGCGTGTTGCTGAAGTATCGCGTGCCGTGCTCGAAGTCCGGGCCGTATCGGGAATGCCGGACCGCGTTGGAAGACGCGCAGAGAACCGTCGGCCTGGTGCGCTCCCAGGCCGCGTCGCTGCACGTCGATCCGGACAAGATCGGAGTGCTCGGCTTTTCCGCGGGTGGACACATGGTCGCGGACGTGAGCACGCACTTCGAGAAGCGTCTATACCCACCCGTGGATGCGGCCGACTCGGTCAGCTGCCGCCCGGACTTCGCGATCGCGCTCTATCCGGGGCACCTGACGCTCTCCGCGAGAGTTCCCGCATTGAACCCCAACATCCGGGTCACCCGCCGGACACCGCCGACGTTCCTGCTCCATGCGAAGGATGATCCCGTCGATCCCGTCGAGAACTCGCTCGTCTATCACGCGGCACTTCGAAAGGCTGGAGTCCCAGTCGAGTTGCACGTGCCTGCAAAGGGCGGGCATGCGTTCGGGCTGCGAACCACCGGGTCACCGGTCTCCGAATGGCCGCAACAGGTGGAGAGTTGGCTGGGCACCATCGGAATGCTCCCCAAGTGAGCACGCCGACGAGCAACGCGGCGGGGCCCGGCGGGTCGCGAACGCCCCGCGGCATGCACGGAACCGCCCACGGCGCGTCGAGCCGACAGTACCCGCGCGTACCGCGGAGTTGGTACGGTGCTGTCGGTTTCCACCGGCCCCCAACGAAGGAGCCTCTCCGATGAGCAAGGTGACACCCTTCCTGATGTTCAACGACCAGCTCGAGGCGGCCATCCAGTTCTACACCGCGACGTTCCCCGATTCCGAAATCAGGAACGTCGCCCGCACCGGCAAGGACGGTCCCATCGCCTCCGCCGAGTTCGTGGTCGGCGGGCAGGTGTTCATGGGCTACAACGGAGGGCCGCACTTCAGTTTCTCCGAAGGCGTCTCGCTCTACGTGGACTGCGAGGACCAGGCGGAAGTCGACCGGTACTGGGACAAGCTCGTCGCGGCCGGCGCAAAGCCCACGGCATGCGGCTGGATCAAGGATCCCTTCGGCCTGTCGTGGCAGATCGTGCCGCGACGATTCATGGAGCTGATCCGCGACAAGGACCCCAGGAAGGTGAAGGCCGTGATGGCCGCCATGATGACGATGGTGAAGCTCGACGTCGCGGCCCTCGAAAAGGCGTACGACGAGGCGTAGGCGTGTGAGGCGCACGCGCATTGAGCGATGGGAGGCGGAGCGTCCGCACTCCTCGGCCTTCGGTTCCGGGATCTCCGCGTCGGTGACATCATGGACAGCGTCGCGCGAGGCAACGCCCTGGGGCAGTGGCGAGCGCAGCCCGCGCGACGGAGGTGGGTGATGGAGCCGAAGCGCAACGGGCGGAGGGCGAAGGGCGACGCCGGGGCGGCGCGGCAGGACGCTGCGCACCCTACCGACGGATCGCCGCGGCGCATCGGGCACGGCCGGGTCGGGCATCCTGCGGGCGAGACGGGACGCTTCGGCGCCACGGCCGGCTCTGCGACCGTCGCGACTGCCCCGACCGGGCGGGAGCGCGCGGCGGCATGCGCAGAACCGCTCACGACGCGGTGGACGGCATGAGACTGGTCGCCATCTCTTCGGTGCCAAACGCCGACTGGCTCCGCCTTCGAGCGGCGCTCTGGCCAGAGGGATCACAACGCGAGCACGAGGCGGAGATGGTCGAGTTCGTCGCATCTCCTGATCGGTATGGGCAGTTCCTGGCCTACGCAGAGGATGGAACGCCGTTGGGGCTGGCCGAAGTCTCCTTGCGATCCGACTACGTCAATGGAACGAAGACGAGTCCGGTTGCGTTCCTCGAAGGCCTCTACGTCGAGCCTGCGGCAAGAAGGCAAGGTGTGGCGCGCGCCCTCCTGGATCGCGTCGGCGCCTGGGCAAGGGCACGGGGCTGCACGGAACTGGCGTCCGACACCCGGCTCGAGAACACCTTGAGCCAGACCGTTCATTCACGCCTTGGCTTCGAGGAAACCGAGCGCGTCGTCTACTTCAACAAGGCACTCGGACCAGCGGACGCCGACTGACGAGTCGCTCGACCGGAGCCGCTCGCCCCCGCCTCACTCCATCGCCGCGAGCACGCCCTCGATCGTCGCCTTCGCCTGCACCGGCGCGTTGCGCTGATCCTCGCGCGCCTCGGCGATCTCCCCGCCATGAAATCGCACCACCGTCTCGGGATCCTTCATCAGGTGTCCCGTGAGGATGCCGGCGACGCGCGCATCGCGTGCGATCACGCCGGCGGCGATCAGCTTCCGTAGCCCGGCCACCGTGGCGCACGAGGCGGGCTCGGCGCCGATGCCGGCGGCGTCCACTTCGGCCTTCGCTTCCAGGATCTCGGCGTCGGTCACGTCGTCCACGATCCCGTTCGACGCGATCACGCCGCGCATCGCCTTCTTCCAGCTCACGGGTGCGCCGATGCGGATGGCCGTGGCGATCGTGTCGGCGTTCGGCAGCGGCGCCAGGTCGCGCTTCTCCCGCCACGCGCGCGCGAACGGGTTCGCGCCGCGTGCCTGGATCACGGCGATGCGCGGCAGCCGCGGGACGCGCCCCAGCGCGTGCAGCTCGGCCAGGCCCTTCGTGATCGCCGACGTGTTGCCCAGGTTGCCGCCGGGCAGCACGAGCCAGTCGGGCACGCGCCAGCCCAGGTCCTGCAGCAGTTCGAACGCGATGGCCTTCTGGCCCTCGATGCGGAACGGGTTCACGGAGTTCAGCAGGTACACGCCGCGCTCGGCGCACACGCGCTCCACCAGCTTCATGGCGGCGTCGAAGTCGCCCTCGATCTGGATGGTGCGCGCGCCGTACGCGAGCGTCTGGCTCAGCTTGCCGAACGCGACCTTGCCCTGCGGAATGAACACGAACGCGCGCATGCCCGCCTGCGCGGCGTAGCTCGCCATGCTGGCGGAGGTGTTGCCGGTGCTGGCGCACGCCACGCGCGTCATGCCCAGCGCGCGCGCGACGCTCACGCCGGCGGTCATGCCGCGGTCCTTGAACGAGCCGGTGGGGTTCTCGCCTTCGTGCTTCAGTGCGAGGTTCTCGCAGCCGGTCCACGCGCTCAGCCGCGCGGAGCAGTACAGGTTCGTGTTGCCCTCGGGCTTGCTCACGATCTCGGCGGGGCCCAGCGGCAGCACCAGCTCGCGGAACCGCCACACGCCGGAGCGGTCCTCCACGGCGCGGCTGGCGCGGCGCTGGTCGAACGTCTCCAGCGACGGCACGTCGAGCGCGTCGCGCTCGTGCACCACGTCCAGCGTGCCGCCGCAGTCGCAGCGATACCGCACGTCCATGCCGCCGTAGCGGGCGCCGCAGTCGACGCAGCCCAGGTGCCAGCGCACGGCGCTCATCGTTCCACCACGCCGGGGCAGTCGGCGGGCGAGATCACCGCGGTCGAGGCGAGCCCGGCCGCGGCGAACGCGTCGGCCATGGCGCGCGCGGCGTCCTCGGCGGCGCGCGGCGAGCGGCACAGCGCGAACAGGCTCGGCCCGGCGCCGCTGATGGAGCTGCCCAGCGCGCCGGCGTCGAGCGCGGCGTCCATCGCGGTGCGCGCGCCGGGAATCAACCTCTCGCGCGCCGGCGTGACCACGGTGTCGCGCATGCTGCGCGCGAGCAACGCCAGGTCGCCGGCGTGACACGCGCTCACGAACGCGGCCAGGTGCGCGGCGTTGTGCACGAGCTGCTCCAGCGGCACCTCGCGTGGCAACGCGGCGCGCGCGGCGCGCGTGGCGAGTTCCATGGCGGGCGTCACCACGGCCAGCGTGAGGCCTTCGGGAAGCGGCACGCGCACCACGTCGAGCGGGGTGGTGCTGCGCACGAGGATCAAGCCGCCCAGCAGCGCGGGCGCCACGTTGTCGGCGTGCCGGCCGGACACGGCGGCCTCGGCTTCGAGGCACGGCTCGATCAGCTCCATCTTGCGCAGCGGCGAGCCGATCAGCAGGTTCACGGCAAAGGCGGCGGCGGCGGCGCTCGCGGCGCTGCTGCCGAGGCCCGATCCGATCGGCAGGCCCTTGTCCAACTCCAGCTCGATCGCGGCGTCGGAACCGGCGGCGGCGAGTGTCGCGAGTGCGGCGATGCCGGCGGAGTTCTTCGCGGCGTCCGTGGGCAGCTTGCCGCCGTCGCCGCGCACGGCGGCGATGCGCACGCCGCTGCCGGACGCGAAGCGCGCGGTCACGGTGTCGCCCGGCGCGGCCAGCGCCAGCCCCAGCACGTCGAAGCCGGGGCCCAGGTTGGCCACGGTGGCGGGCGCGAACGCCTTCACTTCGCGGCGCGTGTTCACGCGAACCTCCGCTCGCCGGCGATGCGCAGCAGGTCGCCGAGCACGCCCATGGCGGTCACGTCCACGCCGGCGCCGGGGCCGCTCACCACCAGCGGGCGCGCGTCGTAGCGATCGGTGTGGAACAGGATCATGTTGTCGGTGCCGTGCAGCCCGGCCAGAGGCGAGTCGCCGGGCACTTCGGCGAGCCCCACCTGCACGCGGCCTTCCTGCACCCGCGCCACGAATCGCAGCACACCGCCGCGATCGCGCGCGGCGGCCACGCGCTCGGCGAGCGACGCGTCCATCTCGCGCAGCTTCGCGAACAGCGCCGGCAGCGGCAGGCCGGCGAGCGACGCGTCGACGAGTCCTTCGAGCGCCACCGGCGCGTCGTCGGTGACGAGCCCCGACAGCCGGCCCAGGATCACGGCCTTGCGCGCGACGTCGGCGCCGCACAGGTCGGCCACGGGGTCGGGCTCGGTGTAGCCCTTCTCGGCGGCGTCCTGCACCGCCTGCGAGAACGCCACGCCCTGCTCGAGTTGCGTCACCACGTAACCGAGCGTTCCCGAAAGGCAGCCCTCGGCCGAGCGCAGCCGGTCGCCGGTCGCGAGCAGCATGTCGAGCGTGTCGATCACCGGCAGGCCGGCGCCCACGGTGGCCTCGGCGCGCAGCAGGCGGCGGTTCGCGCGCGCGGCCTCGGTCATCGCCACGAAGTCGGCGAGCGGCCCGGCGAGCGGCTTCTTGTTCGCGGTCACCACGTCGCAGCCGCCCTGCAGCGCGGCCAGCAGCGCGGCCGCGGTGCCGTCGCCGTCGGTGACGTCCACCACCACGGGGCGCGCGAGCCGGTACGCGAGCGCGTGGCGCACGAGTGCGCCGGGGTCCTCGGCGGCGTGCGCGCCGGGCAGCTCGGACAGCGGCAGGCCGGCAGCCTTCGCGTCGAGCGCCTGCTGGAGCGCGTCGCGCGCGAGCCCCGCCGGCGCGAACAGGAAGCCGCCGCGGTCGGCCACGCCCACCACGCGCGCGCGCAGGCCGAAGCGCTCGAACACGTGCGCGTCGCGTTCCAGCAGCAGCTCGGCCAGCGCGCGGCCGATGCGGCCGAGCCCCAGCAGCAGCACGTCGAAGCCGCGCGCGGTGTCCTCGCCGGTGTCGAGCCGGTCGAGCCCGAACTCGGTGTGCAGCGCGCGCAGCGCCTCGTCGGCGGCCGGCGCGTCCACGGCCAGCGTGATGTTGAGTTCCGAGCTGCCCTGCGCGATCGCCAGAACGTTCACGCGCCGCCGGCCGAGCGCGCCGAACACGCGCGCCGACACGCCGGGGCTGTGCGCCATCCCCAGGCCCACCACCGCGAGCAGCGCCACGCCGCGGCGCACCGCCACTTCGTCCACGGTGCCGCGCGTGAGGTCGCCGCGGAACTCGCTCTTCAATGCCTGCTCGGCGAGCGCGGCCTGCGACTCGGGCACGGCCAGGCAGATGCTGCTCTCGCTGCTCGACTGGCTGATCGCGGTCACGCTGATGCCGTGGCGCGCGAGCGCGCCGAACAGCCGCGCGGCCACGCCGGGCACGCCCGCCATGCCGCGGCCTTCCAGCGACACCAGCGCATGCGCGCGCACGGCGGTGACGGCCTTCACCGGGTGCGAGCCCGGCGTGAAGCGGCGGTCCACCACGGTGCCTTCGAGCGACGGCCGGAACGAATCGCGGATGCGCACGGGGATGCCGTGCACGGCCACGGGGATGATCGTGCGCGGGTGCAGCACCTTCGCGCCGTAGAACGACATCTCGGTGGCTTCGCGGTAGTGCAGCTGGCGGATGACGCGCGCCTCGGGCACCACGCGCGGATCGGCGGTGTAGACGCCGTCCACGTCGGTCCAGATCGTCACCTCGTCGGCGTGCAGCGCGGCCGCGATGAGCGTGGCCGTGAGGTCGGAGCCGCCGCGACCCAGCGTGGTCGTGGCGCCGTCGGGCGCGCGTCCGGTGAAGCCGGTCACCACCGGCACCACGCCCGCGTCCAGCAACGGCCGCAGCGCGGCGGCGGTGGTGCGGTCGGCCACCTCGGGAATGGCCGACGCCTCGCCGAACTGGTCGTCGGTCTCCAGGAACGTGTCCGCGTCGCACGCTTGGGCGCGCACGCCGCGCGCGCGCAGCGCCGCCGCCAGCAGCCGCACCGACAGCTTCTCGCCCATGGCCAGCACGGTGTCGCGCGTGCGCGCGGTCAGCTCGCGCAGGTGCGACACGGCGCGCAGCACGTCGTCGAGCTCGTCGAACAGCCGGTCGAGCCCGCCGGCCACCTCGGTGTCGTCGGGCACGCGCAGCTGCTGCAGCGCCGCGGCGTGCTTGTCGCGCAGCGCGGCGATCTGCGCCAGCGCCTCGTCGCGCTCGCCGCGCGCGGCCGAAGCCGCGGCCGCCACGAGCCGGTCGGTCACGGTGGTCATGGCCGACGCGACCACCACCAGCGCCGCGTCGCGCGACGCGGTCTCCACCAGCGCGGCCACCGCGGCCAGGCGCGCGGCGTCGCCCACGCTGGTGCCGCCGAACTTGTGCACTTCCACGCGGCGCGACATCGGTCAGATCTCCTGCGGTGGGGCGGTGTGCGTGTGCTGTACCCACGCGACGAGCGCGGCGAGCACGGCCACGACGCCGCCGGCCAGGTACGCGTCGTGCGTGGCGGCCGCGAACGCGGGCTTGTCCACGGCGCCGGCCTGCAGCGCGCCCATCACGCCGCCGCCGTGCACCGCGTAGCGCGACGCGACCAGCGCCGCCATGCCGGCGGCGCCGGAGGTGATGCCCAGGTTGCGCATCGTGGCCTGCAGCCCGGACGCGAGGCCCAGCTGCGTGCGCGGCGCGGCGGCGAGCAGCGTGCTCGAGTTGGGCACGGTGAACAGGCCCTGGCCGAGCCCGATCAGCGCCATGCCGCCCAGGATGTGCACCGGGTGCGGCGCGAGGCCCACGTGCGACAACGCGAAGAACCCGCCGGCGGTCAGCAGCATGCCCGCCACGAGCAGCGTCTTCGCGCCGAAGCGGTCGGACCAGCGGCCCGCCATGGGCGCGACCAGCAGCGCGGTCAGCGGCAGCATCGCGAGCCAACCGCCGCTCTTGGATGCGCCGAATCCGAGCACGTCCTCCAGGTAGAGCGGCAGGTGGAAGCCCACCGAGATCGTGAGCCCCTGCGCGATCAGCGTGAGCAGGGCGCTGGCGCCCACCGAGCTGAACAGCAGCGCCGGCGGCAGCAGCGGCGAGTCCGAGCGGCGCTCCAGCAGCAGGAACACCACGAACGCCGCGGCGCACAGCGCGAACGCGCCGGTCACGAGCGGGTGCGCCCAGCCCAGCTCGGGCCCGCGCGACAGGCCCACGGTGAGCCCCACCAGCGCGAGGCACCACGCGGCGACCGCGCCCAGCTCCAGCCGCACGGCCGCGTGTTCGGGCCGGTCGTCGGGCACGCGCGCGAACAGCTGCTGCATCGCGAGCAGGCCCAGCGGCACGTTGAGGAAGAAGATCCAGCGCCACGACGCGTGGCCCACGATCAGGCCGCCGAGCGGCGGGCCGATCGCCAGGCCCACGCCGACCATGGCGCCGAACGCGCCCAGCGCCTTGCCGCGCTCCGCGGGGGGTATTTTGCTGGTGTGTAGCGCGGCGCTGTTCGCGCTCAGCATGCCGGCGCCGATGCCCTGCAGCACGCGCGCGGCCACCAGCGCCCACACGCTGGGCGCGGCGCCGCACAGGATCGACGCGAACGTGAACAGGCCGAGCCCGATCGCGTACACGCGCCGCCGGCCCACCGCGTCGGCGAAGCGGCCGAAGCCCAGCAGCAGGCCCGTGATGGTGACCACGTACGCGAGCACCACCCACTCCACCGTGGTCACGGGCACGCCGAACGTGCGCTGCAGCGTGGGCAGCGCGATGTTGACCACGCTGATGTCGAGCGTGGCCATGGTCACGCCCAGCGCGAGCGGCGGGAACACCTTCCAGCGCGGGAACTTCGCCGCCCGGGCCGACACGGCGCGGAAGCGCCCGCGTGAACCACGGGCGCTTCCGCGCTGCTGCGTTCGGCCGCGACGCCGGGGGCGCCGCGTGTGGAGCCTTCGTTCATCCCTTGCTTCCGATCCACTTGAGGATCTCGGGCAGGTTCGGCGTCTTGCCGTACAGCAGCAGCCCGAGACGGAACACCTTGGAGCCCGCGGCGAGCGCGCCCCACGCGGCCAGCAGCATGATCCCGATCGACCCCGCCAGCTGCCAGGCGGGCACCGCGTAGCCGGTGGCCAGTCGCATCAGCATCGTGGTGGACGCCGTCAGCGGGAACATGGACATGACCACGGCCACGGGGCCGTCGGGCCGCTCGAGGATCAGCCACATCACGATGAACGGCGCGAACACGCCGAACGTGAACGCCATCGCGAACTGCTGCGCCTCGCGCAGGTTGTTCGTGATCGCGCCGATGGCGGTCATGATGCTGCCGTAGAAGACGTAGCCCAGGAAGAAGTACAGCACGCCGAACAGCGCCAGCGACACGGGCACGTGCGTCTGCGTGAGCAGCAGGAAGGGCGACCCGAAGTAGAGCCCCACCAGCGTCCACACGGCCACCAGCGTGAGACCGGAGCCGCCCAGGCCCACGAGCTTGCCCACCATGATGTCGTCG
Source organism: Candidatus Eiseniibacteriota bacterium (assembly GCA_044222045.1). Classification (GTDB taxonomy): domain Bacteria; phylum Eisenbacteria; class RBG-16-71-46; order RBG-16-71-46; family RBG-16-71-46; genus JBGAMH01. The sequence goes on from JBGAOB010000010.1 coordinate 23,869, forward strand.
GTGCTCACCGTGCACAGCAGCGACTCGAGAATCCGCGACTCGCGCTCCTCGGAGACGCCCTGCAGCAGGTACTGCCCGCCCGTGATGATGCTGGTGCCGAGCAGCGCCACGATCAGGATGGGCAGCAGGAACGACACCAGCTCCCGCGTGTCGTCGAACAACTGGAACCGGTCGGTGGCCTTGTCGAGCGTGTACAGGTCGAGGTTGCGCGCGGGGCGCACGATGATCTCGGTGCGGACCGAGTCGGTGAGCCCCGTCAGCAGGGCGCGCTGCACCCAGCGCGTGAAGATGGCTTCGTCGCTGCTGGAGCCGAACACGCCCTGGCGCACCTTGTAGCGCCGCATCGAGCCCGACTCGCCGAAGTTCGGCGGCACCACCAGCAGCTGGCGGATCGAGCCGTCGCGCAGCGCGCGCAGGCCGTCGTCGGCGGTGGGGAAGCGCTTCACGGTGGCGGTGAACGTGGTGAACGACTCGATCGCCTCCTGGGCCTTGCCGGCGTTGCTGCCCAGCACCTTCATGTTCTGGCTCTTCTTCTCGTCCGCCACGCGCGTCTGGATCTCGGTGGGCGCGGACGCGAGCAGTCCGCTCGAGTCCACCACGCCGACGGCGTTCGTCTCCTGGAGGTTGCGGCGCACCTCCTTGTTCGCGAACGAACCCGTGATCGTGGTGATGAACGCGAAGTACGCCGGCATGAAGATGACCGTGAACAGGAACGCGCGCCGCTTGACGGTGGTGAGGTACTCGCGGCGCGCGATCGTCATCGCGCGCTTCATGGAGAACTTCATCGCGCACCTCCGTTCCGCGTGGCGCCGAGCTGCTGTTCGGAGTCGTCCGTGGTCATGCGACCGCTGCGGCCGTGGTCGAGGCCCGAGCCCTCGTTGACCACGCGCACGAAGATGTCCTCGAGCGGCGGTTGCGCGGGCGTGAACGAGTCCACCGCGACGCCGGCGCCGACCACCGCGCGCATCACCGCGGCCGGTGTCGCGTCGGGGGCCAGCAGCAGCTTGGTGCCGCCGTCTTCGAGCTTCTGCATGCGAACCACGCCCGCCAGGCCCGCCGGCACCTCGCCGCCGCGCACGATCACGGCGTGCTCGCCGTACTGCTTGCGGATGTCCTTCACCGTGCCGTACAGCACCGCGTGGCCGCGGAAGATCATCAGAGCCCGGTCGCACAGCTTCTCGACGCGGCTGATCTGGTGCGTGGACAGCAGGATCGTGGAGCCCGCCGCGCGCCGCTTGTGCAGCACGTCCTCCAGGAACTGCACGTTCACCGGGTCGAGGCCCGAGAACGGCTCGTCCAGGATCAGCAGTCGCGGGTTGCCGATGAGCGTGGTGCAGATCTGCAGCTTCTGCTGCATGCCCTTGCTGAGCTGGCCCACCTGCTTCTTGGCCCACGCCGCCAGGCCGAACTCCTCGAGCAGTTCCACCGACTGCGTGCGCGCCTCGCGCGGCGACATGTCCTTGAGCTCGCCGTAGTAAGCGAGCGCGTCCAGCACCGGGACCTTGCGGTAGAGCCCGCGTTCCTCGGGCAGGTAGGCGATGCGCGGTCGCGCCGAACTGGTGACCGGCTTGCCTTCCAGCAGGATCTCGCCCGCATCGGGCCGCGTGATGTCGGTGATCATGCGGATCAGCGTGGTCTTGCCGGCGCCGTTCGGGCCCAGCAGCGCGAACAGTTCGCCCGGCTGGACGGAGAACGACACGTCGTTCACCACGATGCGGTCGTCGTAGACCTTGCGGACGTTGCGGACGTCGAGCATGGGTTCCTCGGGTGGAGGGGGCGGACGCCTCGGAGTCGGATCGCGGCGGAAGGTAGGGAACGCGCCCGCCACCCTCAAGCGGCGCCCGGCCAACGGCGGCGCCATGTCGGCGAACGGGGCGCGGCCCGGCGCGGGGCGGCGCCCGCGCGCCGGGCCCCGGGCACCCTCCGCCACTCGCTCGGGCCCGGGGCGGGGCGTGTCGGAGTGCGGCCCCGGCGGCCCGCAGAGGAGCCGCCTCCGGGCGGGACCGTGCACCGGCCGGCTCCAGGGGACGGCGCCCCCCGGGCCGCCCGCCCGCGCCCCTGCCTTCCGCCGGGCCGTCGGGGAGCGCTTCGTTCAGGACGGCGGGGCCCCCGGCCGATAACCTGCCCGTGTTTTCGGGTGGTCGGTGGCGCTCGTCCGGCCGGCGCGCGCCGCCCCGTCGTGATCGTGGACGCCCGCGTCCCGGCCCGGCGGATTCGACCGATGCTCGCACCCTCCTTCGAAGGAAGACCATGGTCATGCGCTTCGCCGTTCGTGCTGCCCGCCTCGCGCTCGGGATCGCCGCGCTCGCGGCCACCGTGCTGCTCGCGGGCTGCGGTGAGTCCGCGCTTCCGGTCGCGCCCACGCCGGACACGCCGCTCCAGTCGCTGACGCTGAACCTCGCCACCGACACGCTGCAGACCGGCGGCACGCGCCTGCTGGTGGCCGTGGCCGTGGACACCTCCGGCAACACGCTGTCGAACCCGCCGATCCACTGGAGCAGCTCCGACGCCGCGGTGGCGAGCGTGAACTCCTCCGGGCTGGTGACCGCCGCGGGCGAGGGCGTGGCGTGGATCCGCGCCCTCTACGGCGGCAAGGCCGACTCCGTGCGCGTGTTCGTGTACGCGGCGACCGGCTGGGTGGTGCAAGGCAGCGGCACGTCGAGCAACCTGAACGGCGTGTGCTTCCGCCCCGACGGCCGCAAGGGCTGGGCCGTGGGCGACGCCGGCACCATCCTGCGCACCACGAACGCCGGCGGCTCGTGGACCGCTTCGAGCCCCACCACGTTCGCGCTGAACGGTGTGTGGTTCACCTCCGACACGAAGGGCTGGGCGGTGGGCGCCGGCGGCACCGTGATGCTGACGACCGACGCCGGCGTGTCGTGGTCGCGGCTCGCGAACATCCCGTCGTCCGACGCGTTGATGGACGTGTGCTTCCCGACCGCGCTGTACGGCTGGGCGGTGGGCGACAACGGCACCATCCTGCGCACGCGCGACGGTGGCGTGACGTGGGAGAAGAAGAACCCGACCGCGGTGCAGCTGCAGTCGGTGAGCTTCGCCGACACGTCGAACGGCTGGGCCGTGGGCGACAACGGCGTCATCCTGGGCACGCGCGATGCCGGCGCGAGCTGGTTCGTGACGCCCAGCATCACGGCGCAGTCGCTGCGCGGCGTGTGGCGCCTGAGCAGCACCTCCGCTTGGGCGGCCGGCCAGCAGGGCGTCACGCCGCGCACGTCGCTGGTGACGGCCACGCCGGCCGACACGGTGGGCTGGCAGCTCGACAACGCCGGCGGCGCGAACCAGCTGGAGGGCGTCTGCTTCCCGACGGCCAACGCCGGCTGGGTGGTGGGCTTCAACGGCGGCGGCATCATCATGAAGAGCACGAACGGTGGCTCCACCTGGAACACGCAGGTGTCGAACAGCGCGCAGCGCCTGCTCGACGTGTGGTTCGTGGACGACCAGCGCGGCTGGGCCGTGGGCGTGGGCGGCCGCATCGTGCACACGGGCCGCGGCGGCGAGTAGCGGCGCGCGACAGCAGTCGAGTTCCGGCACCGGCCGCGCTTCGAAAGAGGCGCGGCCGGTGCTTTGGCGGGGGCAGTCGCATCATCCCGAACGCCGGCCGCGGATGCCGGGCGCCGGGCTGCCAACGCCCATGGACCGACTATCCGATCCCGAGCGCTGCCGCCGACTCGATTGCGCGTGGCGCATTCCGCGCCCGTTCCTAGACTCGTGGCACCCCGAGCGGCCGATCTGCACCCACTCGTTCCGTGGAGGTGTCGCATGCAGAGTTCGAGACGCTGGATCGTTCCCATGACGCTCGCGGCGCTGTCGTTGGTCGCGCTCGCCGGCAGCGCACACGCGCTGGCCCCGCTCGTACGCGCCGGCGCTGCGCTGCGCGTGTTGCAGCCCATCGAAGGCTTGCCCGCGCCGGGGCCGTTGGGCCTCGCCGATCTGCCCGAAGCACAGCGGCGCGCGATTCCGACGGCCGATCCTGAATCACCGGCGCTGCAGGCCGGCGGCTACTCGCGCGAGGTGATCGCCGGCGACCTCGTGCACTACCAGTACCTGATCCGCACCGGCCTCGGCACGTACGACGCGTTTCGCCTGCATCGCGTCGTGCGCGAGACGCGCCCCGGAGTGCCGCTGCGCACCGCGTGCAACGTGTTCCTGCAGCACGGTGACGCCAAGGACTTCGTCGGCATGTTCCTGCCCGGCACGCGCTCCAGCGCGTGGCCGCGCGACTTCGGCTTCGCGCCCTACCTCGCGCGCAACGGCGTGGACGTGTGGGGCATCGACCAGGACTGGACGCTCGTGCCGGCCGAGGAGGCCGACCTGTCGTTCATGGAGAGCTGGGACCTGGGCCGCGCGGCGTCGAACGTGCGCGCGGGGCTCGCCGTGGCGCGCGTGCTGCGGCTGGCCACCGGCAGCGGCGCCGGCAAGATGACTCTGCTCGGCTACAGCAGTGGCGTGTTCACGACCGTGGCCGTGCTCGACCGTGAGGCCGCGCTGCCCGCCGCGTTGCGGCAGGTGGGCGGCTGGATCGCCGCCGATGTGCCGTTCAAGACGAACGATGCCGGCGTACGCGACGCGTTCCTCGCCGACATGGCGGTGCAGGACGCGAGCCTGGCGGCCGGGCAGTACGGCTCGTTCGTCATCTTCAAGCCGGTCGGCGACCTCGCGCGCGACTTCCCGAACGACGACTCGCCGATCTTCCCCGGGCTCACGAACGCGCAGGTGGCCGCGCTGCTCTTCTACGTGCCGGGCGGGCCCGGATTCCCGGTGGGGCACTTCCACTACTGGGCCGGCGTGTTCGACGGCGAGGGCAACCCGACCGGCCCCCGCTTCACGACCCAGGCGCAGGTGTTCGAGTTCCTCACGAGCGCGATTGCGTGGCAGCCGGTCAAGTTCTTCCGCGACGAGGACGTGATGGTGACCGAAACGGAGAACTCCCCGTACGACGACCACCTTCCGCTGGTGCGCGTGCCGGTGTTGAACGTGTCGCCCGGCGGCAGCTTCACCGAGCTCACGCAGTACGGCATCTCGCGGCTGGGGAGCACCGACGTGACGCACCTGTTCCCGTCGGTGGGGGGGGCATCCGCCGACGACGTGGGGCACATCGACCTGTTCAGCTGGCAGGGCTCCGAAGCGCTGTGGTGGGGGCAGGCGCTCGCGTGGATCCAGTTGCACGCGACGAGTTCGCCGTTCGTGCGCGAAGCGGTGGCGGACGACCCGCCCGCCTCGCCGCATGACGGCGGGCGACGGCTCGCGATCGAGCGCGTGACGCCGAACCCGCTGCGCACGGGTGACCTGCGCGTGGACTTCACGGCCGTCGCGTCGCTGCCCGTGCGCGTGGACGTACTCGACGTGGCCGGCCGCCGCGTGGCGGGCGCCGATGTGGTGGCCGGCGCGGGCCGGCACTCGCTCACGGTGGCGCGGGCGGGTGAGCTGGCGCCGGGGCTCTACCTGGTGCGGGCCACGCAGGGCACGCAGGTGACGATGTCGCGCGTGGCGGTGGTTCGCTGACACGCACGGCGCCGAAGCCGGCGCCCGGGGGCGGCCACTCCGTTCGCGGGGTGGCCGTTCCTGTTCGCGGTGGCGTCCGCGCTCGCATTGACGCCCGCCGTTCGCATCGCGCAGGCTGCGCCGTCCGCCCCTGCTTCGAGGAGATGCGCATGTCCGAACGGCTCATCGTGATCGACGGCTACAACCTGATCCACCGCACGCCCCAGCTGAAGCCCGGCGTGGACGGCCGCACACTGCGCGAGTCGCGCGACAAGTTGCTGAATCTGCTGTCGTGGATGATGGGTGGCGAGGCCGCGCGCTTCATCGTGGTGTTCGACGGCGCCGACGAAAAGGGCCGCGACGAGAAGTCGGGACGCATCGACGTGCGCTGGTCGCGCCCGCCCGAGAAGGCCGACGACCTCATCCGCCGCATCGTGGAAGACCAGGTGGATCGCGTGGACCGGCTGACCGTGGTGACCGCCGACCTCGAAGTGGCGCGTCACGCGCGCGCGATGGGCGCCGACATCTCGCTGTCGGATCTCTTCCTCGCCGCGGCGCTGGGGGGCGGCGCGCAGGCCGAGAACGAGAAGCCCACGCAGCTCAGCCGCAAGGAGCTGGAGGACTGGGCCGAGCTGTTCCGGAACCGGAAGACGAAGAGCGAGGACGAGCCCGAGTCGGAGCACTGAAGGCCCGAACGCGCCGCCACGCGCGGGCGCTCGCCCCGCTGATGCGACTGGCCGCGGACGACGTTCCCGAGGTGCGCTACTCGGCCACGCGCGGCCTGGAGTTCTGGCTCCGGCGCACCGACTACAGGCGCGCCGACGTGGCCGAGGCGGAGCGCAGGCTGCACGGTGACCGCGCATTCGACGCTTTCTGGATGCACCCGCCGCCGCGCTACGCCGCGTACTTCTGAGCATCGAACGCCGCCCCGTTCGGGGAGCGCGGTCGAGGGCGTGGGAAGGAATGCCGGTCCGCCGCCGCGTCGAAGCTGCTAGCCTCCGCGCGATCTCGAGGTGGGCACGCCCCCGCACCGATCACCCGCCTTCCCGGCCGCGGGACTGGTGAATGCCGAGCGCCTCTCCGCATGCGTTCCGGCCGGCATGGGTGAACCATGGAACGTCTTCGCCTGCTGCTCGCGACTGCGCTCGCCACGTGCGCACTGACGGCGGCGCCGAGCCACGCCCTCACGGTCATCGTTCCCGACGACTACCCCACCATCCAGAGCGCGATCTCGAATTCCGCTGCGGACGTCATCCTCATCCGGGGTGGCGACTACGCGGAGCGACTCAGCATCGATCGTGGGGTGATCCTGTCGGCAGCGCCGGCGCCTTCCGGATCCAGTATTCCTGCGTTCCCGAGCGTGCTGGGGATCAGCCTCGTGGGCGGTAGTCCGGAGCTCCACAATCTCCGGATCCGCGGCACCGCGGTCCAGCTGAACGCGACCAATGTGACATTCGAGTCCTGCCGGTTCGACTCGGGTTATGCGGGTCGGCCGAACAACGGGGCCTGGCAGCGCATGCGGGCGTGCATGGTGTTCGGCGGTGCGACGATGTACGGCTCCTCGATCACCGTCGATGGCTGCACGTTCGTGGGGGGCGGGCTTCTGGCCGCATCGGAGGGGATGCTGGCCATTCGGGGCAACTACATCGAGGGGCCCGCGGCGACCGGGCTGTCGGTGTTCGCGCTCGCCGCGGGTGGGGAGATCTCGGGCAACACGATCGTGGGCGCGACGGTGGGACTCACGTTCAGCACGCACGAAGCCCCGAATCCCGACATCGTTTTCAACGACGTCCGCAACTGCAGCGGTGATGCCTACCGGCTCACGAGCAGTTCGAGCCAGGTGGCGGCTGGCTCCCTGAACTTCCAGGGTAATCGCGCGCGGCGGTGCGGCGGACGCGGGGTGTATGCGTCCGGAGGATTCCAGCACATCACTATTCAGGGAAGCGTGGTCGACAGCGTCGGTGGCTGGGGGATCTCTGTGAACAGTGGGGTCCCTCAGTTCGGGGCTTCGGACTACGTGATCCGCGCGAACACCGTGCGCTACTCCGGCGCCGGGGTCGACGTGAGCGGGGCGTTCTCGGTGCCCGCGACCGTGGCGGGCAATACCGTGCTCGGCTGTGGCGGCGACGGCATCCACGCCACCAGCGCGAGCGTCATCGACCACAACGTCGTCGGGCGCTGCACGGGCCACGGCATCGCCGCGCGCAGCGCCAGCCCGTACGTGATCCGCAACAACACGCTCTATCTGAACTCGGGTTCGGGTATCGCGACCACGTTGACGACCCCGGACACCGTGCGATGGAACATCGGCTACATGAACCAGCGCTACGGTGTCGAGGCGAGCGGAGCGGTGGCGCCGCGGCTCGGCTGCAACGACTGGTACAGCAACTGGCTGGGAGTCGCCTCGGGCGTCGCGCCGTCGGCGACGGATCTGCTCGCGGACCCGCTGCTCTGCAACCTGCCCGCGGACAACGCCACGGTGGCGTTCGCGTCGCCGTGCCTGGCCGCGCACAACTCCTGCGGCCCGATCGGGGCGCTGGGACTGGGCTGCAGCACCCCGGTCACCGCGGGCGTCGAGCCCGATCCGGAGGGCGCCACGATCGAGTTCTCGGCGGCGCCGCGCCCCGGGCGTGGCAGCATCCAGCTGGATTGGACGCCGCAGCCGATGCCCGTGACGGTCGAGGTGTTCGATGCCGCAGGCGCGCGCGTGTGGGTGCGCTCGGTGCCGGCCGCGACGCGCTCGATCATGTGGGACGGTCGCACGGATGACGGTGCACCGGCGCCGGCGGGCGTGTATTTCTCGCGACTTCACACGCCGAAGCTCAACTCGTCCGCGCGCATCGTCCTGATCCGCTGATATGGAGCGCGAACCGACCCGCCGCCGGTTCCGGCGCGGCGGCGGGCAGCGGAGGGCGTGGACAGCCCGCTGCTGCCCGCCGCTCGGGGGGGGCGGGAACGCACGCACCCACCGCGACTCCCGCCCCCCCGGCGCACATCTGACACCCGCGTGACGACCGCGGGCCACCCCGCGCATCAGTGTGTACACGCTCGCGCGAGCATCGCCGCCGCGCCGGCCCGGCCGCCGAACCCCGCACGTACACGAGGAGACCCGATGACCGTTCGCCCGATCGCCCGCGCCACGTTCGCGTTCGTCGCACTCGCCTTGATTGCCGTGCCGTCCGCGTTCGCCGCCTCGAAGCCGGCCGCGAAACCGGCAGCCGCGCCGCCGACGGCAACGCCCATCATGAAGACGCAGGTGGCCACGTTCGCCATGGGCTGCTTCTGGTGCGGCGAGACGCAGTTCGAGAGCCAGCCCGGCGTGATCGACGTGATCTCCGGCTACATCAAGGCCCTCGAGCAGCACCCGACGTACGAGCAGGTGAGCAATCCAAGACCGGGCACTACGAGTCGGTGCAGGTGACGTTCGATCCCACGAAGACCAGCTACGACAAGCTGCTCGACATCTTCTGGCACTCCGTGGATCCCACGCAGGGCGACGGGCAGTTCTGCGACATCGGCAAGCAGTACCGCTCGGCGATCTTCGTGCAGGACGAATCGCAGCGCCGCGCCGCGCTCGCCTCGAAGGCGCGGCTCGAGGCCTCGCACGTGCTGAAGAAGCCCGTCGTCACGCAGGTGGTGACGGCGTCGCGCTTCTGGCCGGCGGAGGACTACCACCAGGACTTCTGGAAGAAGGACCCGCAGCGCTACCGCAGCTACCGGGAAGGCTGCGGCCGCGACAAGCGACTGGCGCAGCTCTACGGCAAGGACGCCGCGAAGCCGCTGGTGCACTGACGCGTCGCGCATTGGAGCGCCACGAGCGCCACACCTTGCAGCACAAACGACGGGCGAGGCTCCTCGTCGGAGCCCCGCCCGCTTCGCTTCGATCGCGGGGGAATTCCTACTGCAGCGCCGCCACCGGGTCGTCGGTCGGGCGCACCACGAACGGCAGCACCCACGCCTTCGAGTCGTACGCCGCGGTGTCGTCGTACAGCGTGCCGTTGCTGAGCACGTTCACGCCCAGGTGGCGCAGGCCGCCGAAGTCCGACGTGGTCCACTGGAACGTGTAGGTGCCGTCGCCGTTGTTCACGAACCGGCGGCGCTCACCGAAGCGGTACATCAGCACCACGTCGTTCGAGCGGCCCGTGGTGGCCGTCAGCGTCACGGGCGTGCCGCCGGCGATCTGCAGCACGTGGCGCAGGCGGAACAGCTCGAGCGGGTTCGTGATGGTGGTGTCGAGCGCGCCGGCCTGCACGCGCAGCGACTGGATCTGCGACGTGGCGTCCTTGGCGGTCACTTCGACGCCCGACGTGCCGACCACGCGCCAGCGCTCGTGGTGCCGGTTGTGCAGGCTGTCGTCCCACACGCGCGTGCGCACCAGCGCGAGGCGGCGCACCCAGTGGTCCTCGAGCGGCTTGCGGATCAGCGAGCGCGTGGTGTCGGCGCTCGCGGGGTCGCCGGCGACCACGTTGAACGTGCCCGTCAGGTTGCGACGCACGGTGGCGATGGCGCGCGTGGGGCGGCCAGCCGAGTCGGGATCGCTGAACGTGAAGTCCATGCGCGTGGAGACGTTGGTGATGGTGCGCCAGAAACGCAGCGGGTGGATGGCCGCCAGGCCCGGTCCGCCGCCGAACTGCGTGACGTCGGCGGTGGCGTAGACGTCTTCGTCGATCATCTCGGGCGACTGCGCCACGGCTTCGGTGGCGAGCACCTGGTCCTGGGCGTTACTGCCGCCGGCGTCGGGCGCGGCGAGGTCGTTGGACTTGCCGCAGCCGGCCAGCGCGAAGGCGCCGGCGAGCAGGGCGATGGTGAGAGCGACACGGCTGGTCATCGGTACTCCTCCTTGGGCAAGCGCCCCTCGTGGAAGGGCGGTGAGATCCAGGGCAGTGGGTCACATCTGCCGGGGGAGTGACGCAGTGGTTGTGCCACGGTCCGGATCATGCCAACTCGTTGCGGCGCAGCCGGGCCCGCGACCGGCGCAGCGCGCGGGTGTACGCCCCGGGACAGCCGCCGACCACGGCGGTGACGGGGCGGGACAGGCGCGCCGCGGATGCGCGCGCGTCCGCGGGCGCGCCACGCGCGACCCCCGGAAGCACGAACGGCGGAGCCCGATGGGCCCCGCCGTTCGAAGCAGTTGCCGATGTCGCGTGCGGCTACAGCTTCACCTTGGTGTCGCTGCTCACGCGGAACGTGGCCTCGGAGCCTTCCTTCACGGTGACCTGGAAGCCCTTCGAGCCGGCCACGGCGCCCGTGGCGGCCGCGCCGCCCAGGATGCCGCCGATCACCGCACCCTTGCCGCTGCCGCCCACGGCCTTGCCGATGAGCGCGCCCGCGGCCGCGCCGCCGGCGATGGCGCCGAGGTTCCGCTTGCGCGTGGAGCCGGCGATGATGCTGTCGCCCGCGGCGCCGATGTTGATGGTCTTGCCGTCGGCCTCGATGCTGCGCACCTCGAGCAGCAGGAACGCGCGGTCACCCTTGGCGGCGCCCTTCACGCCGGCCACCACGCCGTGCACGATGCTGCCGGCCGGGAACGGCGCGGCGGTGCCGATCACGACGGGTTCGGTGATCTTGCCGGTCCAGCTGTCGCCCTCGTTCGCCGTCTCCGACGAGATCTGCTGGTCGATCGAGATCTTGAGCGCGGTGCCGGCCGGCACGGTGACGCTGGCCGCGGGCGCGGGAGCCGGCGCCGGCTTCGGCTTGGGCTTCGCGGTCGGCTTGCTGGGCGTGGTCGACGACGGCGCCGGCGTCGCGGTGGGAGGTGCCTCCGCTTCGGGCTGCGGCGTGAACGCGGTATCCGGCTGCAGCTCGCCCGACGGCGGCGGCTCGATGGGGCTCTGCGCCAGCAGGCTGTCACCGGTCGAGGTGGCGGCGGTCTCCTCGCTCTTCTTGGCGCAGCCCGTGAGGGCGGCCATGGCGACGAGTGCGGCAAGCAGCAGAACGAGGATTCGACGAGACATTGGGACCCTCCGTGCGCGACCGGCATCCGTGCCGGGCGATGGATCGGTGAGCGGAGTGGGGAGCTTCGCGGTCCTTTCGGCGCGAGCGCCGTGGAAGCGGGCGCGAGAATGCCCGCATTCGTGGGCCCCCGCAAGCGTGGATCGCGGCCCGGCCCCACATTTCGCCGCGGGTTCGCGCGCGTCCGGGGCGGTTCTTGCGATTCCCGGACGTGGGCGTGCATTCGGCGAGTTCGGCGGGCGTGAACGGCCGCGGAGCGAAGCGTCCCGCGGGCGCGCCGCGGGCTCGGGGCGCGCGGCCCGCTGGCGGATCGCGAACGCGCGGGACTACGGTGTGGCCGAACGCGCGCCCCGACCGCAGGCCGCCGGGCCCGGCCGACTCGCCGCGCGACCCGACACATCGGTCTCACCGGGAGATCCCATGGACGTGCTCATCCGCAAAGCCGAACCCGCTACCCGCGCTGCCGGCCTGCTGGCCGTGGGGCTGTTCGAGGACAACGGGCCGCTCACCGGCGCGGCGCGCGCGGTGGACCGCGCCACGCGCGGAG
>JBGAOB010000356.1:0-6626 GCA_044222045.1 Candidatus Eiseniibacteriota bacterium
GCCCGGCCGGCACGCGGCGCGCGCGCGGGATTCCGCAATGCCGCCGCGGGCAATCCGCCCGCATCGCGGCGCGAACGTGCGCTTCGCGAGCGGGACCGCGCGCGCGGCGCGGCGCCCGCGAGCCGCGCGGGACGTGCGGGACGTGCGGAGCTCACGGCGCGCGGCGCCGAAAACGCGGCCGCCCGGCGCGAGGGACGCCGGGCGTGCGTGAGGGACCTGCGCGGGCTGGAAGTGTCTAGGGCGTGCGCACCAGCTTGACCTGCTGGCTGACGCCGCCGGCCTGCAGCCAGGCGCGGTACACGCCGGGCGCGCAGGTGCGGTTGCCGTCGTTGCGGCCGTCCCACGCCACGCTGTTCGTGCCGGGCGTCAGGCCGTGCAGCGCCAGCGTGCGCACGCGCTCACCGGCGGAGTTGAGGATGTCGACGCGCGCGTCGGCGGGACCGTTCGCCGGGATGTCGACCGGGATCGTGACGGTGGCCGACAGCGGGCTGGGATTCGGGTAGGCGGGCTGCAACTGCACGGCGACGGCCGTGGCGTGCAGCCAGACCTGCGTCGCGGCGCTGCGCGCGCTCTCGTTGCCGGTGGCGTCCACCGACGACACCGCGTACCACAGCGAGGCGCTGTCGGGCGCGTTCGCGTCGGTGAACTCGTTCGCGGCGACGGTGACGCCGTCGATGCGCACGAACGGTCCGGCCTGCGCGGTCGCGCGGTACACGTGGTAACCGGCCAGGTCGGGCTCGCTGTTGGGCGTCCACTGCAGGCGCACCCCGCCCGGCTGCAGCGCGGCGGCGAGGCCGGACGGCGTCGCGGGCGGCGCGGTGTCGAGCAGGTGGTCGACGAGCACGACGTTGGAGAGCGCCGAGGCGTTGCCGTTCTCGTCCACGACGCGCATCGCGAACCACAGGTCGGCGTAGCGGTTCAGGCCGCCCACGGTGCACGACTGGTTCGTGCCGGGCGTCGCGGGCGTGGGCACGCCGCTCGACACGAGCGTCGCGGCCGCGAAGTTCGCGGGCGTGATCGGCGCGCCGGACCAGCGGATCTCGTAGTGGTGCGCGACGCCGGCCAGGCTGTCGTCGCCGGTCGCGGCCCACGCGAGCGTGACGCTCGACGACGTGGTCGCGCTCGTGGCCAGCGCGGGCGCCGCGGGCCGCACGGTGTCGCCGGCCGAAGTCGTGAACGCGACGACGTTCGAGAGGCTCGACCAGTTGCCGCGCTCGTCGGCGGTGCGGATCGCGACCCTGTAGTTCGTCGCCGGCAGCAGGCCGCCGACGAGCATGGACTGCGAGGTGCCCGCGGGCAGCGGGGCCGGCGGGTTCGGCACGAGCGTCGCGGCCGCGAAGTTGGCCGGCGTGATCAGCGCCGCGGACACGCGGACTTCGTACTGCGCCGCGGTGCCCGTGCTGCCGTCGTCACCGGGGGCGGTCCACGTGAGCGTGACGGCCGCGTTCTGCGCCGACGGCCGAGGGCAGCGCGGCGGCGGGCAACGCGAGCGCGAAACTCATCACGATCCGGCGACGGTGCATGCTCCACTCCCACTTTGGCGCCCGCGAGGGGCACACGTCCTGCCGAGGTCTTCCGGGTGCGCCGGCGTTCCGATTCGCCCCGGCGTCCCTCGCGGGGGCCCGGTGACGGCGCGACCGCGTCTGCCGCAGCAGCTTGCGTGCCCGGCGCCGGCGGCGGAGACGCGGCACTGTGATCGCGGCCAGTTCGCGCCTTTGCGTCGCGCGGATCCCGTGCGGGTGGCCGAGGACCGTGCGAAACGCGCATTCCGCAATCCGCCGTGCGTCATGCGCAGACGCGCGTGAGCGCGGGCGCGAGTCCGGTCGCGCTCGGGCTACTCGATGCCGGCGGGCGCCGGCGCAGGGCCACGATGGTGCAGCCGTCGCGGGCGCGCCAGGCCACGGCGCAGCTCCGGGACCGATGCGGTGCGTGACCTCGCCCGCGCCGCCGAGCACGTAGCCGTAGTCGATCCACAGCGCGCCCGCGCCGGCGCCCACGCCAGGCCTTGGGGCTGAGCCGCTCGTCGGCCGGTGCGCCGAGCTCGTGCCGCCAGCCACCGCGCAGCAGGCCGGTCCCTCAGCGCCACTCGGCACCGGCACGCTGCGGTAGTAGTCCGCCGGTGCGTTCAGGTCGGCGCGACGCGCAGCCGCTCGCGGCGTGGTCCAGCGCGACGCCGCCGCCCAGGCTCGCGCCATGCGCCAGCACCACGCCCGCCCCAGTTCATGCTGCCGCCGAAGTTCTGGCCCGCAGGCGCCACGTGCAGCAGGCCCGCGTGCACGAGCGCGCCGGCGTCGAACGTCAGTCCGAGCCCGACGTCACCGCCGATGCGTTCGCCCACGCCGCCGCGCGGCGCCGCCGACTTCGAGCCAGCGCGCCAGCGGACGCGCGAGCTGCACGCCTTGAGCGCGGTGCTGCTCGCGCCACCGCGCCCGCCGGCAGGCCGTTCTCGTCGCGGGAGTCGAGCAGGCCCTCGCTGCGCACCAGCCCGCTCCAGGCCCACGCGTCGCACCGCGCGGCCGCCCCACGCCGCCCACTCCTGTACCGCCCGTCGGCGAGCGCAGCGTGCCGCGAACGCCTTGAGCCGCCGTCCGCCCAGCGTAGCGAGCGCCACCAGGTTGATCGCGGCCGCCTGCAGGTCGCCGCCGAGCGCAAGACCGGCGCCGCCGCGCGAGCACCGGGCCGCGCGGTGAGAACCCCGCCGCGCGCGTGCCCGCGCTCTCCTCGCCCGCCCGTACAGGCGCACGGCGAGCGTAACGTAGGCGCGGCCAGGGGCCGCCGTACACATCCGTGCATGGCGCATGCTCAGGCACCCTCGCCAGCAGCAGCACGCGCGTCACGCCCGGGGCACCGAGCACCGCGCGGTAGGTTCCAGGCGCGCACTCGCGGCCGGCTTCGTGCGCCCCGTCCACCGCACGGTGTGCACGCCGGGCGCGGCGCCACCCAGGTCGAAGCGGCGCACCAGCCGGCCCGCGGCGTCGAGCAGGTCCACGCGCGCGGCCACGCCGGTCGCCGGCACGTCGACCGGGATGCGCATGAGCGCGCCGCCGCGCGCGGGATTCGGGTACGCGGGCTCGAGCCCCCACGCGAGCGGCGCGGGCGAAGTCGGCGACTTGAGCGACACCTCGAGGGCGGCCGCGCGCGCGCCTTCACCGCCCGAGCGGTCGTACGCGGCCACCGCGTACCAGAGCTTGTCGGCGCCCGCGGGCAGCGAGGTGTCGTTCCACTGCTCGACCGTGGCCCCGACCGTCGCGACGCGCGACCACGGGCCGGCCGGGTCGAGCGCGCGATAGACGCGATAGCCCGCCAGGTCCGCCTCGAGTTGGGCGACCAGGAGAGCGCGACGTACCCACCCCGTCGCGAGCGCGCCCGCGAAGCCGTTGGGCGCGGCGGGCGGCGCGGCGTCGGGCGGCCAGTCGAAGCGGACGATGTTGGACACCGCCGACCAGTTGCCCGTCTCGTCCATGGTCCGCATGGCGAGCCAGTACGTGACGCCGCGCGTCAGCCCGCGCACGACGAACGTCTGGCGCGTGC
Source organism: Candidatus Eiseniibacteriota bacterium (assembly GCA_044222045.1). GTDB lineage: Bacteria > Eisenbacteria > RBG-16-71-46 > RBG-16-71-46 > RBG-16-71-46 > JBGAMH01. The sequence goes on from JBGAOB010000356.1 coordinate 3,532, forward strand.
CCGCGGGCGACGGATCGGGGGTGCCGGGCACCACCAGGCCGTTGAGGAAGTTCGACGGCGTCAGCGGCGACATGGCGACACGCAGCTCGTAGTACGCCGCGGTGCCGACGTTGCCGTCGTCGCCCGGCGCGGTCCAGCGGACCACCAACGAATCGGCGCCCTGCGCTCGACAGAGCGCGGGCGCCGACAGCAGGAGCAGCAATGCGAGCGCGGCGAGTCCCAGCGCGTCGCGGCGGACGAGCGTTCGCGAACGGTCCCTGTCGCGCTGGCGCCCGAAGGTCACTGTCCCCTTACCTTGCTCCCGTCCGTCGCTGCGGTACGACCGCGGCGCTGGACCAGTTGAGCCACGTCAGTCCCACCACCAGGTCGGTGATGGCCGCGGGCGGCTTGGTGTCCGGAGTGGTGGCCGACGGCACGTTGGAGAGCGCCGACCAGTTGCCCGATTCGTCGCTGACCTTGGCGGCGAAGTAGTACGTCACCTGCCGCGAAAGGCTGCGCACCACGAACGTCTGCGCGGTGCCGGCGGCACCCGGCGTGGGTTCGCCGGTCGCCTGCGTGGCGCTCGCCCAGTTGGCCTCGGTGATCGGCGACGTCGACCAGCGCACGTCGTACGTGGTCGCGGTGCCGGTGAGGCTGTCGTCGCCGGTCGCCGTCCACGCCAGCGTGGCCGACGTGTCGGTGAGCGACGGGACGGTGATCGCGAGTGCCGCGGGCCGCACCACGTCCGGTGCCGCCGTCGTGGCCTTCGACACGACGTTCGAGACGCCCGCCCAGTTGGGCACCTCGTCGCCGGTCTTGATCGCGAAGTAGTAGGTCGTCGAAGGGGACAGTCCCGTCACCACGACGCTCTGGCGGGTGCCCGAGGCCGTCGGGTGCGGGGACGCCGGTGGTGAAGCGCGTCGCCGAACCGAAGTTCGCCGACGTGATGGGTGACGTCGAGTAGCGGATGTCGAACTGTGCTGCCGTCCCGCTCAAGCTGTCGTCCCTGGAGTCGTCCAGTTCAGCGTGACGCTGTTCCACGTCTGCTGAGCCCGGGCTTCACCGGCGTTCGAGATGATGACGAGTGCGATGAACCACGAAGCAATACCACCCACCCAACGCTTCGTCATGAGCGTTGCCTCCAGCCGAACTCACGCCCGAACCGAGGGGCGAGTTCATTCCGCGCGAGCAGATCCCAAGATGCAGAGTGCGGCGGCCGAGGGAGGCCGCCGTGCCGGTGCTCTCCGGGACCGAGCCATCGCAGCCACTGCGAGCCCGATACCGCGGCTTGCGGCCAGCACGAAACATGCCCTGCACACGACCTACAACGGAGCCGGGGAGTTCGTTCCCGGGGATTCACCGCGCGCGCAGCAAAGTGCGGGTGGACCCGGAATGACAAAGCGCCTGCGACCTCGCGGGGAGACCAGCTGAAACGAACCGTAAACTGCACGGTTCGCCGGTCCGGATGCAACGCCGGGCGACCTTCCCGTGCGTCGTACCGTTCCGTTGGAGGGAGGCTCTGGGGAAAGCCCCTTCCATGGGGCGCGTGCCCGCCGAAGCGGACGCGCTGGGCGCAAGGTGCCAGACCGCGCCGCGAGGGGCAAGATTTATCGCGGCGAGCACGAAGAAAGATGCCGATACCGGAGCCGCCGTGCGCGCGCAGGCGCCCGTGCGGCAGTGATTGACCACACGAAACTCGGTCCCATATCCTGCGTCGCACTTCCGTTGCTCGGACCAGCCACGCGGCGGAGCCGCACGGCCCGGTCCGGTCCCTCCCGGCCGAGCCGCGACCGGCTCGACCGATCAGCACGCGCCGCGTCCGGCCACTCGGAAGGCCGACGGACGCGCGACACCACAAGGGATTACGCTATTTCAGTGAGTGCGCCCTCTCTCGAACGGGACGAGGTCCTCCGCCGCGCCGTGCAGCTCGGCGCCTCGGACCTGATCGTCACGGCCGGCCACCCGGTCATGATGCAGCGTGCCGGCGCGCTCGAAGCGCTGCCCGGCTCGCCCGTGCTCGGGCCGCTCGAAGCGCGCGCCCTGGCAGAGAGCTTCCTCAACCCGGCGCAGCACGAGCGCTTCACGCGCGACCTCGAACTCGACACGCGCTACTTCCTGCCGGGCGTCGGGCACTTCCGCGTCAACCTGTTCGTGCAGCGCGGCCACTGGGGCGCGGCGGTGCGCATCATCCCGCTGCACATCCCGCTGCCCTCGGACATCGGGCTCGCGCCGCACGTCGTGCAGCGCCTGCTCGGCATCACGCGCGGCCTGGTCCTCGTGACCGGGCCCACCGGAGCCGGCAAGTCGACCACGATCGCCTCGCTGCTCGAGCAGCTCAACGCCCTCGGCCCGCCCCGCCACATCGTGACCATCGAGGACCCGATCGAGTTCGTCTTCGAGGCCAAGCAGGCGGTGATCGAACAGCGCGAGGTGGGCGTCGACACCAAGACCTACGCGCGCGGCCTGCGCGGCGCGCTGCGGCAGATGCCGCACGTGATCTTCGTCGGCGAGATGCGCGACCTGACCAGCATGAGCATGGCGCTGTCCGCGGCCGAGACGGGCAACCTGGTCATCTCGACCATGGCCACGCAGTCGGCGGCGCAGACGGTGACGCGCATCATCGATTCGTTCCCGCCCCACCAGCAGCCGCAGATCCGGGCGCAGCTCGCGCTCACCCTGCGCGCGGTGGTGTCGCAGCTGCTGCTCCCCCGCCACGACGGCAAGGGCCGCGTGGCGGCGCGCGAGATCCTGTTCACCACCCAGGCGGTGCAGAACCTGATCCGCGACGACAAGGTGCACCAGATCCCGAACGTCATCTCCACCGGACTGCGCGACGACATGCTGTCGATGGACGACTCGCTCGGCGAGCTGGTCGACCGGCAGCTCATCGACTTCGAGGCGGCCTACCCGCACTTCGCCGACGTCGAGAAGCGCGCCTCGGTGCAGAAGCGCGTCTACCGCACCGCCAACATCGGGGGGAACCGCTGATGGCGGCGGGCTACCGGCTGTCCACGCGCCGGCTCGGCGAGATCCTGATCGAGCGCGGGCGCCTGACCCCCGAGCAGGTGCAGCAGGCGCTGCGCTCGCGGCTGGACCATCGCGAGCGGCTCGGGCAG
>JBGAOB010000357.1:0-4123 GCA_044222045.1 Candidatus Eiseniibacteriota bacterium
GGGGCCAGGGAGCCAGCGCACGCGAGGAACAGGCGGCGGGAATTCTATGCGCGGTGGGCACGGCCGCGAAGCGGAAACACGCCGGGCGCCCCGCGCGCGGGGCGGGTCCGCCTCCACGCGGCCCGGGTGGCCCGACCCCGGCGCCCTGCCGGCAGCGCCCCTGGGGCACCCGCCCCAATCTCACCGCCAGATCGACTTGATCCGGCCCCAGGTGCGGTTCTGGGTGGGCGTGATGCACAGGCCCGCCCACTCGTAGGACGCGCCCTGCCACACGATCACGTTTCTCCGATCCGGGTCCGAGATCGTGAAGTCGCCTTCGCCCACCGGCTGCGTGAGCGTGAGGCGCTGGAGCGACAGGCAGACGCCCTCGCGGCAGCCCGCGCAGGCGCCGCTGCCGACCGTGCTCGCGTACGAGAGGCGCAGGCGGAAGGCGTGGTACTCCACCTCCGGGTCGAGTGCGTAGGCGAACCCGGGTGGTACGACCGCCACGCCACGGATCAGGGCATGGGCGTGGGCCAACGACGACCCCGGCGTCACCTGGTACAGACCGATGCCACCGGAGGCCGTGCCCTGCCAGTAGTCGGCGCAGGCGCCACTTCCCCACAGCGGATCCTGCGGCTCGAACGTGAGCGCGGTCTGCCGGCAGACGCCCGGGTTCTTGAACTGCCACCAGTCGGGCGCGGCAGCGGACGTGAAATCCAGGCGCACGGTGTACTCGATCGCCGTCATGTGCTCGACGCCGGCCGGGGCCGTGAAGGAAGCCACCGCGATCGCCGAACCCGTGTCGGTGTCGCAGGCGAACGTCTTGATCGACGGGGACGTCGGCCCACACACGTCCCAGCCGAGGTTGACTCCCGCGACGGCGAGGACGGGGGGTGGAGACGCCGCCAGTATCAGCAGCCCGCCGAGCACGGCGGTCGCGAGGCGAGCAAGCATAGTTGCCTCCGATTCCAGTTCGGGTGCGGACACCGAATCGACGGCACACCGCGCGCCATCGCGGGGGATCTCGGGCCTTCGACAGGAAAGGGTACGTTCGCGAGACCGGACCCACCCAACGAAGATCGGCGTCGCGACAGCCTCCCGCCCCCGGACGGGGAACGCTCGGCGCTGGACCGGCCCGCGGCACCCCCCGTACTCTGCCGCGATCATGTCCGCCCCCGCCGTCCAGCTCACGGGAATCTGCAAGCGCTTCGGCTCGTGCGTCGCCAATGACGGCGCGGCACTCACCGTGGCGCCGGGCGAGATCCACGCGCTCGTGGGTGAGAACGGCGCCGGCAAGAGCACGCTGATGAAGGTGCTGTTCGGCCTGCTGCAACCCGATGCGGGCACGATCCGGCTGGGCGGCCGGGAGGTGCGCGTGGCGCGCCCGGCCGACGCGATGAAGCTGGGGCTCGGCATGGTGCACCAGCACTTCATGCTGGTGGACACGCTCACCGTGGCGGAGAACGTGCTGCTGGGCCGCGAGCCGGCCTCGGCGGTGGGGGCGTTCCGACGCCGCGTCGCCGAACGCGAGGTGGCCGCCCTGAGCGAGCGGCACCGCCTGCCGGTGGACCCCGCGGCGTTGATCGGCGCGCTGTCGGTGGGTCAGCAGCAGCGCGTGGAGATCCTGAAGGCGCTCTACGGCGGTGCGCGCGTGCTGATCCTGGACGAGCCCACGGCCGTGCTCACGCCGCAGGAGGTGGACGAGCTGTTCGCCGTGCTGCGCGAACTGCGGGACGCGCAGGGGCTGTCGATCGTGCTGATCACTCACAAGCTCGCCGAAGTGAAGGCGCTCGCCGACCGCGTCACGGTGATGCGCGCGGGCCGCGTGGTGGGCGGCGGCGCGGTGGCCGACCTGTCGCTCACGCAGATCGCCGAGATGATGGTGGGCCGCGTGATCGCGCCGCTCGGCGCGCGCGCCGCGACCGACTCCACGGTGCCGCAGCTGCAGGCGCGCGAACTGGTGGTGCACGACGACCGGGGCCTGCCGGCGGTGCGCGGGCTGTCGTTCACCGTGCACGGCGGCGAGGTGCTGGGCATCGCGGGCGTCGAGGGCAACGGCCAGCACGAGCTGGTCGAGGCCCTCGCCGGGCTGCGCCCGCCGCGGCACGGCACGCTTCCCATCGGCGGCCGCGACCTCAGCGGCCGCGAGCCGGCCGAGCACCGCGCCGCCGGCCTGCCCCACATCCCGAGCGACCGGCTGCGCCGCGGCCTCGTGCCCGACATGACGCTGGCGGAGAACCTCGTGCTCGGACGCCAGCGCGAGCGCGCGCTCGCCGCCGGCCCGCTGCGCTTCGGCGGCCGCGTGCTGCAGCGACTGGCCGCGCCGGTGCTGGAGCAGTACGACGTGCGCCCGCGCGATCCGTCCGCGCGCGCCGGTCGGCTGTCGGGCGGCAACCAGCAGAAGCTGATCGCCGCGCGCGAGCTGCGCACGCGCGGCTCCGGCGAGCCCCGATGCACGGCGATCCTCGCGGCGCACCCCACTCGAGGCGTGGACCTGGGCGCGATCGACTTCCTGCACCGGCGGCTGCTCGCCGAACGCGACGCCGGCCGCGCGGTGCTGCTGGTGTCGTCGGAACTGTCCGAGATCCTCGCGCTCAGCGACCGCATCCTCGTGCTGTACGAGGGCCGCTGCGTGCACGAGACGACGCCCGCCGCGACCAGCGAACGCTCGCTGGGCCTGCACATGACCGGCCGCCACGGAGGCCCGGCGTGAGCGCCGCCGCGCCGCCGGTGACCGCCGCGCCGACGCGCGGCTTCTCGCGCGCGTCGCTCGTGCGCGGGGCCGCGCCGCTCGTGGCGGTGACGGCGGCGCTCGGCGCCGGTGCGGTGTTCATCGCCGCCGGCTCGGCGCCGGCGCGGCGTTCATCGCCGCCGTGGGGCAGAACCCGCTGCACGTGTACGGGCTGCTGTTCCAGCAGGCGTTCGGCACCGGCTACGGGCTCGGCCAGACGCTGTTCCGCGCCACGCCGTACCTGTGCACCGGTCTCGCGGTCGCGCTCGGCTTCCGCGCAGGGCTGTTCAACATCGGCGTGGAGAGCCAGATGTACGTGGGCGGCTTCGCCGCGGGCCTCGCCGGCGCCTACCTCACGTCGATGCCCGCGCCGCTCGTGCTGCCGCTGGCGGTGTTCGCCGCGATGCTCGCCGGCGGCGCGTGGGGCGCGATCCCGGGCGTGCTCAAGGCGCGCTTCGGGGCGCACGAGGTGATCAACACGATCATGCTGAACTTCGTGGCGACCGCGCTCGTGTCGCTGCTCGGCCGGCCGCTGTTCGAGCACGCCACCGTGCACACGCGCGAGGTGGCGCCGGCCGCGCAGCTCACCCGGCTCGAGGCGTGGCTGCCGGTCATGCGCGGCGCGCCGGTGAACGCCTCGCTGCTGCTGGCGCTCGCCGCGGCGGCGGTGGTGGCGCTGTTGCTGTTCCGCACGCGGCTCGGCTACGAGCTGCGCGCCGTGGGGCTGAACGCGCCGGCCGCCGAGTACGGAGGCATCCGCATCGGCCGCACGCAGGCGCTGGCGATGACGCTGTCGGGTGCGCTCGCAGGCCTCGGGGGCACGAGCTTCGTGCTCGGCTACAAGCACTACTTCGAGCTCGGCTTTTCGGGCGGCGCGGGGTTCATCGGCATCGCCGTGGCGCTGCTGGGCCGCAACCATCCGGCGGGCGTGGTGGTGGCAGCGTTGCTGTTCGGCGCGCTCAGCTACGGCGGCCTGGTGGTGAACCAGTTCGTGCCGCGCGAACTGGTGGAGGTGCTCGAGGGCCTGGTGATCCTGTTCGCGATCGCGGCGCAGCAGCTGTTCGAACGCTGGGCGAAGAGGCTCGGGTGATGGACGTCTTCCTGTTCGCCGCCGCCGCCGTGCGCATCAGCGTGCCGTACGCGCTCGCCGCGCTCGGCGCCACGCTCAGCGAACGCGGCGGCGTCGTGTGCATCGCGCTCGAGGGCATCATGCTGAACAGCGCGCTCGCGTACGTGCTCGGCACGCACGGGCTCGGCCACCCGTGGCTCGGCGTGGCGTGCGCGCTCGCGGCCGGCGTGGCGACCGCCGCCCTGCACGCGCTGGTCACGGTGAAGTTCCGCGCCGACCAGATCACGAGCGGGCTCGGCATCAACCTGCTCGCGATGGGGCTCACGCGCTTCGTGCTGCAG
>JBGAOB010000358.1:0-3953 GCA_044222045.1 Candidatus Eiseniibacteriota bacterium
AACTCCTCGGCAGCTTCTATTCCACCGGCACGTACTACGACGACAACGGCGACCGCATGGGCGCCGGCGGCCTCTACGAGCAGCGCGGCCTGACGTCGTACACCGAACTCGGCTGGAAGAAGCACACCAGCATCCAGATGTCGTTGCCGGCGCTCAGCAACACCGTGCGCCCCGAGAGCGGCGTTCCCGCCTCGCGCGCCGGGCTGGGCGACGTCTCGCTGGGCCTGCGCTACGCGCTCGCCAACAAGGCGAACGCCGCGGCGATCCAGCTCGGCTGGTCGGCGCCCTCGGGCTACAACGCCAACCTGCAGCCGGCGCTCGGCCGCGGCCTGCAGCGCCTGCAGGCCTCGCTGCAGCTCGGCCGCCCGCTCGGCAAGAACGGCTTCGTGCAGGCCGGCGGCGGCTACGCCTACGAGTACCTCACGATCGGCTCGCGCAGCACCGACGCGGCCGACCGCCCGAGCGAGCGCTCGTGGGCCGACCACGTCACCGCCAACGCGGCCGTCGGCCTGTGGTTCGGCCGCCTGCTCGTGGCCGGCCAGTACCAGGGCGAGTTCCCCGCGCAGACCGGGTTCGCCACCGAGACGACCACGCACCTCGCGGGCCCGCGCTTCGCGTACCGCGTGGACGAGCGGCTCGACGCCGTCGCCGGCTCGTGGCACTCGCCGGGCGGCAAGAACGTGCTGCACGTGGACCAGTACTACGCCGGCGTGGCGTTCAAGGTCACCAAGCTGAACCGACTGCAGGGCTTCCTGGGCGGCGACAAGCGCCCGTGACGAACGCCCCGGGACGGCGCGCGGGGCCCGCGGCCCGGCGCGCCGACTCGGTCCTCCGTTACGCCGTCGACGACCTGTACCGCGGCGTGACCGCCGAGAAGCTCGGCCGCTACGCGCTCATCCTGTTCGGCATCGCCGTCGTGGCCGGGCTGTTCAAGTACGGCATGCGCCAGTCGGTCATCGCCATCTCGCGCCACGTCGAGTACGACCTGCGCAACGAGTTGTTCGCGCACCTGCAGAAGCAGGACGCCCCGTGGTTCCAGCGGCACCGCACGGGCGAGATCATGTCGATCGCGACCAACGACATGTCGGCGGTGCGCATGATGGCCGGGCCCGGGGTCATGTACACGGTCAACACGCTCGTGGTGAGCGCGGTCTCGATCGGCTGCATGGTGTCCATCAGCCCGCGCCTCGCGCTCTACTCCCTGCTCCCGCTGCCGTTCGTGTCGCTGTCCATGTGGTGGTTCGGCGACCGCATCCACCGCCGCTTCGAGCAGGTGCAGGAGCGCTTCGCGAAGCTCTCGGCGATGGTGCAGGAGAACCTCGCGGGCGTGCGCGTCGTGCGCGCCTTCGCCGCCGAGCGCCACGAGGCCGAGTCCTTCGAGCGCGCGAACCGCGCCTACGTCGACGAGAACCTGGCCCTGATCCGCACCTCGGGCGTCTTCCAGCCGTCGCTCGCGTTCTTCTCCGGGCTCGGCGCGCTGCTCGCGCTGTGGCTGGGCGGGCGCGAAGCGATCGCCGGGCGCATCACGCTCGGCCAGTTCGTGGCCTTCACCGTCTACCTCGGCATGCTCAACTGGCCGATGGTGGCGCTCGGCTGGGTGATCAACATCTTCCAGCGCGGCATGGCGTCGTTCGGGCGTATCGCGGCGCTGCTCGACCAGCCGCCCGGCATCGCCTCCGCCCCGGCCGCGGCCCGGCCCGCGGCGGCGCGCGGCGAGATCGAGTTCCGCGACCTGACGTTCACCTACCCCGGCGCGGCGCGCCCGGCGCTCACGGGCGTGTCGTTCCGCGTGCCCGCGGGCGCGACCGTGGCGCTGGTCGGGCGCACCGGCTCCGGCAAGAGCACCGTGCTGTCGCTGCTGCCGCGCGTCTACGACCCGCCGCCCGGCACCGTGTTCGTGGACGGTGTCGACGTGCGCGACCTCGACCTGGCGTGGCTGCGCGCGCACCTCGCCGTGGTGCCGCAGGACGCGTTCCTGTTCTCGGCGAGCATCGCGGACAACGTCGCGTACGGCGTGCCGGTCACCGACCTGGAGGCCGTCCGCCGCGTCGCCCGGGTGGCGCGCCTCGAGGACGACGTGCTCGCGTTCCCGAACGGCTACGAGACGCGCGTCGGCGAGCGCGGCATCACGCTCTCCGGCGGCCAGAAGCAGCGCACCGCCATCGCCCGGGCGGTGCTGCGCGAGGCGCCGGTGCTGCTGCTCGACGACTGCCTGTCCGCCGTCGACACGCAGACCGAGGAAGCGATCCTGCACGAACTGCGCACGGAGATGCGCCGCCGCACCACGCTCATCGTCTCGCACCGCGTCAGCACGGTGCGCGACGCCGACCTCATCCTGGTGCTCGAGGACGGGCGGGTGGCCGAACGCAGCCGCCACGACGAGTTGATCGCGCTCGGGGGCCGCTACGCGGCGCTCTACCGCGCGCAGCAGCTCGAAGAGGAGATCGAAGCGTCGTGAGCGGCTTCGAGGAAGACGCCAGCCGGCCCGTCGACCGCCGCCTCATGCTGCGGATCGCCGGCTACCTGAAGCCCTACCGGCTGCAGGTGGCGCTCGCCGTGCTCGTCACGATCGGCGAGGCGCTCGTGCAGCTCGCCTTCCCGTGGCTCACCAAGGAAGCGATCGACCTCGGCATCCGGCACCGCGACACCTACCTGCTCGACCGCATCGCGCTCGTGTACCTGGTGGCGCTGCTCGCGGCGTTCGGGCTCGGCTACCTGCAGTCGCAGCTCATGCAGCGCGTCGGCCAGAACATCATGCGCGACCTGCGCACGGCGATCTTCCGCCACCTGCAGCGGCTGCCCGTGGCGTTCTTCGACCGCAACCCGATCGGCCGGCTCATGACGCGCGTCACCAACGACGTCGACGTGCTCAACGAGATGTTCTCGGCGGGCGTCGTCGCGCTGTTCGGCGACGTGTTCATGCTCGCGGGCATCGTCGTCGCGATGGCGCGGCTCAACGTCGAACTCCTCGCCGTCACGTTCTCGACCCTGCCGCTCATCCTGATCGTGACCCTGGTGTTCCGCGTCAAGGTGCGCGTGGTGTTCCGCGACGTGCGCACCCAGCTCGCCCGGCTCAACTCGTTCATGAACGAGAACCTCGGCGGCATGACCACCGTGCAGCTGCTCGGCCGCGAGTCGCGCAACCACGCCGAGTACGCCGGGATCAACGCCGGGCACCGCGAAGCGAACCTGCTCGCCAACACGTACCACGCGGTGTTCTTCCCGCTGCTCGAACTGATCAGCGCCATCGCCCTCGCGCTCATCATCTGGTACGGCGGCCGCCAGGTGATGTGGACGGGCATCACGCTCGGCACGCTCGTGGCGTTCATCCAGTACACGCAGTGGTTCTTCCGCCCCATCTCCGACCTCTCGGAAAAGTACGGCATCGTCCAGCAGGCGATGGCGTCGAGCGAGCGCATCTTCGGGCTGCTCGACACCACCCCCGACCCGGCGGCCGTGGACTTCGAGCGGGCGGCGGCGCCGGCGCCCGCCGGGGGCGGCGGGGCGCGCATCGAGTTCGAGCACGTCTGGTTCGCCTACCAGGGCGAGCACTGGGTGCTCGAGGACGTCTCGTTCACGGTCGAGCCCGGCGAGAAGGTGGCGCTGGTCGGCGCGACCGGCTCGGGCAAGACCACGCTCACGAGCCTGCTGCTCCGCTTCTACGCCCCGCAGCGCGGCGTGATCCGCGTCGACGGCCGGCCGCTCGCCGAGTGGGACCCCGAAGTCCTGCGCCGCCGCATCGGGCTCGTGCTGCAGGACGTCTTCCTGTTCAGCGGCACCATCGAGGGCAACCTGCGCTTCGGCGCCGAGACGCTGCCGGCCGAGACCGTGCGCCGCGCCGCGCGCGAAGTGCGCGCGGACGAGTTCGTCGAGCGGCTGCCGGGCGCGTGGGACGCCGAGGTCCGCGAGCGCGGGGCGTCGTTCTCCGCGGGTGAGAAGCAGCTGCTGTCCTT
>JBGAOB010000359.1:0-6923 GCA_044222045.1 Candidatus Eiseniibacteriota bacterium
GCGCTCGAGCAGGCGCTGCCCTCGCTCGATCCGTTCGCGACCGTGGCCGCCGCGCGCAACATCGACGACCTGCCCGCGCCGGTGCTGGAGCGCATCGCGGCCGAGACGGGGCCGCTCGCGCTGATCGTGCAGCGGGACGGCGGCACGGTGCTCGAGCAGACGCACCCCGAGCTGGTGAAGCAGGGCGTGACGGTCTGCTCGATCGACCGCGCCGGGCGCGAGCACGAGGACCTCCTCCGCAAGCACTACGGCTCGCTGCTGCACGACGACTACGACTGGTACGCCGCGCTCAACGCCGCCGTGCATTCGGGCGGCGCGTTCGTGCACGTGCCCAAGGGCGTCAAGGCCGCGCTGCCCGTGCGGCTGTTCCACTGGCTGGGCGGGGCCGGCGCCGCGTCGCTGCCGCGCACGCTGGTGATCGTCGAGGAGGGCGCCGAGGTCACGATCCTCGAGGAGCAGCTCTCCGAGCCGGCCGAGAGCGCCGCGTTCCACTGCGGCGGCACCGAGGTGTTCGTGGGCGCCGGCGCCAAGCTGACGTTCGCGACGCTGCAGGACTGGGGCCGCAACGTGTTCCACTACGCCAACGCCCGCGCCGAGCTGGCGCGCGACGCCGAGCTTCAGTGGATCCAGGTCATGGTCGGCGGCCGCGCCACCAAGGCGAACGCGTGGTTCAACCTGAACGGCCCCGGCGCGCGCGCCTACGTGCACGGGTTCATGTTCGGCGACCACCGCCAGCACTTCCACCTGCACACGCTCCAGCGCCACCTGCAGCCGAACTGCACGAGCGACCTGCTCATCAAGGGCTGCCTCAAGGACCGCGCGCGCAGCGTGTACCAGGGCCTGATCCAGGTGGCCGAGGGCGCGCAGCGCACCGACGCGTACCAGGCCAACCGCAACCTGCTGCTGTCGGACCAGGCGCGGGCGGACAGCATCCCCGGGCTCGAGATCCTCGCCAACGACGTGCGCTGCACGCACGGCGCCACGCTCGGATACATCGATCCGGAGCACCTGTACTACCTCATGGCCCGCGGCCTGCCGCCGGTCGACGCGCAGCGCCTGATCGTGGAGGCGTTCTTCGAGCCCGTGCTCGACCGCATCCCGCTCGACGCCGTGCGTGCCCGGCTGCGCGACGAGATCGCGCGGAAGATCGGCTGACGTCATGAGTGCGATTCGGACCGGACTCGCAGGCGCGGCGGCCACCGCCGCCGCGCCGTCCGCGTCCTTCGACGCGGCGCGCGTGCGCGCGGACTTCCCGATCTTCGCCACGCCGCGGAAGGTGCCGCTCGTCTACCTGGACAGCGCGGCGACGTCGCAGAAGCCGCAGGCGGTCCTCGACGCGATGGACCGCTACTACCGCACCTGCAACTCGAACATCCATCGCGGCGTGTACGCCATCGCCGAGGAGGCGACGGCCCTGTTCGAGGACGCGCGCCGGCGCATCGCCGCGTTCGTGAACGCGGCGAGCCCGCGCGAGGTGGTGTTCACGCGCAACAGCACCGAAGCCATCAACCTCGTGGCGTACGCGTGGGGCCGAACGCACCTGCGCGACGGGGACGCGATCCTGCTGACGCCGATGGAGCACCACTCGAACCTCGTGCCGTGGCACCTGCTCGGCGCGGAGCGCAAGGTCGAGCTGCGTTTCATCCGGCACGCCAGGCCGACGGCCGGCTCGAGGTGGACGCGCTGCCCGGCCTGCTCGCCGACGGCAAGGTGAAGCTGGTGTCGTTCGTGCACGTCTCTCGAACGTGCTCGGCACGATCAACCCCGCGGCCGAGATCGCCCGCGTGGCGAAGGCGCACGGCGCGACCGTGCTGCTCGACGCCTCGCAGAGCGCCGCGCACATGCCGCTCGACGTGCGCGCGCTGGGCGCCGACTTCGTGGCCTTCACCGCGCACAAGATGCTCGGCCCGACCGGCATCGGCGCGCTGTGGGGCCGCCGCGAGATCCTCGAGGCCATGCCGCCGTTCCTGGGCGGCGGCGAGATGATCCGCGAGGTGCACCCAAGCAGCAAGTGGAACGAGCTGCCGTGGAAGTTCGAGGCCGGCACCATGGCGATCGCCGAGGCGGTCGGCTGGGGCGCGGCGATCCAGTACCTCGAGGGCCTCGGCATGGACGCGGTGTTCGCGCACGACCGCGAACTGGTCGCGTACGCGCTCGAGCGCCTCGCCGACGTGCCGGGCCTGCGGTGCTCGGTCCGGGCGCGGCGCACCGCGGCGAGCTCGTGGCGTTCACGATGGACGGCATCCACCCGCACGACATCGCGACCGTGCTCGACCAGCACGGCGTGTGTGCGCGCGAAACACCACTGCGCCATGCCGCTGCACGACCAGCTCGGCATCGCCGCGTCGGCGCGCGTCGTTCCACTGCTACTCGCGGCGCGGGACGTGGACGCGCTGGTCGCCGGCCTGCACGAGACCCACCGGGTGTTCGCGCGCAAGGGGGCGTCGTGAGCGACCTGTTCCGCGAGAACATCCTCGACCACTACCAGAACCCGCGCTGCCACGGGACGCTCGACGACGCCACGGTGTCGTTCGAGGACGCCAACCCGCTATGCGGCGACCGCATTCGCGTGGACGTGCGCATGACCGACGGACGCATCGAGAAGGTGCGCTTCTCGGGGCACGGCTGCTCGATCAGCCAGGCCGCCGCGTCCATGCTGTGCGAGCACGTCGAAGGCAAGACGCTCGACGAGGTCAAGAACATGAGCCGGCAGGACGTGCTGGACCTGCTCGGCATCGATTTGGGCCCGGTGCGCCTCAAGTGCGCGCTGCTCGCCCTGAAGACGCTCAAGGCCAGGGTCTACGGCGTGAACCAGTGGCCCGGCGAAGAGGAGGACGGCGCGCTGTGAGTGATCCCCTGGGTTTCGTGACGGTGGCCGCGTGGGCGAGATCGCGGTGGGTGGCGTGAAGGTCGCCGCGTCGACGACACGCCGGTCGCGGTGTTCCGGCTGGACGACGGCTACTGGGCGATGCAGGACCTGTGCACGCACGACGGCGGCCCGATCGCCGAAGGCACGGTCGAGGACGGCGTCGTCGAGTGCCTGCGCCACGGCGCGAAGTTCGACGTGCGCACCGGCGCGGCGCAGGCGTTCCCGGCCACGAGCGCGGTGCCTACGCTACGGCGCGTCGTGGGCGACGAGGTGCAGCAGGTGAGCGTCGACCCCACCGCCAGGCCGCGGCGCGCCGGTGAACCCGCACTGGTCGGCACCGGCCGTGGAGGTGCCCGCCGCCGCCGGCGCCAGCCGCAAGGCCGTTCGGCGACAGCCTGCCGCCGCCGCAAAAACCGGCCAGGCCGCCCGCGTTCTCCAGCATGCCCTCGCGGCAGGAACTGGCGGTGCACGCCGCGCTCGAGACGTGATGGATCCCGAGATCAACCTGTCGGTGATCGACCTCGATCGTCCGCGAGATCACTTCCTGCCGGCGCGCACGCACGTGCGCGCCATTCCTACACCGTTCGCCGTACGCCGCGGCTCGCCGAGGCGAAGCAGGCGACCGAGAGCATCGTGCCGCTGCCCTGCGAAATCGAGCTGATGCCGAAACCCCTGGGGCCCGGAAATGATGCCGGACCCGGGCCTGCTCGAGTTCTCGTTCCTGGCAGAAGTCGCGCCCGCCGAAACCAACGGCCCCGCGTCCCGTGTCGGACGAAGCCGTCGTGACGATGCGGCAGGCGCGGTAGTGGAAGTTCCAGCTCAGCCCGGTGTTGAACGAGCTGGCGGAAACGGCTCACGCCGTGGTGCGTCAGTTCGACGAAGTTCGAGATGCGGTCGATGATCGTGAAGTTGACGCCGCCGTGCAGCAGTAGCCGCCGCGCACGGTCGAGTTGTGATCGTCGATGCCGAGGTCGCTCGACTGACGCGCTCGTCAGAAGTGCACGGCGATGCCGCCGCCCACGTACGGCTGCCAGTGCTCGCGCGGACGTCCAGCGCACCTGGCAACTCGTCGTCGCGTCGCTGCGGGAGGTCGAGGTTGCGGACCGAGACGCGGTTGTCGTTCGCCAGTACTCGACGGCGAGCAGGATCTCGACTGCGGGCACCAGCGCGCCGGCTCTTGAGCCGCAGGCGCAGCGCCAGGCCGAGAACGGAACTCTGCCGTTCCTGGAACACGGTCGAGGTCATGACGTCGACGCCCGAGACGCCGGCGTGGGCCGGCGTGGCCATCGCGGCGACCGCGGCGGCCACGCCTGGCCCAGGACGGGCGTCGAGGATCGCCGCCCTGGGCGCGCGCGGGCGCGGCGGCGGCGAGGACGGAAACGGCGAGCGCGACGGGAGCGAGTGCGAACGAACGCAAGGCGGAATCCTTCCGAGAGGGTCGGGCGTCGGGGAGCGCGGGCACTCTAGGACAGGCCCTCGGGGCGGCGCCAGCCGGCGTTCCGGCGCGGCTGGGGCGCGCGGGGCGTGGGGCGTTCGGGCGGAGCGGAGACCCCGCCGGGCCGCGGGGCAGGCCCCAAAGCAAAGGTTGTGGGCGCAGAGTGTTGCTGAGCTGATTCGCGGCGCTCAGGAGACGCCCGCGCTCGTTGCCGCCCCTCGCTAGAACGCCCGCTTGAGCGTGTGCCGCGTCGGCTTCGCGATCCCCGGCGTGTCCTCCAGCGCCGGTAGTACGCACCCACGGCTCCGGCAGCGGTACGCGCAGGGAACAGTCGCTCTTGAGCAGCACCTTCGGGCTCCGCGGGCTCTCCCGCAGCCCCAGCCGCATCGCCGGCGTGCCGCCGTGGTTCTCCGAACACCTTCACCCTCGTTCCGCCACAGCACCAGCAGCGCCCGCGCTCGATCACCGCCTGGTGCCGCTTGGCGAACGCGATCGACTCGCGCTTCAGGTGCAGCTGTTCTCTGCAGCAGCAGGTCCAGCAGGTTCACCAGGAACAGCAGGTTGCCCGTCGTCCGTGGCGCCACCGACGGCGTGCATTCGTGACGAATCGTGTAGTCACGCAGATGGCGTAGGGCCGTGGATACGCCGGGTGCTCGTCGCTGCGCACGGTCAGCGCCCTGCAGCTCGGGCGCGGCGATCCGCAGCGCCTCGGCCATGCCGCGCTCGAGCGCTTTGGTCCCGCCCGCCCGTGCCGGCGCTCGAGCGCCGCCCGCCGGCGCTTCTGCTTCTCCACCGTCATGCGCCCCTTGCGCGCAGGCAGGCGTGCGTGAACGCGTACACGTAGTGGCTCTCGGCGCCGACCACCACGTTCAGGTGCAGTGGGTGGAACTGGCTGAAGGCGAGCTCTCGAACCCGTCCACCACCAGCGGCTCCGTGACCGGGCCCGGCGGGCGTGTGGCCTGCAGGCTGAGCAGGGCGTGGCGCCCGAGGCGGGCGGCGAGGCGGGCCGAGGGTGCTGTGGGCGCGAACCTCGCGGGCGATCTGGCGGTGGCAGGAGCAGGCGAGCTGGCGGAAGTAGAGCGGCTCGAGCAGCTCGGGGCGCTTCATGTAGTAGGTGGTCGAGAAGGTCTGGGTGCTGAAGGTGACGCCGCAGTGGGCACAGCGGTAACGCTGGATGACGCGGGGCTCACACCGGCGGGCGTAGGTGCCGGCACGCTTCCAGCGCCAGCCGGCGGGGCAACGATGGTGGGGGCAATCGGTTCGCGGACAGAACGGGGGCACGAAGGGGCGTGCCGTGGTCTCCATGGCGGGGTAAGCCCTGCACGGGACCGGCCAGCAACACTCTGCGCTCCACAACCCAAAGCAAACGCCGCCGCCTCCGCTGTGCGCCCGGTCGAGGGGTTTGCCGGATAGCACGTGCGAAAAACGGCGGACGTCTGCTGGTCTCGCGAGTGGCCGCGCGAACGAGGGGGATCACGCGGCATGGGGGAAGCGAGACTCGATGTACCGCGTCGACACGGTGACCTGTCGCCGAGGGGGACGACACGACACGCGTGCGCGGCGCGGCTACTGCTGGTTTCGCGGTGGCCGCTCGTGACGCCCGCGCGTCCGGCGAGGGGTCCGAACGATGCGTGCGCACGAACGGCTCATCGCGAAATCCGGTCTCGGGCCCTTACGTCCTGTGGCTGAGGCGATCGCGGGTCCCATGTTCGTGATCCGTACCGGCCGTCCGGTCGTCGCCGAGGGGGACGACTTCCGGTCCGAGGGGTGCCGGCACGGGTCACGCGCATGAGCACGACGTTCCGCATCAACCTGCGGGCGCTTGGGAACACAGCTCTGCGGATCTGCTGGAATGGTGAAGGTGCGAACCGGCCTTGAGGAGCCGGGCACGCGTGCGGGGGGCACGAGTACGATCGCGCGTCAGGACGTGGGTGCCACGGAGGGGCGACACGGCTGTCCTGGCTACCTTCTTGGCACTCCGAATCCGAGGGGTGGTTCGAAGCTGCCCCGAGGGGTCAGCGCTATTCGGGATGTCTCTTCATCACCTGCGCTGGGCCGGTGACGCCTGCACCTTCAGCAGGTCTGGTGCCAATCGTGCGCGCTGCACGATCGCGAGTGCGGCGCAGGGTCGCAGCCCGAAGACGAAGGCGCGTTCCCGGAACGACTTGCCCACGGCGACGGATTGTCGCGCGCGGGTGCGTCCGGCTGGCGCAGGCCGCTGTGGGGGCGGACAAATGCCCGCGCGGACGGGCGATTCGTGACCGGTGCCGGCCGGAACTCGGCCGCGGCCGCTCAGGCGCCGCGGCGCTCGCGGATCCGGTAGCGGACCAGGCGCGAGCGCAGCCACAGCACGCCGTTCAGGTCCGCGAGCCCGCGCCACAGCCGGTTGCCCACGCCGTACTTGGACACGCCGTGCGCGCGCGCGCGATGGTTCAGCGCCACCTCGGCGAAGCGGGCGCCGCGGAACACGCACAGCGCGGGCAGGAAGCGGTGCACGCCGACGAACATCGGCAGGCCCTCGAGCGCCTCGCGGCGGTAGGCCTTGAACGAACAGCCGATGTCGGTGACCGGGTCGCCGAGCACCGCGCGGCGGACGCCGTTAGCGATCTTCGACGACAC
>JBGAOB010000360.1:0-4817 GCA_044222045.1 Candidatus Eiseniibacteriota bacterium
CGGAGCCGCGGCAGCGAGGCGAGCAGGCCCGCCGTGTACGGGTGACGCGGCGCCGCGAACAGTTCGCGCACCGGCGCTTCCTCCACCACCTGCCCGGCGTACATCACCGCGACGCGGTCCGCGGTCTCCGCGACGACGCCGAGGTCGTGCGTGATCAGCAGCACCGCCATGCCGAGATCGCGCTTCAGGCGCGCGAGCAGATCCAGCATCTGCGCCTGGATCGTGACGTCGAGCGCCGTCGTCGGCTCGTCGGCGATCAGCACCGCCGGCCGGCACGCGAGCGCCATCGCCAGCATGACGCGCTGGCGCATGCCTCCCGAGAGCTGGTGCGGGTACTCGCGCGCGCGCTGTTCCGGCGCCGGCAGGCCGACGAGCCGCAGCATCTCGACCGCCTCGCGGCGCGCGTCGGCGCGACTGCGGCGCTGGTGGAGCTCGAGGACCTCCGCGACCTGGTCGCCACACGCGAAGACCGGGTTGAGCGAGGTCATCGGCTCCTGGAACACCATCGAGATCTCGCGACCGCGCACCGCTCGCATCGCGCCCTCGTCGAGCGCGAGCAGGTCGCGGCCGTGCAGGCGTACCTCACCCGCCGCGATCCGGCCGACGCCGCGCGGCACGAGCCGCAGGATCGAGAGCGCGGTCACGCTCTTGCCGCTGCCCGATTCGCCCACCACGGCGAGCGTCTCGCCCGCCGCGAGCGCGAACGACACGCCGTCCACGGCGCGCACGAGCCCGTCGTCGGTGCGGAAGTGCGTGCGCAGGTCGCGCAGTTCCAGCAGCGGCTCGCTCACGCGCGCCCTCCGGGATTCGCGCGCGGGTCGAGCGCGTCGCGCAGTCCGTCACCGAACAGGTTGAACGCCATCACGGTCAGGAAGATCGCCACCGCCGGCGTGTACAGCATCCAGGCGTACGTGCGCAACACGGACAGCGATCGGGCCTGCGCGAGCATGTTGCCCCACGACGCCGCGGGCTCCTGCACGCCCATGCCGAGGAACGACAGGAACACCTCGCCGAGCACGTAGCCGGGCACCGCCACGGTCGCCGCGACGATCACGAAGCTCATCGTGTTCGGCAGCACGTGGCGGACGATGACGCGCAGCGGGCTGGCGCCGAGCGCGCGGGCGGCCAGCACGTACTCGGTCTCGCGCAGGCCCAGCACCATGCCGCGGATCACGCGCGCCAGGCCGGCCCAGCCGAGGAACGCCAGCACGATCACGATCGCGAGGTAGGTCTGGCGGCTCGGCAGGTCGACCGGGAACACCGCGCGCAGCGCGACGATCAGGTAGAGCCCCGGCACGCTCAGCACCAGCTCGGTGACGCGCATGAGCACTTCGTCCACCCAGCCGCCGAAGTAGCCGGACACCGCGCCGAGCAGCAGCCCGATCGCGAACGAGATGGCGATGCCCACGAGCCCGACCGTGGCGCTCACCTGCGCGCCGTACAGCACGCGGGTCAGCAGGTCGCGGCCGAGCGGGTCGGCGCCGAACACGAACACGCGCTCGGGAGCCTCGACGCCGAACAAGTGGCGGTCGCCCGGCACGCAGCCGAACAGCGTCCACGGCGCGCCGGGCGCGAACCAGCGCAGTGGCAGGGCAGGTCTCCCCGCCAGCCAGCAGGGCTGGCGGCAGCGTCGCCGACGCTCGCGTACGAACCCGCCGGGAACGGAAGCGGCCGTCCGCGTCCACCAGCAGGCCGGCGTCAGCAGGGTGGTAGCGCCCGCAGTCGATGCCGTTCTCCGCGTACGGGGCCACGACTTCAAGGGCGAACAGCGCCAACGCGTAGAGCACGACCAGCAGCGCCTGCTCTTCGACCACCGAGCAGGCTGCGGCGCCGGCATGCGCCGGTAACCCGGCCGGCAGCAGCGGCGGCGGAGCAACGTCGTCGCGCCGATATGATCATGCGCGATCCGCGAGGTCGGCGAAGAACGCGAGCAGCAGGTCAGCGACGAGGTTGCCCAGCGCACGAGCACCGTCGAGGCGATCGGCACCGCGCCGAGCACGGTACTGGTGTCGGTGCGCAGCGCCTCGAGCGTGATCGAACCCAGCCAGGCCGGAGAAGGTCGGCTTGCAAGCAGGCGAGCAGCGAGCCGACGTCGAGAAGCCGAACTGGCATTGATCAGCAGGTTGAGCGCGTTGCGCAGCGCCGTGCCCTACGACGCGCCTTCGATGCGACCTTGGCGCAGGCGGTGGTCACCGTAGTCGAGCCGCAGCACGTCGAGCATGCTCGCGCGCGCATCTGCCGCCATCCGGCCGGCCAGCAACACGAGCCGACCACCAGCGCAGGCGGCTCGAGGTGCCGCAGCACGTCGCCCGAGCGGTTCGCGTCGTCGAGCCCGTCCCCGTGCATGCCCCCGGCCGGGAACCAGCCGGTGCGCGCGGCGAGCATGAGCAGCAGCAGGCCGGAGAGCACCTCGGGCGTCGACAGCCAGACGAACGCGCCCAGCGAGAGGACGCGGTCGATCCACGTGTGCTGGCGGGCCGCGGCGAGCGCCCCGAGCGGCACCGCGAGGCCCCACGTCACCAGCATCGCCGCCGACGCCAGCAACAGCGTGTTGAGCAGTCCGGTGCCGAGGACCGCGAACACCGGACGGTGGTAGGCGAACGACTGCCCGAAGTCGCCGTGCAGGAAGACGTTCTTCAGGTACAGCAGGTACTGCACGTACCACGGGCGGTCGAGCCCGAAGTTGCGGCGCATCTGCTCCAGCACTTCGTGCGAGACCTGCGGGTTCTCGGCCACGGTCGCCAGGAAGTCGCCCGGCGCGAGTTGCAGCAGCAGGAACGTCAGCGCCGAAATGCCCAGCAGCAGCGGCACGATCTGCAGCAGCCGGCGCAGGACGAACGTGCGCATGGGCGCGGTCAGTTCCCGCCCTGCCCCGGCTTCACGAAGATGCGATCGCTGTTCCACAGGATGCGGGACGGCATCGGACTCGGCGCGACGTTGCCGAAGCGCGTCCGCACCGGAAGCTTGAGGTCCATGATGGGCAGCCAGACGAGCCAGCACTGGTCGTTCACGACCGACATGAGTTCGTGCCAGGCCGCGCGCCGCGCCGCCTCGTCGCGCGTGTACACGATGCGCGTCATCAGCTCGTCGACCCGCGCCTCCTCGGGCGTGTCGGGCTTCGGCGAGCGCACGTGCCAGTAGTGCGTCGCCCCCGAGGACTTCCACACGTTCTGGCCCATGCCCGGATCGGCCGGCACGGCCGAGCCCTGCCCGAGCAGGATGGCGTCGTACTGGAAGTCGCTCCGGTAGCGGGTGATCAGCGTGTTGAAGTCGAGCGGCGTGGCGGTCGTCCGGATGCCCAGCTTGGCGAGGTCGTCGCGGATCAGGTTCACCATGTCCACGCGCCACGCGTTGTCGCCGTTGGTGGCGATGTCGAACGACACCTCGTGGCCGCCCGCGTCCTCGAGCACGCCGTCGCCGTCGCGATCCTTCAGGCCGAGCTTCGCCAGCAGCTGCTTCGCGCCCTCGGGGTCGGTGTCCACGCCCACGAGCGTCGAGTCGTACCAGCGCCGGTTGCCGGCGGTCATCGTGCTCCAGTTGCGGAAGCCGAAGCCGCGCAGTGGCCCGGCGATGAGCGCGTCGCGATCGATGGCCTTGGAGATCGCGCGGCGGAAGTCGGGGTTGCGGAACCACGCGTACTTGACCGGCCCGACCGCGGGCCCGCCGGCGTTCGGCGATCCCGCCGGCGCGGGGTTCAGGTTGAACCACAGGAACGTCGTGTTGAAGGACGGCCCCAGCTCGTAGAGCTTGTAGCGGCCCTTCTGCTGCCCGGCGATCAGGCCCGGGAAGTCGGCCGGCGTGAGGTTGTCGAGCGCGTCCAGTTCACCCGCCTCGAACCGCAGCATGCCGCCCTGCTGGTCCTTGGTGGCGACGTAGACGAGCGCGTCCAGGTACGGCAGGCGCTGCCCCTTCGCGTCGACCCCGAACCACCACGGGTTGCGCGCCAGCTCGGCCCGCGCGGAACGCCGGCTCGAGCACGTGCCGCGGCAGGATGCGCACCGAACCCGCCGCGGGCAGCATGAGCGCGTACGGCACCGGGCTGGTGACGGTGAACGTGAACGAGTCGGGCGCGGCGCAGGTGAACTTCACGCGCTCCCCGGACTTCGGGTCGCGCCACGTGAGCCCTTCCTGCGCGGCCGGATGGAGCGAGTCGTCCATCACGAGTTCGAAGCTGAAGGCGACGTCGTCCGACGTGATCAGCCGCCCGTCGGTGAAGCGCGCGCCGCGCCGCAGGTGGTAGGTCACCGTGCGCCCGTCGGGGCTGAACTCCCACGACTTCGCGAGCAGCGGCACGTCGGCGCCGTCGGTGTAGTCGATGTCCGTGAGCGTGGTGTACAGGCGGCCGCTCACTTCGTTCGACGACTGCTCGTTCGCGAGCACGGGGTTGAAGGTCTTCGGGGTGTTCGGCACGCCCATGCGGAAGCGCCCGCCGTGCACGCCCGGCTCGGCCATCGACGTGACGAGCGGCTCCTCGGGCGGCGGGTTGCGATCCACCCACTTCTCGCCACCGCTCCCCTTCCCGCCGCAGCCCGCGAGCACCACGAGCGCGGCGGCCACCGCCGCGCGCCGCCACGCGTTGCGTCTCACCCGAACCTGCTCGATCACGCGACCTCCCCGTCTCGCGCTCCACCGTGGGCGCGGGCGGCAGTATAGGAACGCGGCGCGCGCCCGGCCACTACGCCCGGCCCGCGCCGTCCAGCCCGAGGCGCCGGGCGCCGGCCGCACCGGACGTGCGCTCGGCCCCGGGCAGTTCCGCCGCGAGCGCGTCCGCGAGCAGCCCGAGCGGCGCGTCGGGCGCCAGCCAGCGCCCGGCGTGC
>JBGAOB010000361.1:0-4084 GCA_044222045.1 Candidatus Eiseniibacteriota bacterium
ACCTTCACGTGCGCACCGGTCAGCGGGAAGCGCGACTTCGCGTGGTCGAAGCCGGCGGCCGGCTTCCAGGCGGTCTGCCCGTGACAGCTCGTGCACTCGCGCCCGAGCTGGCCGCGGTGCGGGTCGGCGTGGCAGTCCACACACGCGGTCTGCAGGCCCAGCCAGCTCTTCGCGCGGTCCTTCTTCTTCACCAGGGCCGCGGCGGGCGACTTCTGCAGCGCCGGCTTGTGGCACTGCGCGCACTCGAGCTGCGCGTGCTTGCCCTGCAGCACGAACCCCGCGCGCTTGTGGTCGAACTTGGCGGGCGAGCCCTCGGTCCACTCGACCAGCGCGAAGTCGCGGCCGCCGTGGTCGGGGTGGCAGGACGCGCAGTTCTTGTTCGCCACGCCCGGGTGCAGGCCGCGCTTGGCGGCGCGCATCCACGCGATCTCCTTGTGGCAGGCCAGGCACTTCTCGTCCATGCCGGTCTTGGAGCCGTTGGGTCCGTGGCACTGCAGGCACTGCGTGGTGCCTTCGAGCGCGGCGTGCGGCGCGGCGAGCGGGCCCGGCGACACCTGCGCGTGCGCGGAACCCGCCCACGCGCCGGCGATCAGGGCCGCGGTGGCGAGCGCGAGCCGGACGAGGCGGCCGCGGCCCGTCACGCGGTGCCCGCTCCCGCCTCGGGCTCGATCGCCAGCTCCTTCTTGACGATGTTCACGCCGATGCGCTGCAGGAAGGGGTAGGGCGCCTCGCCGCCGATGCGCACGACCACGCCGTCGTTGGGCAGCAGCCGCAGCGTGCCCTGGTGCTCGAGCACGACGACGTCGCGGCGGATCTCCTTCACCTGGCTCTCGAGCAACAGCTCGACCTTGCCCGCCTCGACGGCCGCGTCGATCTTCTCGCGGTTGCGGTCCTTCACGCGCCCGAACTCGGCGCCGCGGTAGGAGAGCGTGACCGTCGTGCCGTCCTGGTTGGCCAGCCCGAGCGCGGACTCGACCGCGCTGTCGCCGCCGCCCACGACCAGCATGCGCTGGCCCGCGAACGCCTCCATCTCGACGATGTCGTAGAACACCTTGTCCAGGTCCTCGCCCGGCACGCCGAGCCGGCGCGGGGTGCCGCGGCGGCCCATGGCGAGCACCACGCGGCGGGCGCGGAACGTGCGCTCGCCGCAGCCGACGCGGAAGACACCGTCCACTCGCTCGATGGACTCGACGCGCGTGTGCGAGGTGACGCGCAGGCCGGTCTTGGCGATCACGGTCTGCCAGACTTCGAGCAGCGCCTCCTTGGACGCGTCGCTCACCCACAGCTCGCCGTACACGGGCACGCGCAGCGGCTCGGCGAAGAGCAGCTTCTTGCGCGGGTACTTGGAGATCGTGTCGGCGAGCGTGCCCTGCTCGAGCACGAGGTAGCGCAGGCCCTGGTGGATGGCTTCGAGGCCCGCGGACAGCCCGGCGGGCCCCGACCCGACGACGATCACGTCGTACACGCCACCTTCGGTGTTGCCGCGGAACGGATCGTCGCGCAGCGAAGCGGCGACGCCCTCCATCGCGAGGCGGCCTTCGTTGACCGCGTTCTTGATGAGCCCGCGCCCGCCCAGCTCGCCCGCGATGTACAGGCCGGGGACCGCGGCGGACTCGAAATGCGGGTTGAGGTCGGGCACCTCGACCGTCTGCACCGCCTCACCGGCGGTGACGACGATGCCGTTGACCGGGCAGGCCGCCGCGCACGAGCCGTGGCCCTTGCACAGGTCCAGGTTCACCTTGGCGATCTTGTTCACGAGCAGGATGGCGCCCGGTTCGGGGCACGCCGCCACGCAGGTGCCGCAGCCGACGCACTTGTCGGCCATCACGATCGCGTGCAGCGGACCGCCGTCGGCCTTCTTCTCGCCCGTCACGACCTTCGCGGTCAGCACCTCGAACGCCTGCAGCGGCGCCTTGCAGCCCGGGCACCACGACCGGCCCTCGGCCAGGCGCGTGCCGCAGCGCGGGCAGGCCTTGCTCGCCGGCGCGGCGCCGGCGCCCTGGCTCTTGCGCAGGTGCAGCACGACGAACAGCGCCGTGACGAGCACGAAGCCGATGGTCGTGAGCAGGCCCTGCACTCAGCGCGCCCCGCCGAAGCCGACGCCGCCGATGGTCATGGCGACGATCACGTGGACGAGCACCGCGATGAGCGCGGTCACCGCGAACGGGCGGTGGGCGACGTGCCAGTAACCGAACACGCGGCGCGTCGCTTCGAGCATGCGCACCTGCTGCGCCAGCGACAGTTCGCGGCGCGCGAGGCGCATGGTGTCGGCCAGCTCGCGGCCCGCCAGCGGTGTGCGGCCGGGGCGCGGGCGCGACAACTCGACCTTCAGCTCGCGCATGGTGCGGTTGCGGCGAAGATCGTCCTGGAACATCCGCCAGAGCGTGCGCAGGGGATCGAGTCCCTCGTAGGGCCGGGTGTCGACGGCGAGGCGCCGCTCCACTTCCGCGGGCACCAGGCCCGAAGCGGCGGCGATGTTCGTGAGCAGCGCCCGGCGTTCGTTGCTCACGTCCTCCATGGTCATCTCGAGCCCGTTCCGGCTCCGGGGGATGTGCACGTACAAATATCGGCCGACCACCCCCGAGAGCGACACCACCAACATCGACAGGTAACCGAGCCCGATCAGGCCTTCGAAGCGCCAGCCGGCGTGCGCGGCGCCGATGACGGGCACCGCCAGCCCGGCCACGATGTGCACGCGCATCCAGTTGCCCACCGCGCCCGTCCACGCCAGCCCCTTGATCTTCTTGCGCAGCGGGTAGAGCCACAGGAACAGGAAGAACGCGAACGCGGCGATCCCGAGCCCGAGCCCGACCGGGCCGGCCGGCTTGAGCAGCGCGTGCAGCGGGTGGCGCAGTCGCACGCCCAGGGGCGCGGCGTAGTAGCTCCAGCCCCACACGGTGAGCGCCACCGGGAGCGCGCAGATGAACGCGGTCACCCAGGCGTCGGGCGTGGGACCGGACCGGACCACCGGGCGCGCGGAAGCGGGGGCCGCTTTGGCCCCGGCCGCGGGGGCCGGAGGGACGGCCTTGAGCTGCGGGCCCGTGGACTTCGGGTCCGATGCGAGATCGGTCTCGGTATTTGCACGCATGGCGGAAGCAGCGGAATGCACTTTGCGCCTCGCAGGAAGCCAGGAGGAACGGAGAGACAACGAGTTGGGGAGCGTTGTCCGAGGATTCCCGGCGTAGGCGCAAGAGCGGTGCCCGATACGGGCCGCTGGCGAACGTATACACCAGCGTGGCCGGCCCGGTTCACGTTTCGTCTCCGGCGGGGCGATCCGCGCCACGTTTTCATCGCGTTTCGCGCCCCGCGCGCCGGCTTCAGGGAGCCGCTTTCGCTCCGAGACTGCGAACCACGCCGGCCTCGAAGGCCCGCTCGCGCGCAGGCGTGGCTTCGCACACGCATCTCGTCCATCACCGCCATCGAGGCTCGCCCCGACACCATGCCGACCCCGGCTCCGTTCGAGCGCACGCGCACGCAGGCGTGGCGCGCGTTCGCCTCCGTGCTGCCGCGCGTGCTGGCGGTGATCTTCGCCGTCGAGGCGCTGGTCATGGTCGTGCTCGACCGGCTGCCGCCGATGCGCCCCGGGCTCGAAGCCGCGGTCGACGCCGCGACGCTGTCGCTGCTCTCGGCGCCGCTGCTCTGGTGGTGGATCGTGCTGCCGCTGCGCCGCCGCCTGGTCGCGGGTGAGCGCGGCCTCGAGCAGCGGCTCGCGCAGATGAACGCCATGCACCGGCTGTGGGAGGCGCTGGCGCGCGACGCGACCGCGGACGAAGTGTGCGAGACCGTCGTGCACGTCTCGCGCGAAGCGCTCGCCGCCGACCAGGCCGCCGTCCTGCTCGTCGACGAGGACGGCGAGCCGGAGTTCAACGCCTCGGCCGGCGCGTCGGAGCGGTTCCGCAACGCGGTCCGCGAACTGCGGCCGTGGGGCGGCGCCGACGCCACCGGCGAGATCCAGCACGCGCGCGACTGCGAGGCGGCCGGACTTCCGCCCGCCGTGCTCGACGTGATGCGCACCGAGGGGATCCGGTCGTTCTCCGTCTACCCGATCCGCCGCGAGGCGCGCGTGCTGGGCTACCTCGCGCTG
>JBGAOB010000362.1:0-2076 GCA_044222045.1 Candidatus Eiseniibacteriota bacterium
CTCGAGCTGGTCGAGCGCGAACACGAGCGTCTCGGGCACGTAGCGTCCGCCGTAGGGTCCGAAGTGTCCGGGGCGATCAGTCGGGGTGGCGCTCATCGATCTCTCTCACCGCGGCGACGAAGCGCCGCACGCGTTCGGGGTCCTTGCATCCGGGGCTCGATTCCAGGCGCGACGACGCGTCCACCCCGGCCGGGCGTGCCTGCCGCACGGCCTCCGCCACGTTGTCGGGGCCGAGGCCGCCGGCCAGCATCACGGCACGGGTCGCCGCCAGGTCGCGGGCCGCGCTCCACGGGAAAGGCCGTCCCGTGCCGCCCGTTCGGCCGGCGATCGACGTGTCCATGAGCACCAGGTGCGGCTCGGGCGGCAACGGTCCGAGCAGGCTTCCGTCCTCGCCCACCGGGACGACGAACGCGGTCGGCAGCGGGAAGTCATCGGGCCAGGTTCCGGCGTCGGTGCCATGGATCTGCACGCGGACGGCGTTCGCGCGCCGGGCCAGCTCGAGGGCTTCGTCGGGTGTCGGGGCCACCATCACGGCCACGCCCACCACGGCGCCGGCGAGCGAGGCGACGATCTCGCCCGCGCGCTCGGCCTCGATGCGGCGCGGGCTCTCCCCCTTCACCACGAACCCCAGCCAGTCGGCGCCACACGCCACCGCGTGCTCGGCGTCCTCGCGGCGCGTGAGTCCGCACACCTTCACCAGCGTGCGCCGCCCGGCGCTCACGCCGCCCCGGCCTGCCCGCGCGCCGCGGCGCCGAGCGCGTCGAGCGTGGCGCCCGGGTCGGGGCTCGTCATGAAGACCTCGCCCATCAGCACGGCGTCGCAGCGCGTGCCGCGCAGGCGCGCGAGGTCCGAGGCGTGCGACAGGCCGCTCTCCGCCACCGCCACGGCGTGAGACGGGATCAGCGGCAGCAGGTCGATCGAGGTCTGCAGGTTCACCTCGAACGTGTGCAGGTCGCGGTTGTTGATGCCCACGATCGTGGCGCCGGCGCGCACGGCGCCCGCCAGCTCGTCGCGATCGTGCACTTCGACCAGCGCGTCCAGCCCGAGCAGTCGCGCCTCGTTCAGGTAGCGCCCGAGTTCGGTCTCGCTCAGCAGCGACGCCAGCAGCAGCACCGCGTCGGCGCCACGCGCGGCCGCGTCCACGATCTGCCACGAGTCGATCACGAAGTCCTTCAGCAGCAGCGGCACCCGTACGTGCGGGCGCACCGCGTCCATCCACGCCAGGTCCCCGCGGAAGTGGTCGGGCTCGGTGACCAGCGAGATCGCCGCCGCGCCGTGCTCCGCGTAGAGCCGCGCCTGCGCGACCGGGTCGGCGGTCTCGTTCAGCACGCCGCGCGACGGCGAAGCGCGTTTGACCTCGCAGATCATGCGCAGCGGCCCGGCCGATCCCCCGCGCCGGAGCGCGCGCTCCAGCCGGCCCGGCGGTTCGAGCGACGGCAGGCCCGCGCGCAGCACGTGCGCGGGGCGCTCGAGCTTGAGAGCCTCGATGCGGCGGCGCCGGTCGGAGGCGATGCGGGCGAGGATGTCGGGAGTGCGAAGCGTCATCGGGCCTCCACGAGCCGGGCGTCGCGCGCGACGGCGTGCCGCGCGGGCGGCGCCCCGCGCACCACGAGCGTGCCGCACACGAGATCGTGCAGCGCCTGGCGACGGGGTGTCCACAGCATGATCAGCCAGCCGAAGCCGCACGTGAGCGGCGACAGCCAGTACGCGAACGAGCGCGCGAGCGCGCGCGCGAACGACAACCGCCGGCCTTCGCCGTCGCACACGCGCAGGTCGAGCAGACGCTGGCCGAGCGTGCCCTCGAACGCGCTGCTCGCGAGCACGGCGTGGTACAGCATCGCGAGCGCGAGCGTGGCGGCGAACGCCCAGGCCTCGGTCGGGTCGCCCCACTCCGAGCCGCCGCCCATGGCGTCGAGCCCGAGCGCCACGCGCAGGATCGCGCCCGGAAAGAACAGCACGAGTTCGTCCACCAGCAGTCCCACGGCTCGCCGCCAGAAGCCGCCGTACACGGGCGACGCGGCGGCGGTCGAGGCGCTGCCCGCCCCCGACGGCGGCGGGGGCGGCGCCGACGACGTG
>JBGAOB010000362.1:2116-4076 GCA_044222045.1 Candidatus Eiseniibacteriota bacterium
GCGCGCCGCGCCGCACGTGGCGCACGCGGTGATGTCGTCCGACATCCACGCGCCACAGCGGCTGCAGTACATCCGTCCTCCGCTCAGCCGCGGAACGCGGCGAGATCGGCGAGCTTGCGTGCGGCGTCGCCGCTGTCGATGGCCTTCTGCGCGCGCACCACGCCCTCGGCCATGTCGTCGACCACGCCCGACACGGTCAGCGCGGCGGCGGTGTTCAGCACCACGATGTCGCGCGCGGCGCCCTTCTCGCCTCCGAGCACGGCGCGGATGCGCGCCGCGTTCTCGGCGGCGTTGCCGCCTTCGACGCCGCGATGATCCGTGTGGGCCAGGCCGTAGGCGGCCGGGTCGAGTTCCCACTCGGTGACCTTGCCGTGCTTCAGCTCGGCCACGTGGCTCTTGCCGAACACGGTCAGCTCGTCCAGGCCGTCGCGACCGTGCACGACCATGGCGCGCTCGCTGCCGAGCTGGCGCAGCGCCTCGGCCACGGTGCGCACGAGCGAGTCCGAGAACACGCCCAGCAGCTGGCGCGTGGCGCCGGCGGGATTCGTGAGCGGGCCCAGCAGGTTGAACACCGTGCGCACGCCGATCTCGCGGCGCGGCGCGGCCGCGTGCCGCAGCGCGGTGTGATAGTTCGGAGCGAACAGGAACGTGATGCCGAGCACGTCGAGCGAACGTGCCGCGTCCTCGGGCGTCAGGTCGAGCCCCACGCTCAGCGACTCCAGCACGTCGGCGCTGCCGGTGCGGCTGGAGACCGCGCGGTTGCCGTGCTTGGCCACCGCCACGCCGCACGACGCGGTCACGATGGCGGCGGTCGTCGAGATGTTGAACGTGCCGGAGTAGTCGCCGCCGGTGCCGCACGTGTCCAGCAGCGGCGAGCGCCGCGTACGGATGGGCGGCACGCGGTCGCGCATCGCCTGGGCCATGCTCGCCAGTTCGTCGGCGGTCTCGCCCTTCATGCGCAGGGCGATCGCCAGCGCGGCGATCTGCGCGGGCGTGGCCTCGCCGGCGAGGATCTGGTCCATGACGGCCTTCGCGACTTCGGGCGTGAGGTGTTCGTGCGCGACGACGCGCGCGATGGCGGACTGGATCAACGGACGGCTCTCCTCTGCTGACGGCACAGCGTCAGGAAGTTCTCGATGAGCTTGAGGCCGGATCGGGTCAGCACGGACTCGGGGTGGAACTGCACGCCCCACGTCTCGTGCTCCTTGTGCTTGAGTCCCATGATCTCGCCTTCGGGCGTCCAGGCGACGATGTCGAGCACGGCGGGAAGCGACTCGCGCTCCACGATCAGCGAGTGGTACCGCGTGGCCTCGAACGGGTTGTCGAGGCCCGAGAACAGCCCCCGGCCCTTGTGCAGGATCGGGCTCGTCTTGCCGTGCATCAGCCGCGGCGCACGGATCACGCGCCCGCCGAACACCTCGCCGAGCGCCTGGTGGCCCAGGCACACGCCCAGCACCGGCACGGTGCCCGACAGCGCCTTCAGCGCGGCCTCGCTGACGCCGGCGTCCTTCGGTTCGCCGGGGCCCGGCGAGATCAGCAGGCCTTCGAGCGATTTCGCGCGCAGCCCGTCCACGTCGATCGCGTCGTTGCGCCACACCTCGACGGCGGCGCCGAGCGTGCCGAGGTACTGCACGAGGTTGTAGGTGAACGAGTCGTAGTTGTCGATCACGCCGATCATCGCAGCCCCCTCATCGCGCGCCTCGCTCCGCCCGCTGCACGGCCAGCCACAGGGCCCGGCCCTTCGCGCGCGTCTCCTCCCACTCGTGCTCCGGATCGGAGTCCGCCACGATGCCGGCCCCCACGCCCCAGTAGGCGCGGCCGTTCGCGTACACCAGCGTGCGGATCGCGATGCACAGGTCGAGGTTGCCGTGATAGTCGAAGTGGCCCACGGCGCCCGCGTAGACGCCGCGCCGCACCGGCTCGAGCGCTTCGATGATCTCCATCGCACGCACCTTGGGCG
>JBGAOB010000363.1:0-1097 GCA_044222045.1 Candidatus Eiseniibacteriota bacterium
ACGATCAGGACGTGGCGGTTCATGCGGCCTCCCGGCGGGTCTCGTCCGGCGCGAAGTGCAGGTGACGCTGGAGGGCGGCGGGCAGCACGCGCGGGTCGGCGTGCACGTCGGTCTTGGAGATGATCTCGATCACGAGCCCGTGCTCGAGCAGCTGCCGCTCCGCCTCGTCGCGGGGCTCCGGGAAGTTGGTCAGCACGAGCACCGGCAGCTTCGGGCACAGGCCCGACAGGGTCATCTCGCGCAGCACGTCGTAGCCGCTCACTTCGGGCATCATCAGGTCGAGCAGCAGCAGGTCGAACGCCCGCGGCTGCGTGCGCAGCGCGTGCAGGCATTCCTCGCCGTTGTTCACGATCTCGATGTGGAACTGGTCCGCGGGCATCACCTTGCGCACGTAGGCCGCCACGCTGGCGTCGTCGTCCGCCATCAGCACGCGCAGCGGACGATCGGCGTGCGGCCCGACGAGCGCGTCCACGCGCGCGAGCAACTGGCGCGGATCGATCGGCTTGACGAGGTGCTCGGGCCGGCGCGTGAAGGCCGTCGAACGCAGCTTCTCGCGCAGTTCGCCGTCGAACCCGGTCACGAACACGAGCGGAATGTGCCGCGTGTCGCGTTCGGAGGTGAGCCGCTGCGCCAGGTCCCAGCCGGTGCGGAGCGTGGCGCCGTCGGCGCACGACAGCGCGTAGTCGAGCACGATGCAGGCGGGGCGCAGGCGGCGCACGAGCAGCCACGCGCTCTCGGCGTTCTCGGCCTCGACGGTCCGGTAGCCGTTGCGCTGCAGGATCGCGGTCAGCAGGCGGCGCGAGACGGGGTCGTCCTCCACCACGAGCACGAGCGAGCCGCCCGGCACGCCCTCGATGCGCTCGGCCGGCGCTTCCGTCGCGGCGGGCGCTTCGTCCCGCCACAGCGGCAGCGAGAAGTACATGCGCGTCCCCTGCCCCTCGCCGTCGCTCTGCACGCCGATGATGCCGCCCATCAGTTCGACGAGGCTGCGCGAGATGGCGAGCCCCAGGCCCGTGCCGCCGAAGCGCCGGGTGGTGCTGCCGTCGGCCTGGACGAACTTCTCGAAGATCAGCTTCTGGCGGTCGTGGGGAATGCCC
>JBGAOB010000363.1:1113-4057 GCA_044222045.1 Candidatus Eiseniibacteriota bacterium
GGGCGAACGCGCGCACCGTGATGCGGCCGCGCGGGGTGAACTTGAGGCTGTTGCCGACCAGGTTGAGCAGCACCTGCTTGACCTTGCCGAAGTCGCCGCGCACCCACGCGCCCGGCGGCAGTTCGGGCACGAACGTGAGCGTGACCCCGCGCTGCGCCGCCTGGACGTGGGTGAGCGTGTACACCTCGTCGAACACCCGCTGCACGTCGAGCCGCTCGATCTCCAGCGTGAGCTTGCCGGCCTCGATCTTGGCGATGTCGAGCACGTCGTTGATGAGGCCCAGCAGGTGGCGCGAGCACGCCAGCGCCTGCCGCAGGTAGTCGCGCTCCTCCTCGGGCGTGTCGCAGAGCCCGTCGAGCACCAGCTGCAGGAACCCGATCATGCCGTTGAGCGGCGTGCGCAGCTCGTGCGAGGTGTTCGCGAGGAACTCGCTCTTGAGCCGCGACGCCTCCTCGAGCTGGGCGTTCACTTCCTCCAGCCGCCGGTTGGTGTTCTCGAGGCCCGCGGCCGACTCGCGCACGAGGCGCTCGGCCTCCACGCGCTCGCGCACGTCGCGCGCGATGGCGGTGCGCAGCAGGTCGTCGCCCTCGCCCGCCTGGCCGAAGGAGCACTCCACCGGGATCTCGGCGCCGTCGGGGCGGCGCGCGTGGCCCGACGCCACCGTGCCCGGCTCCGGCGGAGCGCTGCCCGGCCCGCGGTCGGTCCAGGCGAGCAGCTCGCCCAGCGACGCGCCGTGCAACTCCTCGACGGAGCGCCCGAACAGGTCGACGGCGGCGCGGTTGGCGCCGTGCACGCGGCCGTCGCGGTCGAAGAGCAGGATCGCGTCGAACGCGGTGTCGAACACCGCCTGCATGCGGTCGGCGTCGCGCGCCGTGATCTCGGCCTCGCGGCGGGCGAGCCCGCTGCGGTACATGCGGCGCGACACGACCAGCAGGGCCGCGACGATCAGCACGAGGCCGATGTCCAGCGCCAGCAGCAGTCCCCACGTCGAGTCCAGGCCGCGCAGGCCGTCGTCGCGGCTCTCGACCGCGATCAGCCCCCAGCCGCCCTCGGGCAGCGACCGCGTCACGATCCACGCCGGCGCGCCGTCCACGCCCGCCGCCTCGGACCGTCCGCCGCGCGGCGACATGGCCGTGCGCGCGACGCGGCTGAGCGGATCGCCATCCGCCAGCTGCTGTCCGGTGGCCAGCCCGAGCACGTTGGCGGTGTCGGCGCCGGCGAGCACCGCGAAGCGGTCCCCGTCCGGACGCACGAGGAACGCGCGGTTGCTCTCGCCCATGCCGGGCCAACGCGCGAGCAGCTGGCGCGTGAGCCCGCGCCCACCGTCGTGGAACAGCACCGCGTGGTGCGGAGGTTCGCCGGCCGCGGCGAGCGGCATGGCCACGACGAGTCGCGATCCGTTCGGGTCGCCGAGCACGTCACGATTGGCGACGAGCGCGCGGCGCACGAGCCGCGCGGTGGCGCGCGGCCCGTCGCCGAGCACGTCACGATTGGCGACGAGCGCGCGACGCACCAGGCGGGCGGTGGCCCGCGGCCCCGACGCGGTCTCGCCCGCCTGCCACAGGATGCGGCCGGCTTCGTCGGCGACCTGCACGGCGGTGAACCCGAACCGCTCCATGGCCTGCGCGATCTCGTGGCGCGCTTCCTCGGACATGCGCCCCCCGGGCGAGGTCGCCGCCTCGAGCAGGCCGTTCTCGATGACCGGGTCCTCGAGCGTGCCGAGCGCCTCGCGGCGGAAGGCGCGCAGTTCGCTCTCGAGCCCGTCGCGGCGCAGGTCGGCGCTGGCTTCGAGCCGGCGCCAGCCGTCGTGCTCGGCGCGTTCGCGCGCGTGCCGGAAGAGCACGACGTTCAGGATCGCGACGCCGATCGCGAGCAGAGCGACGAATCCGAGCAGGGTGCGGCGACCGTCCCGGCGGGAGGTCGCGCGGGAACCGAGCAGCGAGTGCACGGCCGCGGCCGCCTGGCGGTCGCGCGTCGTGCCCGCGGGCGCCGGACCGGCCGCCGGAATCTGGTCGTGTCGATGTGCCATGTCGGTGTGGCCACCCGGAGCCCGGAGGGTGGTCCCACCTGTCATCGGGCCCGCAACGCCGCCCCTTGAGGGGTTTTCGGCCCGAAACGCCACGACGGCGGCCCCGCTCGGGACCGCCGTCGTCGAAACGTGTCGCGGGTCGCGCCTACTCGCCGACCTTCTGCCAGTAGCGCGGACGCAAGTTGGCCTGCAGGACACGCTTGCGCAGGCGCAGCGACGCCGGCGTCACTTCGAGCAGCTCGTCGTCGCGGATCCACTCGAGGGCCTGCTCGAGCGACATCTTGTGCGCGGGCAGCAACCGGATGGCGTCCTCGCCCACCGACCGCATGTTGGTGAGCTTCTTCTCCTTCACGACGTTCACGTCCATGTCCTGCTCGCGCGCGTTCTCGCCGACGACCATGCCCTCGTACACGCGGTCGTTCGGCTCGATGAAGATCTCGCCGCGGTCCTGCACGTGCTCGATCGAGTACGGCGTCGCCTTGCCGGCGCGGTCGGACACCAGGGCGCCCGTCGTGCGGTGCGGGATGTCGCCCTGCCACGGCTCCCAGCCGTCGAACAGGTGGTTCAGCAGGCCGGTGCCGCGCGTGTCGGTGAGGAACTGGCTGCGGAACCCGATCAGCCCGCGCGACGGGATGCGGAACTCGAGCCGGACTCGGCCCGTGCCGTGGTTGACCATGTTCGTCATGCGGCCCTTGCGCGTGCCGATCTTCTGCGTGACGACGCCGACGTACTCCTCGGGGCAGTCGATCACGAGGTGCTCCATCGGCTCGTGACGGCGGCCGTCGACCTCGCGCGTGATGACCTCGGGCTTGCTGACCGCCAGCTCGAAGCCCTCGCGGCGCATCATCTCGATCAGGATCGCCATCTGCAGTTCGCCGCGGCCCGCGACCTCGAACGCGTCCGGCGTCTCACCGG
>JBGAOB010000364.1:0-3965 GCA_044222045.1 Candidatus Eiseniibacteriota bacterium
CCGTCCACGTGGCGCCGCAGCACGTCCACGAACATCATCTCGCTGATGCGTTCGAGCACCGCCTCGCCGCCGGGGCGCCGCTGGTTCGACTCCTCCACCACCGTGCGCAGCAGGTGTCCCATCCACGAGCCGCCACCGGCGGCCAGGCCGGGCATGCGCAGCATTCGCGGCAGCGACGCGAGCAGCGGATTGAACGGCCGCGCGTCGCAGCCCAGGAACCCGCACACCACCGTCGTGCAAGCGTCGCCGCCGCCGTCGAGGCGCGCCGTGGTCATGCCCTGCCCGGCGGCGTTCAGGACGAACGGCAGCTGTGGCGGGCGGGGCGTGAAGAAGAACGCGAGGTCGCGGCGTTCCGATCGCATGCCCGGCGCGCTCGACAGCACGTGCGCGTCGCCCTGCGGGAACATCACGACGTCGCCTTCCTCGAGCAGCACCGGAGGTTCGCCCACGATCGCCGCCCAACAGGAACCGCGCGCGATGCCGTGGAACTCGATGAGGTGATCGGCGCCCGGCATGATCGCCGGGAGGATGTCGCGTCCGGGCGGGGCTTCGGCCACCCAGGGGTCCGTGCCCTCGATGTAGTAGTAGAGCGCGCCGCGCAGGCGCACCGCGCGAAGCACGTCGGAAAGCGTGTCCCCCGTCATGCGATGTCCCCCCACGGTCCCGTTCGTTTCGCGTCTCCCCGTCGTAGGGACTCGTACGTCCGAACCCGGACGACCGATCAAACTTTCCCGACGCCCGGCAAGCCGTCAACGCCGCGTTTCGAGGCAGAGTCCCGTTCGTGGGCAGGAGCCCACGCTCGACCCCTTTCCGAGGAGACCGGAATGACTGCTTCCACTCAAGCACCGAACATCGACCTGACCGCCATCAAGAACCGTCAGCAGGCCACCTGGGCCTCCGCCGACTTCGGCCACATCGGCACCCGCCTGCAGATCGTGGGCGAGTCGCTGTGCGAGGCCGTGGACGTGCGCTCGCACCACCGCGTGCTCGACGTGGCCGCCGGCAACGGCAATGCGTCGCTCGCCGCCGCGCGGCGCTATGCCGACGTGACCGCCACCGACTACGTGCCGGAGCTGCTCGCGCACGCGCAGCGCCGCGCCGACACCGACGGCCTGCCGCTCGTCACGCGCGTGGCCGACGCCGAGGCGCTGCCGTTTTCGGACGGCGAGTTCGACGTGGTGTTGTCCACCTACGGCGTGATGTTCGCGCCGGACCAGCCGCGCGCCGCGGCCGAGCTGCTGCGCGTGACGAAATCCGGCGGTCGCATCGGCATGGCGAACTGGACGCCGGACGGCTTCATCGGCGAGCTGTTCCGCGTGATCGGCCGCTTCGTGCCGCCGCCCGCCGGCCTCGCGCCGCCGTCGCTGTGGGGTACCGAGACGCGGCTGGTCGAGCTTTTCGGCCCGCACGCGCGGGCGATCCGGACGCAGCGGCAGCAGTACATGTTCCGCTTCCTGTCGGCCGAGCACTGGATCGAGATCTTCCGCACGTACTACGGCCCGGTGCTCAAGGCGTTCGCGGCGCTCGACGAAGCCGGCCAGAAGGCGCTGCACGCCGCGCTGCTGGAACTGCTCGCGAAGCACGACATCGGCGGCGACGGCGCGCTGGTGGTGCCGGGCGACTACCTGGAGGTCGTGATCGAGCGGGCGTGAGGGGGAGGAACGGCGGCGGGGGCGAAGGCCCCCGCCCGCCCGGCGCACGGGATCACGCCCCGCCGCTCTTCTTCTCGATGCGCGCCCAGGCGTCCTTCAGCGTGACCGTGCGGTTGAACACCGGGCGATCGGCGGTGCCGTCGGGATCGGCGCTGAAGTAGCCCACCCGTTCGAACTGCACGCCGGTGCCCGGCGCGAGGCCCGCGAGCGCGCCCTCGAGCTTGCATCCGGTGAGCACTTCGAGCGACGCGGGATTCAGCCCGGCCACGAAGTCCTCGCCCTCGGGCACGTCGTCGGGCACCTCGGACGTGAACAGCGTGTCGTACAGCCGCACCTCGGCGTCCACGGCGTGCGCGGCGCTGACCCAGTGGATCGTCGCCTTCACCTTGCGGCCGTCGGGCGCGTTGCCGCTGCGCGTTTCGGGGTCGTACGTGGCGCGCACCTCGACCACGCGGCCGTCCGAGTCCTTCACCACGCCCGTGCACTTGATCCAGTACGCGGTGCGCAGGCGCACCTCCACGCCGGGCGTCAGCCGGAAGTACTTGGGCGGCGGCACCTCGCGGAAGTCGTCCTCCTCGATCCAGATCTCGCGCGAGAACGGCACCTGCCGCGAACCGGCGGCGGGGTCCTCGGGGTTGTTCACGGCCTCGAACCACTCGACCTGGCCCTCGGGGTAGTTCTCGATCACCACCTTGAGCGGACGCAGCACGGCCATCCGGCGCAGCGCGTGACGATTCAGGTCCTCGCGCACGCAGTGCTCGAGCAGCGCCAGTTCCACGCGGTTCTCGCGCTTGGCCACGCCGATGCGGTCGGCGAAGTCGCGCAGCGCGGCGGCGCTGTAGCCGCGACGCCGCATGCCCGACAGCGTGGGCATGCGCGGGTCGTCCCAGCCGCGCACGTGCTTCTCCTGCACGAGCCGCAGGAACTTCCGCTTGCTCATCACCGTGTGCGTCACGTTGAGGCGCGCGAACTCGTACTGGTGCGGCAGCGGCCGCGGCAGGTCGAGCGCCTCCAGCAGCCAGTCGTACAGCGGCCGGTGCACCTCGAACTCCAGCGTGCAGATGCTGTGCGTGATGCCCTCGATGTAGTCCGAAAGGCCGTGCGCGAAGTCGTACATCGGGTAAATGCACCACGCGTCGCCGGTCTGGTGATGGTGCGCGTGGCGGATGCGGTACAGGATCGGATCGCGCAGCCACACGTTCGGCGAGCTCATGTCGATCTTCGCGCGCAACGTTCGCGTGCCGTCCGGGAACTCGCCGGCGCGCATGCGCGCGAACAGGTCGAGGCTCTCGGCCACGCTGCGGTCGCGCCAGCGGCTCGGCTCGCCGGGCGCGCCGGGGGCGCCGCGCATGCGGTCGACCTCCTCGGGCGTGTGGTCGCACACGTACGCACGGCCCTTCTCGATCAGCCGCACGGCGAACGCGTGCAGCGCGTCGAAGTAGTCCGAGGCGTAGAACGGTTCCGCCGCGCGGTCGCCGGCGGTCGCCGCCATCACCGGCGGCATGTGGAAATCGCCGCGCCCGTCCACGTCGCGCGCCTCGGGCGCCTTGCCGGCGGCTTTCAGTGCCAGGCAGTGGTCGGCCCAGCCCGCGATCAGCCACTTCACGTCGGTCAGGATGGAATCCACGTACTCGACGTCTTCCTTCGTCGGGTTCGTGTCGTCCATGCGCAGGTTGCACACGCCGCCGAACTGCCGCGCGATGCCGAAGTTCAGGCAGATGCTCTTGGCGTGCCCGATGTGCAGGTAGCCGTTCGGCTCGGGAGGGAAGCGCGTCACCACCTGCTTCACGGCGCCGCTCGCGAGATCGGCCTTCACGATCTCGCGGATGAAGTCCTCGCGTTCGGGGGCGGCGGGCGTCTCGGGCGGTGTGGTCGGCTCGGGCATGGCGGTCTCGGCTCGGTGTCGTGCCGGCCGCGGCGGCCGGCGGCCGCCCCGCGGGTGCGCGGACGGTCCGGCGCAGCGCGGCGGGGCGTGGAATCCGGGAGAAAACGGCATCCCGCGGGTGCTGTCCAGTCGGGGTCCGGTGCCGTCCGGGCGCGCCGTACGTGCCGGGCGTTGACGCCGCGGTGCAGCGGCGCGCACCTTTCGGTCGTTCCCGCGTGTCGTTGCCGACCCTCCCGGAGCGCGTCATGACCGACTTCGCCGCGATCGACCGTCACATCGAAGCGCACCTCGACGCCAGCCTGGACGAACTGGGCGGGCTGGTCGCGATCCCGAGCGTCGCCGCGCAGGGCAACGGGCTCGAACCATGCGCGAACCTCGTGGCCGAACTCCTGCGGCGCCGCGGCTTCACCGCGGAGATCCTGCCCACC
>JBGAOB010000365.1:0-3943 GCA_044222045.1 Candidatus Eiseniibacteriota bacterium
GAGCGCCTCAGCGCAGGCGCGCCGCCAGCCAGTCGGCGATCGTGCCCAGCACCTCGGGCGGAATCCGCCGCACGGGCAGCGCGAGGTAACCGCGCGGGTCGCCGCTCGGGTCGGGCAGGAACAGGTGGTTCATGTCCGGAAACGTGTGCTCGGTGACGTCGCGGTTGCCGCCGTCGCGGAACGCCTTCGCCAGCAGCGGCGCCTGTTCGGCCGTCACCTGCCGGTCGGTCGCGCCCTGCAGCACCAGCACCGGCGTCTTCACGCGCCCGGCCGTGGGCAGCGGGTCGTACTCGGCGAAGAACTTCATCCACGGCACGTTCGCCATGGACGCATCCACCTCGATCATCTGCGCGCGGTACGCCGAATCGGCCTGCGGCGTGCCGGCGCCGTACGCGCCCTCCATCGCTCGGCGGTACTGGTACTCGAGCACGCGCCGCCCGGTGTACGCGGGCCCCGCCATCAGCACGATCCCGCGCAGCTGGCGGTCGTCCGCCGCCACCATCGGCGCGATGAGGCCGCCCTCGCTGTGCCCGACCAGGCCGAGCCGCTTGCCGTCGATGCCCGGCTGCCTGCGCAACCACGCGAGCGCCGTGCGGATGTCGTTCGCGAAGTCTCGGCTCGTCGCGCTGGCCACCGGCCCGCCCGAGCCCCCCACGCCGCGGTCGTCCAGCCGCAGCACCGCGATGCCACGGCGCGCGAGCGTGTCGGCGATCTGCCGGAACGGCCGGAAGCCGCGCACGATCGGCAGGGATTCGTCGCGGTCCTCCTGGCCCGAGCCGGTGATCGTGACGACCGCCGGCACGGGGCCCTTCGCGCCGGTGGGTCGCGTGAGCGTACCCGCGAGCGTGAAGCCGCCCGGCGCGGCGAGCTTCACCTCCTCGGCCGTGTACGGCGCTCCCGGCGGCGCGGTGTAATCGGGCGGCGTCTCCGGCATCAACGCGACCGTGTCGGACACGCGCTCGATGACGACGCCCTGCGCCGGAATGAGCCCGCCGAGCAGCCGGCCATCCGGTCCGAGGTGGAGCAACAGCGGCAGCCCTCCGAGCACCAGCGTCAGCGAGTCGGGCGCCGGCCGCGTGGCCGTGACCTCCGCCGTCTGGCCGCCCATCACGAGGAAGCACGGCACCGACATCGCGTCCGCCGGGCGCGTGAGCAGCGCGCGCACGACGTCCTCGACCATGGCCATGGAGGGATTCAGATACGCGAGCGCGCCCGGCGTGGTGCCGTACGCCGAGTGCCCTCCGGGCCTGGAGTCCACGAACACGCTGTCGCCCGCGAACCGCACCGTCGACACCTGCAGCGGCGCCGCGTCCGGCGGGCTGGCGAGCTTGTTCGCCGACAGCGACAGCGACCGCGCGGCGCCGTTCGCCGTCTCGTAGTGGTAGGTGAAGCGCGCGCCGATGGGGCGGAAGACGACCTCGCCCTCGATGGCGTTGCCGTCGCGCGTGAACCGCTCGAGCGAGAGCGTGTCCGCCCCGGCGCGGAGCAGGAAGCCCGCCTTCTCGGCGCGCACGGCGGACGGTACGAGCAGTACGAGCAGCAGGAGCAACGACGACGGCCAGCGCATGACGACCTCCGGAACGCGCGATCCTCGCGACGACGCACGGAAACGGGCTCGAACGACGGCGCGCAGGCTACTCCCCGGAACCGCGACACGCATGCGAAGTTGCCCCGGCGCGCGCCCGAGCCCAATATGCCGCGCCGCGCGCCGTCCGAGCCGCGCCCCGCGCCGGACGCGCGCACCGACTTCGAACAGGGAGATCCCCGTGCGCTTCCCCCGCTCCTGCGGCCTGCTGCTCCACCCCACGTCGCTGCCCGGCCCGTACGGCATCGGGGACGTCGGCCCCGAAGCGCATCGCTTCGTCGACTTCCTCGCCGAGGCGAAGCAGTCGCTGTGGCAGGTGCTGCCGCTGGGACCCACCGGCTTCGGCGACTCGCCGTACCAGTGCTTCTCCGCGTTCGCCGGCAACCCGCTGCTCGTCTCCCCCGACGCACTCGTGGCCGACGGCCTGATGCGCGACGACGACCTCGCCGACCGGCCCGCGTTCGCCGACGGCGCGGTGGACTTCGGCGCCGTGATCCCGTGGAAACGCGCCGTGCTCGACCGCGCCGCCGACCGCTTCCGCGAGCAGGCGTCGCATCCGCTGCGTGCCGAGTTCGACGCGTTCGTGGCCGGGCAGGCCGAGTGGCTCGAGGACTTCGCGCTGTTCATGGCGCTCAAGGACGTGCACGGCGGCGCCGCGTGGGCGGACTGGTCCCCCGAGTTGCGCACGCGCAGGAAGGCCGCGCTCGCGAAGGCGAAGCAGGCGGAAGCCGCGCGCGTGCACCGGCACGAGTTCCTGCAGTGGGTGTTCTTCCGCCAGTGGAACGCGCTGCACGCCCACGCGACGGCGAAGGGCGTGCGGCTGGTGGGCGACATCCCCATCTTCGTGTCGTACGACAGCGCCGACGTGTGGGCGAACCCGGAACTGTTCTTCCTGGACGACGATGGTCACCCCACGGTGGTGGCCGGCGTGCCGCCCGACTACTTCAGCAAGACCGGCCAGCGCTGGGGCAATCCGCTGTACCGCTGGGACAAGCTCGCGCGCACGAAATACGCGTGGTGGATCCAGCGCCTGCGCGCCACGCTCGCGACCGTCGACGTGCTGCGGCTGGACCACTTCATCGGCTTCACGCGCTACTGGGAGATCCCGGCCACCGAGGAGACCGCGGTGAACGGCGAGTGGAAGCCCGGGCCGGGCGCCGCGTTCTTCGACGCGGCCGAAAAGGCGATGGGACCCGTGCCGATCGTGGCCGAGGACCTGGGCGCGGTGACGCCCGAGGTGCAGGCGCTGCGCGACCGTTACGCGTTTCCCGGCATGCGCATTCTCCAGTTCGCGTTCGCCGGCGGCAGCGGCAATCCGTTCCTGCCGCACCAGTACGTGCCGAACACCGTGGCGTACTCCGGCACGCACGACAACGACACCGCGCACGGCTGGTACGCGAAGGCCACCGAGAAGGAGCGCGACTTCGTGCGGCGCTACTTCCGCACGAGCGGTGACGACATCGCGTGGGACCTGATCCGCGGTGTGTGGATGTCGGTCGCCGACACGGCGATCGCCCCGGTGCAGGACGTGCTGTCGCTGGGCGGCGAGGCGCGCATGAACCTGCCGGGCCGGCCCTCGGGCAACTGGAGCTGGCGCCTGTGTCCGGGCCAGCTCGGCACGCGCGACCGCGACCGGCTCGCCGAGCTGACCGAACTGGCCGGCCGCGCCCCCGGAGCGGAGCCCGAGCCGCAGCCCTGACCGGCGCGTGCCGTGCGCGCGCCGGGCGCTCCTGCGAACGGCCGCGCGCGCGGAGGCGCCAGGCTCTGGATGGCCACGCGCAGCCGCGCTTCGAGCGGCGCATCCGGGATGCGCTCGGCCGCGGCCGCCGCCTGTCGCACGCGATCGAGCGAGCAACCGAGCGAGCGCAACGCGGGCACGAGTTCGTCGACGCGTGCCTTCGCTGCGGCCGCGGCGGCCCTCTCCAGCTCGGCGGCGAGGCGTCGTGGCTCGCGCTCGGCTGCGGAGGATGTGATCGAACTGGAGGTCGTGCGTTTCATTGCAGCGCTTGCCGTTCTCGCCCACGAACGTGCAGCGCGCGTCGTCGCGCTTCCAGCACAGTCGCATCACCACCGGCGTGAGGTGCCACGGGTCCTTGGAGCCCCGGTACCTGCCGGTGCCCGCGCCGAGCTTGCGCAGGAGCAGGTCGTCTTCGAGCAGGCGGAACGCGCGCTTGAGGACGCCGGCGATGTCGTGCGGCGACACGCCGCGACCCCTCAGTGCCTGGATGCGGCGCAGCATGTCGCAGGTCTCCTGGTCGAGCGTCGCCTCGAGCGCCCAGGCGTCGGCCGAGATCGGCGTGAGGCGGTCGCGTCGAGCAGGATCGGGAGCCGCCGCGCCAACCGGGCCGCCTGCAGGCG
>JBGAOB010000366.1:0-3937 GCA_044222045.1 Candidatus Eiseniibacteriota bacterium
GTGGCCGAGCTGCCGCCGGGCATGACCGCCGGGGACAAGCGCCACTACCACC
Organism: Candidatus Eiseniibacteriota bacterium; assembly: GCA_044222045.1. Lineage (GTDB taxonomy): Bacteria > Eisenbacteria > RBG-16-71-46 > RBG-16-71-46 > RBG-16-71-46 > JBGAMH01. The sequence goes on from JBGAOB010000366.1 coordinate 53, forward strand.
ACGGCGAAGAGGTGCTGCTCTGCCTCGAGGGCTGCATCCGGCTCGTGTGCGGCGAGCACACGGTCACGCTCGAGGCCGGCGATTCCTGCCACTACGACGGCCGCGTGCCGCACGCGCTCGAGAACGCGGGCGCGCAGACGGCCCGGGTGATCATCGCGATGACGCCCGCCGCCTTCGAACCGCTGTTCCGCGTCCGTGGCGGGCAGCCGCACACCATCGACTCGGAGATCGCCTTCGGCGCGGCCTCGCGCGGCTGATCGACCTCCGCATCCGGTGAACGGCGGCTCGACGCGGGCCGCCGTTTCCGTTTTCCTCGCGCACCTTCATGACTCCGTTCCGTCACGCCCTCGCCGACTTCCTGGCGGCCGCGCGGCTGTTCTCGCGGCCGGCCCGCATCTACCTGCTCGCCGAGTTCCTCGTCTGGACGGCGCACGGGGTGTTCGGCGTGCTCTTCAACCTCTACCTCGTCGAGGCGGGCTTCCCCGAGCGCTTCGTCGGGCGCGCGATCTCGATGACCGCGCTGGGGCTCGCCGTCGGCGCGCTGCCGGCGGGCGTGCTCGCCGAACGCTGGGGGCGCCGGCGCTGCCTCGTGCTCGGCGCGGTGCTCGAGGGACTCGGCCACCTCGCCCGCGCGAGCCTCGCGCACCCCGGGGCGATCCTCGCGACCGGGTTCGTGATCGGCACCGGGCAGGCGCTCTTCCAGATCGCGGCGGCGCCGTTCCTGACCGAGCACTCCACCCCGCGCGAGCGCACCCACCTGTTCAGCACGTTCTTCGCGAGCGCGCTGCTGGCCGGCGTGCTCGGCAGCGCCGTGGGCGGCGCGCTGCCGCACCTGGCGATGCGGCTCGTGCCCGGGACCGCGCTGCTGCCCGCCTACCGCTTCGGCCTGCTCGTCGGCGCCGCCATCGCGCTCACCGCCGTGCTCCCACTCGCCGGCCTCGAACGGCTGCGCGAGGCGCCGCTGACCGAGGACCCCACCCCGGTCACGCGCGCGCAGTGGCGGCAGCTCGGCCCCATCGGCGTGAACGCGCTGCTCATCGGCATGGGCGCCGGGCTCGTCATTCCGTTCATGAACCTGTACTTCAAGGACCGCTTCGGCTGCTCGAGCGCGAGCATCGGCACGATCTTCTCGATCGCGCAGGTGTTCACCGCGCTCGCCGCGCTGCTCGGACCCGCGCTCGCGCGCCGCTTCGGCAAGCTGCGCACCGCGATCGCCTCCGAGCTGCTGTCGCTGCCGTTCCTGGTCACGCTCGGCGCCGAGCACTCGCTGGCGCTCGCCGCGGCCGCGTTCTGGATCCGGGCCACGCTCATGCAGGCGGCGACGCCGCTCATCCAGACGTTCGTCATGGAGGCGATGCCGCCGGCGCTGCGCGCCAAGGCGACCAGCCTGATCAACCTGGTCTGGAACCTCGGCTGGGCGGTGAGCACCGTCGCCGCGGGCGCGGTGATCGAGCGCTTCGGCTTCGCGATGCCGTTCTACATGACGGCGGTGCTCTACTTCGTGGCCGCGATCGTGTTCTGGCTGGCGTTCCGCGGCGTGCCCGAGACCGGCGCCGACGTGCGGCTCAGCGAGGAAGCCAAGGGCCTGCGCGCCGACGGTCCCGCGAGCGACTGACGGCGCGCGGAGCGATTTCCCGTGCGCCGGCGCGCCGGCGCGCGTAGCGTGGCGGCGCGGCCGCCCCGGACGGCGGCCCGGAGGAGGCCCCATGAAGAGGCTGCTCATGCTGCTCGCGTTCGCCGCGGTGATCTATTACGGCTGGCAGCACCGCGACTCGCTCCTCCACCGCGAACCGGGCAGTGAAGCCGTCGTGGTGAACGCCGCGGACATGGCGCTCCTGCGCGTCCGCGTGACGGTCGACGGCCAGACGGTCGTCCGCGAGTCCATCGCCCCCGGCGAGCGCGCGACGCTCCCCATCCGCCCGCTGCACGACTCGGATTTCCAGATGGACTGGCAGTGGGAGCGCCGCGAGGGCGGCGCGAGCTGGCGGGGCGGCACCATCACGGGCGGGGCGGCGCCGTCACGCACCACGCTCACGGTCGGGGCGGACGGTTCGGTGGTCTTCCAGGCCGCGCCGCTCCCGGCGCCGGAAGCGCGCTGAGCGGCGCGGCTCAGGCCACGCCGGCCGCGGCGCTCGCCGCCGGGACGGCGTCGAACGCGAGGCTCTGGCGCTTGATCTTGCCCGTGGTCGTCTTCGGGAACTCGCTGCGGCGCACCAGCACGCGCTTGACCTGCTTGTAGCTGGCCAGCGCCGCGCAGCGTTCCTGCACGTCGGCCTTGAGCGTCGCCTCGACGAAGGCGTCGTCGCAGGTCTTGCCCTGTTCTTTCGCGAGCAACTCGAGCTCGGTGAGGTTCGGGTAGATGTGCGCGTGCACTTCCTCGCGCTCGCCGCGCGGATCGCGGCCACCGACCACGACGACCTCGAGCACGTACGGGCTGTTCGCCACCTGCACCTCGATCTCCTCGGGGTAGATCTTCTTGCCCGCGGCGGTGGCGATCATGTTCTTGAGCCGGCCGGTGATCTTCACGCGCCCGTCGGGCAGGAACTTGCCCAGGTCGCCGGTGAAGAACCAGCCGTCGCGCAGCACCTCGGCGGTCGCGGCGGCGTTGCCGTAGTAGCCGAGCATGATGTTCGGGCCGCGCACGGCGATCTCGCCGTTGCCCTCGGCGTCCGGCTGGTCGATGCGCACTTCGACGCCGATCAGCGGCCAGCCGACCGCGCCGGGGTTGGGGTGGCGCGGCAGGTTGAGCGTGACGACCGGGGCCGTCTCGGTCAGCCCGTAGCCTTCGACCATCGTCCAGCCGAGGTCGGTGAAGCCCCAGAAGACGTGCGGGGCGAGCGGCGCGGCGCCGCACGCGAAGATGCGGATCGTGTCGAGGCCGGTCTTCTCGCGGACCGAGCGCAGCAGCGTGCCGCCGACGCGCAGCCCGGTGAGCGTGCGCACCAGGCGGACCACGCCCAGCAGGCCGTTGACGAGCAGCTTGCGTGAGAGCGGCGCGTCGGCGATCCCCTTGTGGATCGCGGACAGCAGCTTCTCGTAGAGGAGCGGCACCGCCACGAACAGGGTCGCCTTGCTGCTGCGCATGTCCTCGCGCAGCTGCTTCGAGTCGAGGCCGCGCGCGTAGCACACCGCGCCGCCCGTGCGCAGCGGGCACAGGAAGCCGATCGTGCTCTCGAACGTGTGGTGCATGGGCAGCACGCTCAGCATGCGGTCGCCGGGACCGCAGTCGATCGTGCGCGCGACGCCCTCGGCGTTGTAGAGCAGGTTGGCGTGCGACAGCATCACGCCCTTCGCCTGCCCCGTCGTGCCGGAGGTGAAGATGATGACGGCCAGGTCGCCGGGGGCGGCGCGCTCCGGCCGCGGGCGCTCGTTCGGGAAGGCGCGCTGCGACTCGTTCCACGACGGCAGCCCGTCGAGGTCGTCGAGCACGAGCAGCTGCAGCGCCGGGAGCCGCTCCTGCTTCACCTGCGCGAGCACGCCGTGCTGGCGGCCGCTCACGACGCAGAACGCGGCGTCGGCCGTGGCCAGGATCTCGCCGACTTCCTGCGCCTTGAGCTGGGCGTCGAGCGGCACCACGACGGCGCCGGCCTCGAGGATCGCCATGTAGGCGAGCCCCCACTCCGGCCGGTTCTCGCTCTGCAGCCCCACCTTGTCGCCGGGCTTCACGCCCTGGCGCTCGAGCAGGGCCGTGAACGAGTGCGTGGCCGCGGCGGCCTGACGGAAGGAATAGCCGCTCCAGCCGTCCGGCGTGCGCCGCAGCAGGAACTCGTTGTCGCCGTATTGGCGGGCCGCGAAATCGAGGAGCTGCGGCAGCAGCTTCACGACGGGCGTGGGTGCCGGGGACTGCGGTGCAGGCGCCATGAAGCGGGGAGCCTAGGCGTGCTC
>JBGAOB010000011.1:0-34230 GCA_044222045.1 Candidatus Eiseniibacteriota bacterium
GGTCGTGCCCGCGCTGCTCGCCGCGCTGCACGGCGAGCACGCGACCGGCGCTCAGCGCGCCGCGCTTTCACGCCGCGCGGCCACCGCCGCCGCCGAGCTGCGCGCCGCGCGGGGTGCGCTCGCGCCCGCGGTGCGCGCGGCACTCGCCGCGTCGGCCGCGCGCGGACAGGGCGCCGTGCGACTGGATGCCCGCGTGCTCGCCCGTCAGCCGCTGGCCGTGCGCCGCGAGGCGGTGGCCGAGACATGGCGTCAGGCGCGACTGGCCCCCCGCGCGCTGCCACTGGCGGTGCGCGACGCGATGGCGCGCGCGCTCGCCGGTGGTCGCGGTGGCCGGCGCTGGGCGCTGCCCGGTGGCGCCTGGGCCGAGATCCACGACAAGGAATTGTGCATGCATCCACCGGGGCCCGAATCTCCCGGACGCGAACCGCTTCGGCGTGCATCGAAAGCCCGGGAGCGTCGGCCCACGGAATCGGCCGGGGATGCTATTCTGCCGGCCCGGAAGCTGGGTCGCCGCAGGCCCGCCATGGATGGTTCACCCGTACACCGGGACGCAGGTCCCGACGCCCCAATGGACTCCGCCCGCCGGAACACCTCCGGCCCCGAGCGAACGCCATGACCGAGCTGCCCCCTGCCGTCGCGAGCGAACCCCATGTGCGCGTGCTGTTCTCGGCCGAGCAGATCCAGAGCCGGGTGCGCGAGATGGGATTGGACCTGGCCCGGGACTTCGCCGGCCTCAACCCGTTGTACGTCGGTGTTCTGAAAGGCGCCTGCATGTTCCAGTGCGATCTGGCGCGCGCGACGCCGATGGATGTGGAACTCGATTTCCTGGCGGTGTCGTCGTACGGGCACGGCACGACGTCCAGCGGACAGGTCCGCCTGATCATGGACCTGCGCTCGGACATCCGCGGCCGTCACGTGGTGCTCTGCGAAGGCGTCGTGGATTCCGGCCTGAGCGTGAGTTTCATCCTGGATCTTCTGAAGACCCGCGGTGCCGCGAGCATCAAAGTGGCCGCGCTGCTGGACAAGGCCCCCTGCCGCAAGATCCCCGTCCCGGTGGACTACAAGGGCTGGACGATCGGGTCGGAGTTCGTGATCGGCTACGGCATGGACGCGGCCGAGCGCTACCGCAATCTGCCCTACGTGGGCGTCGTCGAGGAGGCTTGACCCTGTGAGTTCGTTCCGGCGGGACGTGGGTCCCGGCAACGACGACCGTCGCAACGACGGCCGACGCGGAAACCGTTCCGGTGGTGGGCCGGGTGGCCGTCTGCCCCAGCTGCCCTCGCCGGGCGGCCGTCCGTTCCGGACGTTCGCGTTCTGGGCGCTGATCGTGATGCTGGCGCTCGTCGCCTACCGCATGTATTCGGGCAGCCTGCTCACCACGCAGCGCATGCCCATCAACTACACGCGGTTCATGCAGGAGATGCAGAAGGGCAACCTGGAGCGCGCCACGTTCGACGAGAACACGCGCACGGTCGAGGGCGAGCTTCGCGCCGAGGGCACCGAGCGCGTGGGCACGCGGGACGTCGCGTTCAAGGCGTTCAAGTCCACGTTCATGGGCGACGGTTCCAAGCTGATCGAGGACACGCGCGCCGCCAACCCGGGCGCCGCGATCACCGTGCAGTCGCCCGGCATCAACTGGCTGAGCGTGCTGTTCTCGTGGCTGCCGCTGCTGCTGTTCCTGGTGGCGTGGATGTTCGTGCTGCGGCAGATGCAGAGCGGCGGATCGGCGGCGCTGCGCTTCGGCAAGACCAAGGCGCGCGTGCTGCTCGAGTCACAGCCCAAGATCACGTTCAAGGACGTGGCCGGCTGCGAGGAAGCCAAGCAGGAGCTGCAGGAAGTCATCGAGTTCCTGAAGGAGCCGCAGAAGTTCCAGCGACTCGGCGGCCGCATTCCGAAGGGCGCGCTGCTGCTGGGCCCGCCGGGCTCGGGCAAGACGCTGCTCGCGAAGGCCGTGGCCGGCGAGGCGGGCGTGCCGTTCTTCAGCATGTCGGGCTCGGACTTCGTCGAGATGTTCGTGGGCGTGGGCGCGAGCCGCGTGCGCGACCTGTTCGAGCAGGGCAAGCGCAACGCGCCGTGCATCATCTTCATCGACGAGATCGACGCCGTCGGCCGGCACCGGGGTGCGGGCCTGGGCGGCGGTCACGACGAGCGCGAACAGACGCTGAACCAGCTGCTGGTCGAGATGGACGGCTTCGAGAGCAACGAGGGCGTCATCATGATCGCGGCCACGAACCGCCCCGACGTGCTCGACCCGGCGCTGCTGCGGCCGGGCCGCTTCGACCGCCAGATCGTCGTCGACTGGCCGGACGTGCGCGGCCGTGAAGGCATCCTCAAGGTGCACACGCGCAAGATCCCGCTGGGCGAGGACGTCGATCTGAAGCTCATCGCGCGTTCCACCCCGGGCATGGCGGGCGCCGACCTGGCGAACCTCGTCAACGAGGCGGCGCTGCTCGCCGCGCGGCGCAACCACAAGAAGGTCTCGCTCCGCGACTTCGAGGACGCCAAGGACAAGGTCATGCTGGGCATGGAGCGGCGCAGCCTCGTGATGACCGACGAGGAGCGCAAGACCACGGCGTACCACGAGGCCGGCCACGCGCTGGTCGCGTGGCTGCTGCCGGGCTCCGACCCGGTGACCAAGGTGACGATCATCCCGCGTGGCCGCGCGCTCGGCGTGACGCTGTACACGCCGGCCGAGGAGCGGCACAACCTGTCCAAGAAGCAGCTCGAGGACCGGCTGTGCCACGCGATGGGCGGTCGCGCCGCGGAGCTGCTCGTGTTCGACCACCTCACCACCGGCGCGTCGAACGACCTCGAACAGGGCACGAACATCGCGCGCAACATGGTCACGCGGTTCGGCATGAGCGAGAAGCTGGGGCCGCTCACGTTCGGCAAGAAGGAAGAGATGGTCTTCCTGGGCCGCGAGCTGGCGACGCACAAGGACTACAGCGAGCAGACCGCGGTGAAGATCGACGACGAAGTGCGCTCGATCATCGAGACGGCGCACCAGAAGGCGATGCAGCTGCTGCGCGAGAACCGCGAGAAGCTCGACCTGCTCGCGAACACGCTGCTCGAGCGCGAATCGCTCGACGGCGACGAAATGGATCGCGTGCTGCGCGGCGAGAAGCTGGAGCCGATGAACCGCACGCCCGTCGAGCCCGAGCCGCCCGCGGCGCCCACCGTGGCCGCGCAGAGCGGCGACGAGGGCGGGCAACTGGACGCGTTCGGCACGCCGGCCCCCAAGCCGGCCTGACGAAGCCACGACACCCGGGCCCCGGCGGAGCGATCCGCCGGGGCTTTCGCATGTCGAGGTCACGGGCACCGGCCCGATCGACGTGGAGACGAAGCGCCGCGCGGCCCCGACTCCGCGTCGCGGCCCACCGAGCTCCCACCGCGGCTTCGAGACGTCCGAGCGCGCGCTTGTCACCGGGCTCACCGGAGCTTTGCGGCACTCTTGCAACTTTCCGCCGTGCTCGGACGTCTATAGCAGCGTCGCCCGAATGCGAGCGGGCGGCGAACCTCCCGAGAGTCTTCCAGAGAGTGAGAGGCGTGAGCGCCCGGTGGGGCAAGCACCGGTGGCGCCCGGGATGCGGCGAGGCAAGCGCCGTATCCCGATCTGCGACGAATGTGCCCGGCCTGCGAGCCGGGCGCCGTCGTTTCGGGCCTGCGCCAGGGAAGGCGCCCCGAATCGCCGCGCATCGCTCGCGGTCCCGCCGCGTCCAAACCCGGCACGCGCCCGCCGGGGCGCGCACGACCGGGATCCCCCGCGCGGAGCGCATCGCCCGTGCGGCCCGGCTCACCCCCCGCGCGGAGCTCGTCTCGCGCGGAGCAGCCCGAGCGGGGCACGCCCCGCCGAGGAGATCGCATGAGCGCCTGGCTTCCGCTGTCCGGGGACGACGCCTTCGCCCCGTCCTCCGCCTCCGAACCCGCGCCCGTACGCCCGCCCGACGACGGTTCGCTGCTGGACGCCTACTCCGCCGCGGTCGTGTCCGCGGTCGACCGCGTCGCGCCGTCCGTGGTGAAGATCGAGACCACGCACGCGCCCACGCGCCGCCGGCCGGGCGGGCAGGGTTCGGGCTCCGGCTTCGTGTTCACGCCCGACGGCTTCGTGATCACGAACAGCCACGTGGTCGCCGGCGCGCGCCGCGTGGAGGTGCTGCTGGCCGACGGCCGGCGCTCGGCCGCCGAGATCGTGGGGGACGACCCCGATACCGACCTCGCCGTGGTGCGCGTGGGGCTCACCGACCTCGTGCCCGCGGCGCTCGGTCGTTCCGCCGACGTGCGCGTGGGGCAGATCGCGATCGCGCTCGGCAACCCGCTCGGCTTCGAGGCCAGCGTCACCGCCGGCGTGGTGAGCGCGCTCGGCCGCTCGCTGCGCGCGCAATCCGGGCGCCTCATCGACAACGTGCTGCAGACCGACGCGGCGCTGAACCCGGGCAACTCGGGCGGTCCGCTCGCGAACACGCACGGCGAGGTGATCGGCGTGAACACCGCCATGATCCTGCCCGCGCAGGGCATCTGCTTCGCGATCGCGGTGGACACCGCGCGCTGGGTGGCGACCGCGCTCGTGCGCCACGGGCGCATCGAACGCGGCTGGCTCGGCATCGCCGGGCAGAACGCGCGGCTGCGGCGCGACCTCGTGCGCCGCCACGGGCTCGATCGCGAAAGCGGTGTGCTGGTGCTGAGCGTGGAGCCGGACAGCCCGGCCGAGCGCGTGGGCCTGCGCGAGGGCGACGTGCTCGTGCGCTTCGCGGGCGAGCCGGTGGCGCACGTCGACGACCTGCACCGGCTGCTCACCGGCGAGCGCGTGGGACTGGCCGCACCGCTCGACGTGATGCGCAACTCGGAGATCGTCACGCGCGAGGTGGTTCCCGCCCCCTCGCCCGCGCGCTGACTTTCGCGGCGGTCAGTCCGCGATCGCGGCGCCCTCGGCGGGCCCAAGCGTCATCATCACGGGCTCGCCGGGGCTGCGCAGCGTGATGCGGAAACGATCCGGCGTCAGCTCGCCGATCTCGACGGCGTACGCGACGCCCTGCTCGGTCATCGTGAGCTTGCCGTGTTCGTAGCTCCAGCGGCCCAGCGACGGCGTGCCGTGCAGCGCGGTCACCTCGAGCGTGCCGTCGGACAGGAACACGTACAGCTGGCCGATCGCCACGGTCGGCGACTGCACCACGGCCCACACGCGGTTCACGAACGTGACGCGCGCGTGCGCGGCGGCCGTGGGGGCCGCGGTCGAGTCGGCGGGCGGAGCGGCCGCACGCCGGTCCCGCGCGCACGCGGGCAGCGCGAGCCCCAGCGCGAGCACGAACAACCAGGCACGGCACGAACGGGCGAGTCTCACGATGTCGCTCCTCGGAGAAGGGCCGCACGCGCCGTGTGCCGGGCGCGCGGCGGGCGCCGGCGTGCCCGACCCCGGCGCGTGCTACGTCACCAGCGGTTGCGCGTGTGTACGTCTCGCCCGCCTCGCGCGCGCCGCACGAGCCCCGGGCACGGCTCGAAGCGCTCGCCCCTCTCGGCGCGCAGCGCGCGCAGGCGCGCCACCACCTGCGGCAGGCCGATCGTGTCGGCATGGCGCAGCGGCCCGCCGCGGAACGGCGGGAAGCCCGTGCCGAAGATCATCGCCAGGTCCACCGAGCCCGCGTCGGGCACGACGCGGTCCTCGAGGCACCACGCGCTCTCGTTGACCATGGCCAGCGCCATGCGGTCCGACAGCGCATCGAGGCTCGGCGCCTTGCGCTCCGCGGGCAGCCCGAGCAGGGCGCGCACCGTGTCGTCCGGCACGCGGCGGCGGCCGTCGCGGCGGTAGAAGCCGTTACCGCTCTTCTTCCCGAGCCGGCCCGCCTCCACCATCTTCGCGAGCACGGGCGCGGGCGCCATGCGCTGCGGGAACGCGGCGCCGAGCACCTGCGCCACCTTCATCGCCACGTCCAGGCCGACTTCGTCCACCACTTCGAACGGGCCCATCGGCATGCCGAAGCGACGCATGCTCCGGTCGATCTCGGCGATGCCGTAGCCCTCCTCGAGCAGGTGCAGGCCCTCGCGCAGGTACGGCATCAGCACGCGGTTCACCACGAAGCCCGGCGCGTCGTTCACCACCACCGGCGTCTTGCCCATGCGGCGCGCCAGCGCCACCGCGGTGACGAGCGCGCGGTCGCCCGTCTTCGCGCCGCGCACCACCTCCACCAGCGGCATGCGGTGCACGGGATTGAAGAAGTGCAGACCCACGAAGCGCTCGGGGTGGTGCAGGCCCTCGGCCAGCGCGTTCACCGACAGCGACGACGTGTTCGTGGCCAGCACGGCCGTCTCGGGAATGCGCACCTCGATCTCGCCGAACACGCGCCGCTTCACGTCGAGGTCCTCGACCACCGCCTCGAGCGCGAAGTCCGTGCGCTGCACGCCGGTCAGCTCGAGCGTGGGCAGGATGCGCGCCATCTGCGCGTCCTTCTCGCGCGTCTTCATGCGCCGCTTGCGGCCGCGCTCGTCGATCACGCCACGCACGGTCTGCAGCGCCTTCTGCAGCGACTCGGGCCGGATGTCGCGCAGGCGCACCTCCACGCCGTTGCGCGACAGCAACTCGGCGATGCCGCCGCCCATCACGCCGGCGCCGGCGAGCGCGAATCGCTCCACCTTCGCGGGCTGGATCGAGGCATCGGCGACGCCGGTCGCGCGCTTGGCGTCCTCGTTCAGGTGGAAGATGCGCACCAGGTTCTTGCACACCGGACCCACGATCAGCGCGCTCACGGCGTCGGCTTCGTTCGAGAGCGCCGTCGCCTCGGGCTGACCCACGTTGCGCTCGACGGTCTCGATCGCGGCGAGCGGCGCGGGATAGCGGCCGCCGGTCTTCTGCATCACGGTGGAGCGCGACTGCTGGAACACCATCGCGCGGCCGAACGGATTGTTCGACAGGAGCGCGTCCATCGCCGCCTTCGGCCGGAACCGGTCGCGCCGCTCGGCCGCGGGCTTTCCGGCGAGCGCGGCCACGCGCTTCTCGGCCCAGTCCAGCAGCCACGCCGCCGGCACGGCGCGCCACACCAGTCCCATCTTCTCGGCGCGCTTTCCGTCGAGCGAGCGCCCGGTGAGGATCAGGTCCATCGCCGCGGCGTAGCCGACCAGCTTCGGCAACCGCACGCTGCCGCCGAAGCCCGGAAACAGGCCCAGCATCACTTCGGGCAGCCCGATCTGCGTGCGGCTCTCGAGGCTCGCCACGCGCGAGTCGCACGCCAGCGCCAGCTCGCAACCCCCGCCCAGGCACACGCCGTCGATCGCCGCCACGGTCGGCACCTTCAGCGCCGCGACCCGGCCGAACGCCGCGTGCGCGCGCTGGATCAGGCCGCGCACCACCGTGCGGTCGGTGAGCGATCCGATCGCCTCCACGTCGGCGCCGGCGATGAACGAGCCGTCCTTGCCGCTGCGCAGGATCACGCCCGAGAGGTCGGAACGCTTCTCCAGCTCGGTCAGTGCCTGCTCCAGTCCGACGATCGCCGCTTCGTCGAGCACGTTCAGCTTGCGCTCGGGGTGGTCCATCACCAGGTGCGCGAGCCCGCGCTCCTTCCACTCGATCTGGAAGACCGACATCAGTCGCGCTCCAGGAGGAACGCCGCGCCCAGGCCACCGCCCACGCACAGCGAGGCGATCCCGCGCCGCAGGCCGCGCCGGCGCAGCTCGTGCAGGATCGTCAGGATCAGTCGCGCGCCGCTCGCGCCGACCGGATGGCCCAGCGCGATGGCGCCGCCGTTCACGTTGAGGCGCTCCATCGGGAACTCGCCCAGCGCCCGGTCGCGCCCCAGCTCGCGCTTCGCGAACGCGTCCGACTTCGCGGCGGCGAGGCAGCCCAGCACCTGCGCCGCGAACGCCTCGTTGATCTCGAACAGGTCGACGTCGGCCAGCTCGAGCCCCGTCTTCTGCAGCAGCTTCGCCGTGGCGTACACGGGGCCGAGCCCCATGCGCGCCGGGTCCAGGCCCGCGAACGCGAAGGCGCGCACGCGGCCGAGCGGCGGCACGGGCCATCGCTTCGCCGTGTCGTCGTCGCCCACGAGCAGCGCCACCGCGCCGTCGGTGACGCCGCAGGAGTTGCCCACGGTGACGGTGCCGTTCTTCTTGTCGAAGTAGGGGCGCAGCTTGCCGAGCGCCTCCAGCGTCTGGCCGTCGCGCGGGCCCACGTCGTCGCGCACGGCCTCGTAGCCCGGGTTGGGGTACAGCGGCACGATCTCCTCGCGCAGCGTCTCGCGCGCGGCCACGGCGCGCTGGTGGCTCTGCAGCGCGAACTCGTCCTGCTGCTGGCGCGTGATGTGGAAGTCCTGCGCCACCAGCTCGGCCGTGTCGCCCATCATCAGGCCCGACACGAGGTCGGTGAGCCCTTCCTGCAGCGTGATGCGCGGCGCCAGCAGCTTCGGCCGGAACGCCGCGAACGCGCCCAGCTTCTGCATCGGCGTCTTCGCGCGCATCAGCCCGGCGAGCCATTCGCCGTATTCGTACTTGAACTGCAGCGGCACCTGGCTCATGGAGTCCATGCCGCCCGCCACCAGCAGCTTCGCGTCGCCCGCCTGGATGCGGTACGCCGCGTCGGCCACCGCCTCCATGCCCGATGCGCAGTTGCGGTGCACGGTGAACGCGGGCACCTGCTTCGGGATGCCGGCGCGCAACGCGACCACGCGGCTCGAGTTCGCGGCCTCGGCGGGCATGGCGCAGTTGCCGAGGATGACCTCGTCGATGAGCGACGGATCGAGTTCGGCGCGGGCGATGGCCTCGGCCACCGCCACGCGGCCCAGTTCGTACACGGGGGTCTTCGTGAACTGGCCCCCGGCCTTCACGAACGGGGTGCGCACCCCGCTCAGCACCCACACGCCCTTGTCCATGGTCACTTGAGCTTGGCGAGGAGTCCCTTGGCCTCGGCCTGGTAGTGCGCGTCGAGCGCGCTGCCGCCGGCCTTGAGCGCCACGGCCTTCTCCAGTTCACGGCGAGCCTCGGGCTTGCGGCCGCGGTCCAGCAGCAGCCGCGCGTACTCGAGGTGGTGGTTCACGTAGTCGGGTTCGAGCTGGATCGCCTTCTGGAAGTCCTGCTCGGCGTTCGCGAACGAGGCGCCCTTCGGCACGCCTCCCAGCACGGCGTTCGCGGCCATGCGTTCGATCGCGTTCAACGACGACACCTTCATGTTCCAGACCGCGCGCACGTGATAGGCGCGACCCAGATTCGGATCCAGCCGGAGCGCCTTGTCGACCTCGGCCTTGATGTCCTTGGACAGGGCCAGCTTGGTCTTCGCGCCTTCCCGCAGGGCCTGCCGGCCGAGCGCCACCGCCAGCCACACGTGGCCGCCGGCGCTGTCGGGCGCGGCCTGCACGGCGGCACGGGCGTGCTCGACCGCGGCCAGCCAGGTGCGCTTCTGCTCGTCCCCGCTCTGCAGCTCGCCCAGCTCGGACTCCGCCCGCGACAGCCGGCACAGGGCCACGTAGCTCGCGGGTTCGGCCTGCACGGCGGCGGCGTAGGACTTGCGGGCCTCGGCCAGCCGGGCGGCGGCGTAGTGCTGGTCGCCTTCGGCCAGCCACTCGGCGGTGGTCTTCGCCAGCGCCGGCAGGGCGGCGAGGAGCAGGCAGGCCGCGGCGACCGGCAGGCGCAGGCGGCGAAGCGCTGTGACGTGCATCGGGGATCCCTCCAGGAAAGCACGGCAAGTGCGGAGAACGCGGTGCGCGACATTGGGCAGCACACCCCCACCGATGTCAAACCCCGTTCCCCGGTGCTCACCCGGAGGGAGATCACGTGCTCCGAACCGCCGGACACCGGCATGGGCTTGTCGGCTTTGGCCTTGTGGTGCGTGAGAAGCCTCTGTTAAGGGTTCCGCCCGCGGGAGCCAGGATGGCGCCCGGCGCGCGGTTCCAATGGACTGGAAGGTGGGGGGGGTCGCATGCCCAAGACGTTGATCCGCATCTTCATGGACGCGTGTGCCCGGCCCAAGCCGGCGTTGTTCATGCGTCACGCCGAGCGAGGCTGGGAGTCGATCACGCCGACCCGAGCCCGGGCCGACGCCGAGGCCGCCGGGCTCGCGCTCCGCGCGATGGGCATCCAGCCGGGCGACCGGGTGGCCATCCTGTCGGAGAACCGCTACGAGTGGCCGATCTCCGACGTGGCGATCCTGGGGATCGGCGCGGTGACGGTGCCGATCTACCCCACGCTCACCGCGCAGCAGGTGCAGTACATCCTCGCGAACTCCGAAGCAAAGGTCGTGATCGTGTCGAACGCCGTGCAGCTGGACAAGCTGCACCTGATCCGGCCGCAGCTGCCCGCGCTCGAGCACGTGGTGGCCATGGAGCCCTCCCCGCCGCTCGCCGGCGAGGAGTTGTCGTTCTCCAAGCTGCTGGCGCAGGGCGCCGAGCTGCGCGACGCCCAGCCGGAAGCCTTCCGCGAGCAGGCCGAGAAGGTCCGGACGGACGACCTCGCCACGATCATCTACACCTCCGGCACCACCGGCGAGCCCAAGGGCGCCATGCTCACGCACGGCAACATCGCCTCGAACGTCGAGGCGGGCCTGGCGGTGATGGACGTCAACATCGACGACCTGGCGCTGTCGTTCCTGCCGCTGTGCCACATCTTCGAGCGCATGGCCGGGCTCTACTGCATGCTCGAGGGCGGCGCCACCATCGCCTACGCGCAGAGCATCGACACCGTGGCGCAGGACGCGATGAAGGTGAAGCCCACCATCATCTGCGGCGTGCCGCGGTTCTTCGAGAAGGTGTTCGCCCGTGTCATGGAGAACGCGAACGCCCAGCCGCCGCTGCGCAAGAGCATCTTCTTCTGGGGGCTCGACAAGGGCCGCCGCGTGGCCCGCCTGGGCTTCGACCGCCAGCGCCCGGGCCCGGTGCTCGCCGCGCAGGCGCGCATCGCCGACGCGCTCGTGGGCGCCAAGGTGCGCTCGCGTATCGGCGGGCGCATCCGGTTCTGCATCTCGGGCGGGGCCCCGCTGGGGCCGAAGGTGCTCGAGTTCTTCTTCGCCATGGGCATCCCGATCCTCGAGGGCTACGGGCTCACCGAGACGTCGCCCGTGATCTGCGTGACGCGCTTCGGCGGCGCGCGCCCGGGCTCGGTCGGGCCGCCCATCCCCGGCGTCGAGGTGCGCATCGGCGAGGACGGCGAAATCCTCACGCGTGGCCCGCACGTGATGCGCGGCTACTTCCGCAACGAGGAGGCCACGAAGGCGGCGATCCGCGACGGCTGGTTCCACACCGGCGACGTCGGCCACCTCGACGCGGACGGGTTCCTGCACATCACCGACCGCCTGAAGGACCTGCTCGTGACGGCCGGGGGCAAGAAGGTGGCCCCGCAGCCGCTCGAGGAGAAGCTCAAGACCTCCAAGTGGATCGCGGAAGCCGTACTGATCGGCGACCACCGTCCCTACGTCGTCGCCCTGATCGTTCCGGCGTTCCCCACGCTGGAGGCCGAGGCGCGCCTGCACGGCTGGACGGCGCAGTCGCGGCAGGAACTGCTGCGGCGCCCCGAGGTGCGGGCGATCTACCAGGCCGAGGTCGACAAGCTGAACGCCGACCTCGCCCAGTTCGAGAAGGTGAAGAAGTTCGCGCTGCTCGATCGCGAACTGAGCCAGGAAGCCGGCGAGTTGACGCCCACGCTCAAGGTGCGTCGCCGCATCGTGGCTCAGAAGTTCGACGACGTGATCGAGGGGCTTTTCGCCGTCGCCTGAGCGGCGGCTTCCGGTTTTTCGTCCACTCACCCACCCCCGTTCCAGGAAAGGCACTCATGCGCATGATTCGCAGGTCACTCGCGACCGCCGCGCTCGCCGCGATGCTCGCTCCGGGCCTCGCGCTGGCCGCCGGCTACAGCATCTACGAGCAGGGCGCGGCCGCGCTCGGCATGGCCGGCGCCGCCACGGCCTCGGTCCACGACGCCTCGGCGTTGTTCTACAACCCGGCGGCCACGACCGATCTGGAAGGCACGCAGCTGTCGCTCGGCGCCACGTGGCTGACCACGCGCACGAGCTTCGCCGGCGTCCAGCCGTACCCGGGCTTCGGCGTCTCCGAGGAGATGGAGGCGGGCAACTTCTATCCGCCGATGTTCTACCTGACCCATCGCTACGGCCAGAAGATGGCGGTCGGGCTCGGCGTGAACGCCCCGTTCGGCCTCGGCATCGAGTGGAAGAACCCCGAGAAGTTCACGGGCCGCACCATCACGACGTTCGCCGACCTGAAGGCGCTCAACACGCAGCTGTCGCTCGCCTACGCGCTGAATCCCCGGCTGAGCGTGGCCGCCGGGTTCGACATGATGATGGCGAAGGTCGAACTCAAGCGCATCAACACGGCGATCGTTCCGGGCGGCGGTGGCGCGCTGGCGAACGTGGCGAACGTGGACCTGAGTTCGGACTTCACGCCGGGCTACGGCTGGAACGCGGCCGCGTCGTGGAAGCCGAACGACGCCTGGCGCGTGGGCTTGAACTACCGCAGCTCCGTGCAGGTCGAGATCAACGACGGCACCGCGTCGTTCACGCAGATCTCCACCGGCAACGCACCGTTCGACAGCGTCGTCAGCTCGCAGCTGCCGCCGGGGCAGAAGGTGGCCACCAAGCTCAAGATGCCGTCCCTGTTCTCGGCGGGCCTCGCGTGGAACCCGGTGCCCGAGTGGACGTGGGAGGCGGACTTCAACTGGCATGCCTGGTCGATCTTCGACGAGCTGCCGATCGAGTTCAGCCAGACCACCGCGCTCTCCAACGCGGTCCGCGAGGACTACAACGACAACTTCCAGGTGCGCGTGGGCGCCGAACACCGCCTGCCCGGCTGGACCTATCGCTTCGGCTACTACTTCGACCAGGCCGCGGCCCCGACCGAGTCGCTGACGCCGCTGCTGCCCGACGCGAACCGCCACGGTGCGACGCTCGGGCTCGGCTGGAAGTTCGGCGCGGACAAGAAGTTCTCGCTCGACGTCTACGAGATGGCGCTGTTCGTGGAGAAGCGCAGCACCGAAGGCCAGGAGCGCGACAACTTCAACGGCACCTACAAGTCCTACGTCAACGGCGTCGGCGCCAATCTCGGCTACCGCTGGTGAGAACGGAGAGTCCTCTCATGAAGAACCGCCTTTCGCTCGCGCTCGTCCTGGCTCTCGCCGCGTTCCTCGCGGGATGCCAGGGCCCGTGCGACAAGATCGAACCCATCACGGCGCCGAACGCCGGCAGCGGCAGCGCCGACTTCAGCAACTACGTCGCGCTCGGCACGAGCATTTCGTCCGGCTTCCAGTCGGGCGGCCTCGTGTACAAGCACCAGACCACCTCGTTCCCCGCGCTGTTCGCCCAGCTCGTGGGCAAGAGCGTGCTCGCGTCCGGCCAGGGCCAGTTCTCGTTCCCGGCCGTGAGCGCGAACGGCTATCCGCCGCTGCTTCACCTGCGGTCGATCAAGCCGCTGTTCGTGGACACGGTCGGCTTCTCCGCGTTCGGCGGGCCGACGAACGCCACGTGGCCGACCGCGTACAACAACCTCGCCGTGCCCACGGCCACGCTGCTCGACGTCGTGGACTCGACGAACTACTACGCCACCGTGGCGCCGCCCGCGGGCCTCGGCCGTTCGCCCGGCGCGTTCTTCTTCTTCGAGAACGCGGCGCGCCACCGCGGCACGCTGCTGACGCAGGCGATCTCGCTGGCCCCCACGTTCGTGAGCATGGAAGTGGGCGCGAACGAGCTGCTGGGCTACGCGACGGCGGGTGGCTTCAACTCGGCGGTGTTCCCGCCGGCCACGTACGCGGCGCTGCTCACGTCGGCCGTGAACGGCATCCACACGTTCCGGCCCGACGCGAAGATCGCGCTGTTCACGCCGCCGAACCCGACCACGATCCCGTACTTCAAGACGTTCTCGCCGTACACGATCCGGCTCTCGGACGGCGCCCCGGCGCCGCTGCTGGGACCGAGCGGCGCGCTGTCGGCCACCGACCTGGTGCTGATCACGGCCAAGGACTCGCTGTTCCGCGGCACGGGCTTCGCGGTGGGCACGTACAACTACCTGAACCCCGCGGCTCCCGGGAACGGCCGGCCGCTGCCCGACTGGATGGTGTTGAACACGACCGAGCAGGGCAACGTGACGGCCGCGTGGACCGCGATGAGCATCGCGATCGACTCGGTGAGCCAGCGCCCGTTCGTGGCGAAGGTGGACCTGAACCAGCTGCTGGAGACGGTGGCCACGAGCGGCCTGACGGTGGGGACGACGCACTACACGACGGCGTACATCACGGGCGGGCTCTTCAGCCTGGACGGCATCCACCCGAACGACCTCGCGCACGCGCTGATCTGCAACAGCATGGTCGACGCCGTGAACGCCAAGTTCGGGGCCGGTCTGCCGCGGCTGAACCTCGCGCAGTACGCCACGGTGTCGTCGTCGCGGATGCAGCCGGTGGGCGAGGATCCGCTGCACGCGTACGAAGGCATGCAGGTCCAGGGGCTCGACGAGCGCCGCCTGGGCGTGCTGCGCATTCCGCGCTGATCCGACGCGGGGAAACGACGAGGGCGGGGTCTCCGGACCCCGCCCTTCTTCGTTGCGCGCGGCCGCCCCGATCAGTGCGGCGACATCTGCGCGACGAGGTTGCGGAACCAGCTCGCGAGCGCGTCGTAGTAGCCGGGCGTCTTCTCCGCGTCCTCGTGGCCGGCCTCGTCCACGAAGTACTGCTCGATCAGCGACGCGCTGCGCCGCGCCACCTCGCGCGTCACGCGCGGCGGCGTGATCGAGTCGCGGCCGGCGATCACCACCAGCAGGGGCACCTGCAGCATCGGCACCACCGAGATCGGCTCGTCGTTCCCGCGCACCAGCGCGCGATGGCGTTCCTGCACGCCGGGAATCTGCGCCGTGCCGTTGAAGCGCATCTGTTCGGACGTCTGCCGCCACAGCCCTTCCACCGCCACGGCGTCGTACGGCCGGCCGGCGCGTGCGGCCGCCGCGAGCGCCACGGGGCTGCCCGTCTCCTGGCCCCAGCCGAACACGGGGCGCCCGCCGCACGCTTCCCGCGCCCACCGCGCCGCGCCCACCGCGTCGTCCACCCAGCGCGACGCCAGCAGCACGTGACGCAGCGTGTCGGGAACCGGCACCGCCGGATTCGGAAAGTCGCGGTAGTCGAACAGCAGCACCGAGAAGCCGCGCGCGAGGAACTCCTTCACGCTCGGCAGGCGATCCGCCGCCGTGCCGCGGCCGCGCGGCAGGATCACCAGCACGGGGCCCTTGCCGTCGCCCGGGAAGTACTGCCCCACGAGTTTCGCCGAGTCGCGCGGCGACGCGAACGTGACCGCCTGCGACACCGGCGGCTTCTCGGCCGCGGGCGCGGCGTGCGCCAGTGCCGCCAGCGCGCACGCGACGAGCACCACACGCACCGCCGACCGCCGCACCGTCACGCCTTCACCCCGAGACGGCTCCAGATCTCCTCGCGGATCAGCGTCGGCGGAATCGTGCCGCTGGCGAGCAGCGCCGCGTGGAACGCCGACAGGTCGAAGCGCGATCCGAGCCGCTTTCGCCCCTCGTCACGAAGCTCCACCAGCAGCAGCTTGCCCACCAGGAAGCTCAGCGGCTGCGTGGGCGTGAGCACGTAGCGGTGCACCTCGGCTTCCGCCGCCACCTCCGGCAGCAGCACTTCCTCGGTGAGCGTGCGCTGCGCCTCCGCCACGCCGATGCGCCCGGTCTGCAGGCCCACGTCGAGGACGACGCGCCACGCGCGCCAGAGCTGGTCGCGCAGGCGGAAGAGCCGCGTGAACGGGTCGGTGGTGAAGAACCCCTCGGCGTCCATCAGGTCTTCGCAGTAGAACGCCCAGCCTTCGGCGAACACGTCGCAGTGGGAGAGCCGCCGCAGGCGCGTGGGCGCGAGCACCGCGTGACTCGCCTGCAGGTGATGCCCCGGGTAGCCCTCGTGCAGTGCCGCCAGCGGCAGGCCGGGCGTGCAGTGCACCGACAGCTGCTGCGCCTGCTGGTCCTTGCTGCGGCGCAGGTCGATCGGCGTCACGTAGAAGAAGCCGGTCGTGTCGTGGTCGAACGGCGCCGGCGGCTGGTAGGCCGCGTACGGTGTGATGCCACGCTCGAACACCGGCGTGTCCACGATCTCGAGCTTTTCGCCCGCGGGCAGCGGGGCGAGCTTGCGGTCGAGCACGAACTGCTTCGCGCGTTCCATCTCGGCCACGTACGCGTCGCGCAGCGCGTTGTATTCCGGCCGCCGCTCGCGACCCTCGGCCAGCAGCTGCCTCCAGTCGCGGCGCGGGTCGAGGCGGCGCGCCTCCTCCTCGAGCATCTTCCGCGAACGCTCCACCTCCTCGCGCCCGATCGCCTCGAGGTCCGCGCACGTCCAGCCCAGCAGGTGCTCGCGTTCGAGCTTGAAGTTCATCCAGCGCTCGCCGATGCCGACCGGGGCCGGCTCGCGGCGTCGCACGTCGCGGTCGAGGAAATCGTGGAACGCGAGGAAGCCCGCGCGGCCGCGCGAGGCCGCGTGCTCCAGCCGCTCGGCTTCGCCCGGAAACGCGCGCAGCAGCGTGCGGACGACGTCGTCCACGAAACCGGGGCCTTCGCCCGCCATGTCGAGCGCCACGTCGAGCGCCGGCGCCGACACGCGCGCGACGTTCGCCTGCACGGCAGCGAAGTAGTCCGGCAGCGCCATCAGGCGGTCGAGCACCGCCTCCTTGCGCTCCTCGATCGGCGCGAACGGGCGCGACAGCAGCAGGTGCACGCCGCGGTAGGCGCGCGACAGGAACAGGCTCGGCGTGCTCGCGTGCACGCGGATGTCGTCGAGGTCCGCACGCATCGCGGCGAGCCGCGACAGCAGCAGCGCGTAGTCCACGCGCGGCTCCACCGGCAGCTCCTGCCAGGGCACCGACGCCACCAGGCGCTGCTCCAGGTCACGCAGCCAGGCGGCGCGGGCCTGCAGCCCCGACGGCGAGTCGTCGGGCAGCACGTGGTCGTAGTCGTGGATCCCCGCCTCGGTGGCCGCGACGGGGTGGTGCTTCATGTAGAGCTCGACGAACTCCTCGCTGAGCGCGCTGAACGTCCGAACGGTCTCGATCATCGGTCTCCGGGACCCGGGGTGGGCCCGCGTCGTGGGGTGTGGCGCAGGGAAGCATCGGGGCCCCCGCGCCGGAGGACCGCGAACGGTCCCTTTATCGGCGCGAAGGCCCCGGGATTGTAGCGATCGGACGCGGCCGCGTCAGGCCACTCGGGTGACGTTCGCGGCCTGCTTGCCCTTGGCCCCGCTCACCACGTCGAACTCGACGCGCTCGCCCTCCTGCAGCGTGCGGAAGCCGTCCGCCGTGATGGCCGAGAAGTGCACGAACACGTCGTCCCCCGAATCCGCGGCGATGAAGCCGAACCCCTTGGAGTCGTTGAACCACTTGACCGCGCCCTGCATGCGGCCTTCCGACGGTCCCGTCGGGGCGCCACCACCGCCGCCGTGCGGCGAGTGCCCGCGCGACCCGCCACGACCGCCGCCACCACCGCCACCACCGCCGGGCTTCGAGGCGCCGAAGCAGTCGCGGCACAGCACCGGTGACCCGAGAAAGGTTGAACGGAACCGGCCCTGCTGCAGTTCGAACACGGCCGGGTATTCGTCGGCCGCCAGCGCCGCCGCCGCCGCCACCGCGCGAACTCGCCATGAAGCCGCCGCCAGGCCAGCTGTCGCCGGCCCACCTGGGCTACCCACCGCCACGCAACCTGCCGCGAACAGCGGCCTGGACTCCGCTGCAGATCTCCAGGACCGCGATAACGCCGGCGAAAGCGGGTGCGTTCGTCAGCCCACGCCGGCGAAGGTCATCGCCCGCCGTAGCAGGAACTTCACCCGCAGTTCGACGACGTGATGTTCGTCTTCTCCGGTAAACTACATCCGCGTCCGCCTCCTGGGGAAACCACCCGGTACGTGTGGGTCGAAGAGGAAAGCCGCAGCGAGGCTGCCAGGGCGGCGCGTCGACGACGAGACCGAGGACGGGCTGCCGAACCCAACCGGAAAGTCAAAGACTCGGACGACGGCGATCATCGAGATCCCAGCTCGACGAGGACCCACACGGACCGAACGTGGCCAAGTATCGGCTCGCCGTCGCGGCAGCCAACATCAGGGTATCGCCGCGGAATCGCAGCGGCCTGGGCGCAACAGCGTCCGGCTCGAGGGTCCAGGTCCGGCGGAGGTGACCACTTGCCCGCCCAGGTCCGCCGCGTCCGGTGGAAACGGCTGCTCGCCTGGTCCGGGCGGACGGGGCAGGGTGCACCGCCAGGTACTGTGGAATTCGCCACGGTCCGGGCAAGTGCAGTTGGTGGCCCGGGTCCCAGCGCGCGTCCTCCTCACCGTCCTCCTTGCGCGCGCTCGCCCGTGCCGTGCAACTGCACCTCGGCCTGGACCCGACGGTGGAGGGCAACGGCGTGCATCGAACGAACCGCGTAGAGCAGGCGCGCGCGTCAGTCGCGGGCGCGGCGCTCCGGGCGGCAGAGGGCGGCCAGGATCTCGGCCATGGTGATCACGTCCAGCAGGTTGTGGTGGAACACCGGCACCAGCCGATACGGATCGCCGTGCTTCCCGAAATCGTGGTAGAGCCCGGGCACCTCGTCGCTCGGCACGTCGCCCGACCGGCGGCGGCGGCAGACGTGGTACTCCAGCGTCTGCAGCCGGCAGTCGCGCAGCTGCCCCTTCCAGCGGCGGCGCGACGCGTGCAACAGGTCGAGGTGACGTCCGGGCAGCTGCAGCGGCACGCGATGCGTGAGCGCGCGTGCGTGCAGGAACGGCGCGTCGTACGACTTGCCGTTGAACGTGACGAGCGCGGCGAAGTCGCGCGCCTGCCGCGCCACGGCGCGCAGCAGCCCCACTTCCTCGCCGTAGTGCCGCGCGAAGAACTGGTGCAGCACGAAGTCCTCGCCGTTCCAGTGCATGGTGCCGGCGAGGAACACCGGGCTCGCCGACAGACCGCACGTCTCCAGGTCCAGGAACAGCACGCGCTCCAGCCCGAGCGCCGCGATCGAGGCCAGCTCCGGCTCGTCGAACGGCGGCTCGTCGAGGCGGCCCCAGTGCGCGCGGCGCTTCTCGACGTCGGAGCGCAGGCGCTCGTGCACGTACACCACGCCGCCCTCGTCGTCGCGCCACTCGCCCCCGGGCAGGAACGCCTCCACGCCCACCGCGTGCTCGGGCACCACGCGCCGTCGCGCGCGCGCGCGCGGCCGCGCCGGCGTCTCGGCCGAAGCGGGAGGCGGGGCCGGGCTCGCGGCGGGCGTCAGGTCGCGTGCGCGTCGCGCGCGCACGAGTTCACCCAGCCGGGCCCGCAGGTCCTCACCGGGAGCCACCGGTGCGCTCGCTCACGAGGATGAGCCGGCGGCTCTCCGTGGTGTACGGCTCGCCGTTCGGTCCGCCGAACACCTCGCGCACCAGCAGGCCGTTGCGGCGCAGCAGCGCCGTCAGCTCGGCGCACGTGTAGGCGCGCAGGAAGTGCTCCTTGTGCACCTCGGGCCCGCCCTGCGGATCGATCAGGATCTGCCGCGTGGCCACGCGCGACGTCTGCAGCTCGATGTCGGTCTCCTCCATCAGCAGCGCACCGTCCTCGCGCTGCGACCACGTGCGCTGCTCGGGATGCGTCAGCAGCCAATCGCGGTTGACCACGTCGAGCAGGAACCGTCCGCCCGGCTTGAGTGCACGCGCCACGCCGGCGAGCACGCGCTCGTTCTCGTCGTCTTCGTAGTAGCCGAACGACGTGAAGTACGAGTACGCGCCGTCGAAGACACCGTCGAATCCGGGTTCGCGCATGTCCCCCGTCTTCCAGGTGACGTCGGCGCCCGCGGTGCGTGCGTCGGCCGCGGCCATCTCCAGGTAGTGCGCGTTGAAGTCGAGCCCGGTCACGCGGAAGCCGCGCTTCGCCATGCCGATCGCGTGCCGTCCGTAGCCGCAGGCCAGGTCCAGCAGGCTCGCGCCCGCGGGCAGCTTCAACGCGCCGGCGATGAACGCAGTCTCGGCGTCGGTGCGCTCGGGCGTGAGCTGCGGCCGGTAGAGCCGCAGGTAGTCGTCGTCGAAGAAGGCCACCGGCCAGTCGTGCTGCTGGGACAAGACGCACCTCGGGTCTGGGGGGACGGGTCGCGCCGGGGGCGCGGACGGATCGCGGGCGGGCATTCTAACCGCACGTGCCCCGATGTGCAGCGGGCATCCGGCCGGGGGTGCGGTCGCGCGGACGAAAATCCCCGCCCTTCCGAGCCCGGCGGCGGGCATACTCCCCGCGAGGCCGTTCCCGCACGCCCTCCGTCCCGGCGCCCGAACGGCGAGGAGTTGCCATGTCCGCCGCTGCGCCCTTCGCCCGCGCCCTGCGCTCGATCGCTGCGCCGCTCGCCCGCGTGATCCATGTCCGCGGTCGGGGCCGCGTCCTGCACGTTCTCGCGGCGGTGCTCATCGCCGCGGCCGCGCTGCCCGACGCGGCGCGCGCCGTCGTGCGCATGCAGGAGTTCTCGACGGGCTGCAGCGCCTCGGATCCCGCGGTCGCGTTCCTCGAGATCTTCAACAGTCAGCAGATCACGTTCGACCCTCGTGCGGGAGTCGCCTTCTACGACCGCAACGACCAGCTGCTGCTCGACGTGTGGCCCGTCTTCGGCTCCTACGCCGGCACGACGTGGACACCCGGCGCGGTCTTCCTGCTCGCGAACGACGCTTTCCTGAGTTACACGGCCGTCGGGCCCAATCGCCGCGCCGCGATGGTCCCGGATCCCATGCGTGGCCGTGTCGTCTTCTACACGCTCGCCGCGGACGGCGTCACGCGCACGACGCTCGACCAGCTCGCCTACGGCGGCGCCGGTCAGCCCCCCGCGCCACCGTTCCAGGGGAGCCTCCAGCGGACGGGCGCCGCCCAGACCGCGTGGACCTCCACCACGAACCCCACGCCGACGAACCTGACGGCGAACACGCCGGAGTACTGGCTGTGCGCTCCGATACCACTGCCCCCGGCGCTCCACATCAGCGAGTTCGGCACGCGCTGCTGGGCGGGCGGCCCGTCGGGCGCGTTCATCGAGCTGTGGAGCTGGGATCACACTTTCACGATCCCATCCAACATCGGCCTGCGCATTCGCGGAGCGAACGGGTCGTTGCTCGGAACGATGCCGAACGTGTTCGGGCCGTATGCCGGCTCCTCGATGGCCGCCGGCGGCCGCTTCCTGCTGGGCGACCCCGGGTACCTGAGCACGTTCGGAGCCCCCGCGGATCGCACGCTGCCCGTGCCGCTCGACACGCTGGGCGGGAAGTTCGAGCTCTACGCCTTCGACACGTTCGGCGTCGAGTACGCGCTCGATTCGCTGCGATACGGCCCGACGGGCGTCCCGGCGCCGACGGCGGGTCGGTCGACCGAGATCATCGCGGCGCCGCCCGGATACGCGCAGCCGGAGTCCCCGACGCCGGTGGGTTGGGCCGGTACGTCGTTGCTTTCCCGCGGCTGCCACTTCGAAGGTCCCGTTCCGATGCGCCTCTCCGAGTTCGCGGGCGCGTGCGCCTCCGGAGATTCCGCGGGCCGTTTCGTGGAGGTCGAACCGCTCGTTCCGACCGGGGCGATCATGGCCGTCGACTCGCACGTGCGACTGCGCGTGTACGACCACAACACCGCGCTCACGTTCGAGACACCGCTGTTCCCGGATCCGGCGCGGCCGTGGCCGTCCGGACGTCGGCTGCTCGTCGCGGGGCCCACGTTCGAGGGTTCGACGGGGCTCCCTCCCGACGTGGTCGCGAACTTCTCCCTCGACGCGCAGGGCACGCTGGACATCGTCCGTCACGTGGACTCCAACCCCACGAACCCGACGCTTCTCTCCCGTGCGCAGTACGGCTTCACCGTGCCGCAGCCCGCGCCGCCACCCGGCTCCTCGATGCGCTGGGCGAGCCCGGTCTATCCGAGCTACGCGCTCGACGCCTACCCGACTCCGGAGCGCTCCGACCGCCGCACGTTGCCCGGCACGGGCTGCTTCCCTCGGCTCGATTCGTTGTCGGCGCGAATCGACGAGGTGTTCCCGCTGTGCCGAAGCGGCGAAGCGCGCGCGCCCTTCGTCGAACTGCTGGCCAGCGACACCACGCGCTTCAAGAGCGGAGCCCGACTGCTCGTGCGCGACCACACGGACGCCATCGTGTTCGACGGCTCGATCCCGTTCGGATCGCGGACGAACACCCCGTGGCTCGAGGGCCAACGCCTGCTGATCGCGATGGCGGGCGTGGAGCCCGTCGGGGGCTCCGACGTGGCGATCCCGGTGGCGCTCGACCCGGTCGGGGGCCGGATCACGCTCGCCGTCGATCGATCGGGCGACACGCCCCTCGTGGTCGACGAGTGCGCCTGGGGCGTGCTCGGGATCGTCGTACCGCCGGGCGCGAGCCTGCAGCGGGCCGGCGAGAGCTGGACCGTCGCGGATCTGCCCACGCCGACCAACGCGAGCGGCGCCTCATCGGCTTCGCCGGCCACCTGCTTCGGCCGGTGCCCGTTCGGCTTCCTGACCATCTACCCCGGCATGATTCGCGTACCGCAGAGCGACGCCGCGTGCGACACCACGATCGGCGGCGAGCGTGTGGCGTTCGATGCGCGAACGGGAATGCTGCGCGTCCGCGCGACGCAGCAGGGCGTCGAGGCCTCCGCGAGCGACCGGTACCTGCTGGAGGGGCCGCCAGCCGGAACTCCCGTGACCCTGCAGCTGCGCCTCCCTTCGAGCGTGGACGTGCTCGGTGAACCGTGCCCTTCGCCTCCGTGCAACCCGGTGGCGAGCGCCTACCTCTCCATCGCGAGCGACTCGCCGGGCACGGCGTACGACCTGTTCCAGACGTTGCCCCTCTTCGGAGACGGAGACTTCACGCTGCCGCTGACGGTCGTGGCGGGGCAGGGGTTCGAGTTCACCGCCACGCTCCAGGCGACGCCGGTCGGCGCCGGCAGCCGCGCGAACGCCGGCACGCGCTGGTGGTTCGAGGACCTGCCTCCCGGTGCGACGCTCACCTCCTGCCGCGGCTGGCTGGGCTCGCTCGTGGGGGCGCCGACGCCGCCCGCGCCCGCGGCCTTCGCGCTCCGTGGCGTACGCCCCAACCCGGGCCGGGCCGACATCGTGTCGTTCGCGCTCGATCGCGCCGGCGACGTGCGCGTGGAGGTGATCGACATCGCCGGCCGGCGCGTCCTCGAGCATCGCTGGGAGGCGCTCGGGCCCGGCGAGCACACGCGCGCCCTGGCCCGCCCCGGGGAACTCCGACCGGGCGTCTATCTCGTCCGCCTCTCGCACGGAGGCCGCACGGCCAGCACGCGAGCGATCGTCATGCCGTGACCGGCCGGCCGGCCCCGGCAGCCCTCGTGCCGCGCGTGCGGCCCGGTCGACCGGGCGCGCCTTCGCCTTCGCGAATCCCGTCGCGCGTTCCCCCGGCGGGACCCGTCCGCTCCGCGCCGTCCAATTCCCTGCGGTGGGGTCCTGCGCCGGGCGTCATACTCGTGTCGACGAGGCGCCCCCACCTCTCGTGCTCCCGCCACCCACCCGGAGGTGCCGCCGTGACGTCCGCCCGCGCTCCCCAGCACTCGTCGCCCGCCGTCCGGCTCGGCCGACTGGCCGGCCTCGTCCTCGTGCTCGGATCGCTCCTCGCCCTGGCGCCGCGAGCGCGCGCCAACATCCGCATCGACGAGTTCGGCATCCGCTGCAGCAACGGCGCCACGAACACCGCCTTCGTCGAGCTGTCGGGAACCATCGACGACTACTTCGAGAACACGATCGGGCTCGTCTTCCTGGGAGCGAGCGGCGACACGCTCGCCGACCTGCGCCCGATCTTCGGGCACTACGCGGGGTCGTACTTCTACTACTCGAACAAGTTCCTGCTCACCGCTCCGGGCTTCCACACGTACAACTCCACCACGGGCAACGCGCCGCTCGCCGTGGAACCCGATCCGGTGCGTGGCCGCGTGATCCTGTACCGCCAGCTCACGGCCACCACGCGCAGCATCCTGCATCAGCTGCCGTACGGAGGGCCGGGCGAAGTTCCCGCGCCGCCGAACGGAGCGACGATCGTGCGCGTGAGCGCGAACACGTTCGCCGTCACGCCCGACGGCACACCGCAGGGCTACTTGATCGACGTGCCGGCGGAGAACTGCTTCCGCCTGCCGCACTGGTCGGTGAACGAAGTGGCGGTGACGTGCTGGGACGGCGGCACCACGGCGCAGTTCCTGGAGCTGCGGCATCCGGGCCCCGTCGGCGTGCTGGACGCGGGCTACCACCTGCGCCTGTACGACCACGTGGGCGCGCTGCAGGCCGACATCGCCAACCCGTTCGGCGCGCTCGCGGGCACGGCGATTTCGCAGCCACGTTCGTTCCTGCTCGGCAGCGCCGCGCTCGGCCCCGACGTGACGCTGCCCGTGACGCTCGATCCGGCCGGTGGACGCGCCGAACTCGCCACGCCCGCGAACACGCCGGGGACCGTCGTGTCGGCGGTGACCTGGAGCGGCGCGCCGGCGTCGCCGCGACCGGGCACGTCGCTCAGCCTGTCCGAGGCCACGGGCCTGTTCGAGTCGACCTTCCCCTCGCCCACGCGATTCGACGGCGGCACGCCGACGACGACGGACTGCTACTACGACGCGCCGGCCTCGGGCGGCGCCTGGATTTCGGAGTTGGCCACGCAGTGCGCGGATGGCGGCGCCGAGGGTGGATTCGTCGAGCTGACCGCCGGCCTCCCGGTGCCGCCGGATCCGCGGTTCGAGCTGGTGGCCGAGGATCACGCCGGGCAGCCGCTCGGCGCGACGCGGCTGTTCGATCACCGGACCGGCAGCGGCCTGCTCACGGGTATGCACATGCTGTTCGGCGCACCGGGTTTCGGCTCGGCCGCGGGACTCGCGCCCGACCGCACGCTGCCGTTCACGCTCGACCCGCTGGGAGGCCGCGTGAGCGTCGCGATCGAGGACGCGCTCACCGGCGTGCTCGGACCGATCGTGTCCGTGGCGTACGGCGGCTCGGCGCCGCTGCCCGGGCCGGGGCAGAGCCTCGTGGCGGACGCCATCGGCTGGCACGTCACCGACTTCCCGACGCCCACGCGCATCGACGGCGCCAGCTCGAACGGCTCGCCGTGCCTGCCCGACCACTCCGACCGCGCGTTGCAGATCGGCGAAACGATGACGCGCTGTCGCTCGGTGGAGGGCTCCTCGTTCGTGGAGCTGCTCGTCCGCCAGACGGCCGTGGTGACGGATCGCTTCCGACTCCGGCACTGGGATCACGCGGGAACGCTCGCGTGGGATCAGCCTCACCTGCTCGCCGATTTCGTGTCGGCGACCCTGCCCGTCGACAGCCGCCTCCTGTTCGTGACGGCGGCGGGCGCCGCGCAGATGGGCCCCGGCGACGTGCCGCTGGTGCAGCCGCTCGACCCGGCCGGCGGCAGACTGCAGCTGCTGGTGGACGGCTTCGCCGACGGCGTGCCGCGCGTGGCCGACGAGATCGCCTGGGGCACGGCCGCGCAGCCGGCGCCGGCGCCGGGCACGAGCCTCGAACACGCGGCCGGCGGCGCGTGGACGACGTCGGCGCTGCCCACGCCGACACGGTTTCCCTCGATCCCGCTGTCGCTCGCGTTCTCGACGTGCCTCGGTGAGTGCCAGCCGAATCTCCTCCGCCTCGAAAGCTACCCGCCCTCCGAATGGCGACTCGCTCCCGTGCGCGACGATCTCGGAACGCTCGGCACCGGCCACATCGACCAGGTCGCCGGCATCATGCACGTGACCGCGAAGGGGCGGTCGACGGTCGATGGGTTCTTCGGCGACGACTTCACGCTCGAAGGTCCGCCGGTCGGCACGACGGCGCTGGTTCGCGTGCGCTGGAACGTGACGGCCGGGTTCTCCACCGTGCCGCCGCGCTTCCAGCGCGGCCTCGTGCACGTGTCGCTGGCCTACCGGGACCGCTTCGGAGGTCTCGACACGCAGGAGTTCGACCTCACCCCGGGCACCCAGGTCTTCGACCGCGTGATCTCGGTGGTCGCGGGCAGGCCGTTCCAGCTCACCGCGCGCGTGCTCGTGCACGGCGCGCTGCAGGGCGTGATCGCGGACTCCAGCGCGTTCGGTCGCGCGATGATCGAGTTCCCCTCACTGCCCACGGGAGATCGCATCACGTCGTGCTGGGGCTTCGAGTCGGGCCCGCCGGTGGCGGTGGAGATCGCGCTGGCCGAAGGCCGGGTGGAGCCGGGCGTCGCGCACCTGCGATGGTTCGCCGCCGACGAGCGTCCGCACGTGACCGTGGAGCGTTGCGGAGCCACCGGCGAGTGGATGGCGCTCGGCGAAACCGACGCCGACGGCCAGGGCTACTACGCGTGGGACGACACCGGCATCGAGGCCGGAGCGCGCTACGGCTGGCGGCTCGCGTGGACCGAGGCCGGCGTGCGCCGCACCACGCCGACCGCGTGGTTCGACGTCCCGTTCGGCGTGTCGTTCGCGCTGCGCGGCGTGCGGCCGATCCCGACGGTGGGCGCGAGCGCGCTCGCGTTCGCGCTCGACCGGCCCGGCGACGTGCGCGCGGACGTCATCGACATCGCCGGCCGCCGCGTGCTCGAGCGCCGCTGGCCCGCGCTCCCCGCGGGCGAGCACTCGCGGCCGCTGGCGCGCGAGGGCGAGCTGGCGCCGGGCGTGTACCTGGTGCGGCTTTCGCACGGCGGGCGCGTGCTCCACACGCGGATGATCGTGACGCGGTGAGGTCGCCCCATCGGAGAGGGCGCGGCTCCCTTCGGAGTCGCGCCCTCTCCCGTTCGCGGGATCCGCGGGTCAGTCGGCTTCGGCCTTGCCCCGCTGCTTGCGCTGGTAGGCGTACGACATCGCCAGCATCGCCGCGCCCACGACGATGGCGGTGAGGAAGCGCCAGAACACGTCCACGGTCTGCAGGTCCACGATCACGAAACGCAGCAGCGTGATCGCCAGCAGCAGCAGCGCGCTCCAGCGCAGGAACGCCGAACCCCGCCACCAGCCGAGCACGAGCAGCGTCACCGCCTGCGCCAGCCACGCACCATCGGTGAAAACGGACCGCAGCGTGCGCACGCGCGAGGGGTCGGCGAGGGATCCCGGGGCGAACGCGATCGCCAGGTGCCCCGCCTCGCCGCGGCTCCACAGCATCAGCCCCGCGCACGCCAGCCCCGCCCAGATCTCGGGCGCCCGGCGCTCGTCGCGCGACAGTTCGCCGCGGCGCGACGCCAGCTGCACCGCCGTGACGATCATCAGCGCGATCGCCGCGAGCACGGCCAGCGAACTCACGTGCAGCACCGGCGGCAGGTCGGAGGCCCAGCCGTCGCGGCCGAGCGCCGCCACCAACGCGAACGCGGCGAGCACGAGCCCGACCATCGCGATCGCCCGCAGGAACGGCCGGCGGGCGCGCAGCCCGATCACCGCGTACCCGGCGGCCAGCGCGGTGCCGGCGAGCGCCGCCAGCGCGAAGTGGATGCCCTGCCGGCGCGCGTCGAGCGCCGCGCCGAACCCGGCCCCCGCCGGCCACCACGCGCTCCCCGGCGTCGTGAGCGCGGTGGCCACGTGCGAGGACTCCGCCACGGCCCACGCCGCCATCAGCACGTAGCCGAGCGCCGCCCACGCTTCCACCGCGTGGTTCTCGGTCGCCGTGAGCTGGCCCTCGCGCCGCGCCAGCCGGACGGACGTCGCCATCACCAGCGCGATCGCAGCGAGCGTCGCGAGCGCCGTGAAGTGCAGCACGGGATGCTGGTCGATCGCCCAGCCGCTGTTCATGAACGACAGCATCATCGGGAACACCGCGAGCGCCATCAGTGCGCCACCCAGCACGCGCAGGAACCCGCGGCCCGCGTGCGCGCCTCGCCACGTGAGCGCCGTGGCCTGCACCGTCCAGCCGAGCGCGGCCATCGACAGGTGGAGCCCGCGCTGCCGCAGGTCGATCGGCACGCCAGGCGGCGGCGGCGCCGGCATCCACGCGCTGCCCGGCTGCGTCAGCATCGTGGCCATGTGCGAGGACTCCACGCCGATCCACAACGCCAGCAGCGCGTGCGCCAGCGCCGTCCACGTTTCGGGCATCGGCTGTTCCCAGCGCGAGAGCCAGTGGCGCCCGCGCGCGAGGAGGCCCGCGCCGGCCAGGAGCGCGAGCACGCATCCCAGGTGCGAGAGTCCCTGCGGGTACAGCACCGGCCATGAGTCCGCGGTCCACGCGTTCACCGCGACGCGCGCGAGCACCGCCAGCGCACCGAGCGCCGCCACGAGTGTGCCCCACAGCCGCAGCCAGCCGCCGCGCTCGCGCAGCCCCAGCCACACGAGCACGACGCCCTCCACGCACCACGCCATCGGCGTGCGGTCGGGCCCCAGCAGCCGCTCGATCGCGGCGGTCGCGTAGAGCGTCCCCGCGCCGGTGAGCGGCGCCCACAGGTCGCGCTCGGGCCGTCGCGAGTCCACCCACAGCGCGGCGCCCAGCATCGCGGCGGCCAGCGCCAGCAGAAACATCGCCGCGGTGGTGGCCGATGCGTCGCGTGCGAACGGCGCCGACACCAGCAGCAGCGCGAGCGGGGCCACCGAGATCACCGCGAGGTCCATGGGACGCACGCGCCCCTGTACGCCCACGAGTCGCGGCAACGGTGCGAGCCCCAGCAGCGTGAACAGCGCGCACAGCCCCGCCTCGGTGCCCCAGCCCCAGCGCGCGTCGCCGTAGGCCGCCATCCACACGAACGCGCTCAGCAGCACCGACGTGAGGTCGAGCGCACTCCAGCCCGCACGCGCCGCCAGCGCGAACACGAGCACGTTGATCGCCGCGAGGTAGCCGAGCATCACCGCCGGCGGCAGCTGCAGCCCCGGCAGGTTCAGCCACGCCCCCAGGAAGTGGGGCAGGTACGCCCCGATCACCCCGAGTGCCGCGATCAACTGCACGCGGTAACGCAGCCCGGCCAGCATCGCCCCCACCGACACGGCCACCAGCGCCGGAAACGCCAGCCACGGCGGCAGCACGTGCAGTCGCACGTGGCCCAGGTGGAGCGTGATGTAGACGATGCCGAGCCCCACGCCGATCAGCGCGTGACCGAACGCGGGCACGCGACGCGACACGTGGTCGCCGCGCCACACGAAGCCCAACCCCAGCGCCACACCGGCGCCCACGAGCACCTGCGGCCCGAGCCGGCCGGTCGTGTAGCCCCACACGATCATGAGGAAGACGCCCACCAGCAGCAGCACGGCGCCCAGGTTCTGCAGCCACACGCCGCCGATCAGCTGCTCGAGCCCCGAGGAGTCGAGTGCCGGGCGCGGCGGCGCCGGGGCCGGCTCGTGCCGTGGCGGCGTGTGCGCGGTCTCGGCCGGCGGCGGCTCCGGTGCGCGCGCCGCTCGCACGGGCACGTCGGGCTGGAGCCACGGCGGCTCGGCGACGATCGGGCTCGCGTCCGCGGGCGCCTGGGGCGCGACGGGTTCGGTGGCCGCCGCGGGCTCGATCGCGGCGGGCGGTTCGATCGGCGCGTGTGGGGTCACGGAGGGCGGCGACGCGGCCACCGGGGCGGGCGGCCCGGGTGCTTCCGGGGCGCCGGCGGCGTGCGCGTCGGCCGGGGGCGCATGGAGGGCAGCGATCGTCGCCGCGTCGCCCTGCCGCTGGCGCAGCTCCGCGCGGACCGCGCGCAGCTCGGATTCCAGGCGTTCCACGCGCGAGCCCAGGCCCGACAAGCGGATCAGCGCGAGGACGAACACCAGCACACCGAGAGCTCCGGCTCCCAGCACGAACAGGATGAGGCCCTCTTCCACGATCACACTCCTGCGGTCACGGGAAGTGCATCGGATCGCGGCGCAGCATAGGGGCTCGCTCCCGGGCCCGCACGGTGTCCGCCCATCACGGGGGGCACGCCCGGACTTCGGCCCGCACGGGCGACGGCCGGCCGAGCCGCCCGTGCCGACCCCGCCCGTTGCGGATCGTCACCCCCGACCCCGAGATGCACGGTGGTTCTCGGCCTTGGCCCGGGGCCGCGTCTTTTCGATGGTGTCGGTTCTCCGCGTCCCACACACTCGTGTCCCCCGAGCGGTGTCGGCCACCCTCGTCCGGAGGAACGTCATGCGCGAATCCCTGCTGCCTTCGGAGCGGCGGTCGGACCTCGGGCCTGCGAGCATGGTGTCGCGCTCGAAGCTCATCCGACGCTTCTCGACGATGCTCGTGCTCCTCGCGGCCTCGCGATGCGCGTTCGCGGGCCCGGCCGCGATCCAGCTCGACGGCGACGGCCTCCGCATCCAGGAGGTCTTCCTCCAGTGCCGCGACGGAGGAGCGCGCCCGTTCATCGAGATCGTCAACACGGGACCGCCCTTCGCGTACGCGTCGGGCTTCGGCCTCACGGCACGGACTTCACTCTCGCTTCCCGGCTTCGTGATCGCGAACGTCTGCGGGCCGCTCACGGGAACGTGGCAGACCGGGCAGAGCCTGCTGATCTCGCCGACGCCCTTCCAGCGCTTCGGACTCGACTACGCTGCCGATCGCACGTTGTCGCTGCCGCTGGACCTGGAGGGTGGCCGGCTCACGCTCACCCGCAGCGGCACCCCGACGCCGACGGTGCTGCACGAACTCGTCTACGGCGACGCGGGCGTCGCCTTGCCGCCGCCCGGCGCGAGCCTCGAACTGCAGCCGGGAGGCTCGTTCGCGATGCAGCCACTGCCCGATCCCCGGCGCGCCGACGGAACCCAGTTGCAGATCGCAGGCTGTTCCGGCGTGTGTCCCCCGAGCGCGATCCTCGGACTGCCCGGTGGTGGCTACTCGCTCGACCCGGTTCGCTATCTCACGAACGGCGTGAACTCGGGGTCGTACGACC
The DNA here is from genome assembly GCA_044222045.1 of Candidatus Eiseniibacteriota bacterium. Lineage (GTDB taxonomy): Bacteria > Eisenbacteria > RBG-16-71-46 > RBG-16-71-46 > RBG-16-71-46 > JBGAMH01. Next base: position 30,694 of record JBGAOB010000011.1, read on the forward strand.
TCCTGCGCGGCGAGCTGCACATCGACTCGCCGGTCCCGGGTTACCCGAGCACGAACATCCTGCTCGAGGACGACTACACCCTGCAGGGCCTGCCCGCGGGAACCCCGGTCGCGTTGACGATCGAGTGGTTGGGCCAGGGCGTCGCGCACTACGCCTGCGGGTCGTTCTGCGAAGGCACTCAGGCGTCCATCGGGTTGTTCCACGTGGGCGGTGGCCAGGTGGGCGCGCTGCTGACGGAGTCGGCCACGGTATCGCTCCCGCTGACCGCGAACGTCGTCGCCGGCACGCCGTTCACCCTCCGTGTCGAATCCTCGGTCGGGGGCGCCGTCCCGGGGGGCACACCGCCCGCGGGCAGCCTGCACGGCCGCATCCGCTTCCTCGGCCTCCCCATGGGAGCTCGCATCGTGTCCTGCTCGGGCTTCGATTCCGACGCGCCGACCGCCGTCGAGCTCGCGCTGGCGGAGGCCGGCGTGACCGCCGGTGTCGCGCACCTGCGCTGGTTCGCCGCGGACGAGCGGCCGCGCGTCACGGTGGAGCGCATCGTCGAAGGCGGCGACTGGACTGCGCTCGGCCAGATCGACGCCGACGGCACGGGCAGCTACGCGTGGCCCGACGCCGACGTGCGGCCGGGCATGCGTTACGCGTGGCGACTCGCCTGGAACGAGGGCCCGGTGCGGCGCACCACCGCCGAGGCCTGGCTCGACGTACCGGGTGCGCTCGACTTCGGGCTGCGCGGCGTGCGACCGAATCCGACCGCGGGCTCGAACACGATCGCGTTCACCCTCGACCGCCCGGGCGACGCGCAGGCCGACGTGATCGACATCGCGGGTCGCCGCGTGATGGAGCGACGCTGGCCGGCGCTCGCGGCGGGCGAGCACACCTTTGCGTTGGCGCGGCAGGGCGATCTCCCGCCCGGCGTGTACCTGGTCCGCCTGTCCCAAGCGGGGCGCACCGCGCACACGCGACTGATCGTCACGCGTTGACGGCGCCGTGCGGCGGGGCGCGACTCCGGGTGCGGAGTCGCGCCCTTCGCGCAAACCGAACGCGTTCAGCGCGACAGCCACCGCTGGAGCAGCGCGCGTGCGCCGTCCTTGGTGGGGATGTCGCGCGCGTGCCCGATGTCGGGGTCCTGCTGCTGCGCCGGGTGCAGGATGGGCAGCCCCACGCACGACGGGCAGCCGCTGCCGCACGGGCAGCCTTCCAGGTGCACGAGCGCAGCCTCGGTGAGTTCGTCCATGCGCGCCCAGCCCTGTTCGGCGAAGCCCAGGCCGCCGGGGTAGCGATCGAACAGGAACAGCGTGGGCCGGCCGAGGTTCGACGAGTCGAGATTGCCCTGCACGTCGGTGGCGTCGCACATGGTGAGCACCGGCAGCAGCTGCACGAACAGGTTGCGCACCCCCGACAGCGCTTCCCACGGGTTGTGCCCGTCGCGCGCGAGGCGCCGCCACGTCTCGTCGGTGGGCGCGAGCCACAATCCCGCGGTGTCCAGCGTGAGCCGCGGCAGTTCGAGCGGGTGGTAGCCGATGGAGTCGAGCGAGCGGTAGCGGATCTTCTTGAACGCGATCGTCTGCCACGAGTAGGTGAGCTCGCCGAAGCTCAGCGTTTCGCCGCGCCATGCGCGCTGCTGCAGCTCGCCGCGCACGCGCACGTTCGTGTCGAGCACGGGCTGCGTGTAGTAGTCCACCGTGCGCGGCTCCACGAGCGCCACCTTCTGCTCCAGGTCGAGCGAGCGCACCCACCACGTGTCGCCCTCGTGCAGGTAGATCGCGTCCGGGTACACCAGCTCGAGCGCGCTGATCGCGTCCACCGTGCCGAGCATGGCGTTGCCGCGCGAGGCGTCCTGGATCGCGTACGTGTCGTCGCTCATCGTGCGCAGGCTCACCTTGGAGCCCGGGAAGTCGGTCTTCGCCCAGTACGCGCGCTGGTCGATCGTGCGCGTCTCGCCCGCCTCCTCGAGCGCCGCGAGCACGTCGTGGATCTGCGGCCCGAACGCCGCTTCGTCCTCGGCCGAGATCGGGAGCTCGAACGCCGCGCACGCGAGTTGTTGCGCGAGGATGTAGGGGTTGTGCGGGTCGACGCACGCCGCCTCGGCGGGTCGGCCGAAGAACCACTCCGGCCGCCGCATCAGGTACTGGTCGACCGTGTCGTTGTACGCCACGAGCACCACCACCGACTCCGCGCCCGTGCGGCCGGCGCGCCCCGCCTGCTGCCAGATGCTCGCGAACGTGGGCGCGGCGCCGATCAGCACCGCCGCGTCGAGACCGCCCACGTCGATGCCCAGTTCGAGTGCGTTCGTGCTGACCACACCGCGCAGTTCACCCGAAAACAGCGCCTGTTCGATGGCGCGGCGTTCCTCGGGCAGGTAGCCGCCGCGGTACGGCCGCACGCGTTCGTGCAGCGGCGGCATCGGCTGGCCGAAGAGCCCACCCGACTGGGCGCGCGCCTCGTCGCCGGGGATCCGTGCGCGCGAGCGTTCGAGCTGTTCGCGCACGTAGCGGTAGACGAGTTCGGCCGAAACGCGCGACTTGGTGAATGCGATCACCTGCGCCCCGCGTTCGAGCAGACCCGCCACCAGGTGGCAGCCCTCGACGTTCGACGAGCGGCGTTCCACGCGCGTCTCGTCGCGGTAGGGCGGATTCCAGAACACGAAGTGCTTCGCGCCGCGCGGCGCCCCGTCGTCGTCGACCACCACGATCTCGCGCCCCACGAGTGCTGCCGCCAGTTCGCCCGGGTTGCGGATGGTGGCGCTGCAGAGCACGTAGCGGAACTCCCCTCCGTAGTGCCGCACCAGCCGTTCGAGCCGGCGCAGCACGTTCGCCACGTGGCTGCCGAAGATGCCGCGGTAGGCGTGCATCTCGTCGATGACCACGTAGCGCAGGTGGCGAAGGAATCGCGCCCATTTCGCGTGCTGCGGCAGGATGCCCGCGTGGAGCATGTCGGGGTTCGAAAGGATCACGTTCGCGCCGTCGCGCAGCTTGCGCCGCGTGGTCGCCTGCGTGTCGCCGTCGTAGACCCCCGCGTGCACCGCCCGCGACAGTTCCGGGTGCGCGGCCGCCAGTCGGGAGAGGCTCTTGAGCTGGTCCTGGGCGAGGGCTTTGGTCGGAAACAGGTAGAGCGCCGTCGCCCCCGGCTCTTCGAGCAGTGTTTCGAGGGCAGGCAGGTGGAAGCAGAGGCTCTTGCCGCTGGCCGTGCCCGTGACCACCACGGTGTCGTGTCCTGCCCGGAGCGATTCCACCGCCCGCACCTGGTGTGTATAGAGCCGGGAGATCCCCCGAGCCCCGAGGGCCGAAGTGATCGGCTCAGGCAGTTCCGGCAGCAGTTCCCCGAACCGAGCCTCGCGACCCGGCAACGTATGCCAATGAGCCACCGCCCCCGCGTTGTCCGGCAGAGAGGAGAAGTCGTCGAGCCACCGAGCCAGGTCCCCCGACGGACCCGAGCGAGGAAGAAAGGAAGTAGGCCGAGCCCGCATCGAAGCACCCAGAAAGGAGCGAGGAACGAAGGGAAACGGGGCAAACAGCAAACTGCACGGATGGGCAG